>NZ_NUHI01000032.1:0-102932 GCF_002575105.1 Bacillus sp. AFS053548 | reverse complement strand
CTCTTTTTGCAAGTATCAATGATTTATTCATATTATTAAGAGTTTGTTCAGTTCCACAGATCGAATCAACTTTCAAATTACTCACCTCATGTATTCTATATAAACACAATGAGTGATTTGCATTTAGAACAAATTGTGATATTTTTATAAACTTTTATAAATTTAAACTAACAGTTGTTAACCTCTTTTTATGTAATTTACAGGTTAATTTTATCATAAAAAATTTTCTCTTTAAACACTTGACTATATAATATAGTTAGTGATAACTTTATATGTAGTTATCAAAACTACATAACATAGTTGGAGGAGATAAACATGGGGAACTTTATGCGTGAACCTATTAATTCCATGACACATTTAGTCGGTGCTATATTATCACTATTTGGGTTACTAGCGATGGTTTTAAAGTCAACTTTTTCTGGTGGAAGTTTATTACAAACATCTGCGGTTATTGCATTCGGTGTAAGTATGATACTTCTCTATTCAGCTTCAACGACCTATCATATGTCTAAAGCTAGCGATAAAATAATCGCTTTCTTAAGACGGATGGATCATTCAATGATCTTTGTCTTAATTGCAGGTACATATACTCCTTTTTGTATCATTAGTCTAAAAGGTACATTGGGATGGATCATTTTTTCTATTGTATCTTTCATTGCATTTTGTGGTGTTTTGTTCAAGTTGATTTGGTTTAGTTGTCCAAGATGGTTATCAACAGCCCTTTATATCGCTTTAGGATGGGTTATTATACTTGCTTCGGCACCTTTATCTGATGCGATTAGTATGAAAGGGATGTTCGCGCTAATCTTAGGTGGAATTTTCTACACAGTTGGTGGCGTGATTTATGGAATTAAGCCTAAATTTTTATCTTTTAAAAATTGGGGATTCCATGAAATTTTCCATATATTTATTATGCTAGGAACACTTTGTCATTTCTTCTGTGTTTATTACTTTGTAATCTAACTAATCAAAAAAACCATCCTCAATGGATGGTTTCAGTGTGTAGACAAAGTACTTTAAACTTGATTTTCAGACTGATTGCAAGCGCTTGTCTTTCGAGGCGCGAAGCCTGGTGAGGAGCGGAGTTACCCTAGACGGTAATGAGCACCGCAGACAGGCGAAGTAACGAAGAAAGCGAGCGTTTGTCAACAGTCTGAAACCATCCTCAATGGATGGTTTTATTATTTTAAAATACCTGTTCCAACAATTTTCACTTCAACTTTTGGTTTAATGGTAATTTTAGCATAGTCTTTTTTCCAATCCAGTTTTTTCCACACGTCTGGATGAAATGAAATTAATTGTCTGCCAATTCCTAAAGCATCACAGTTTGATTCTTGAAGTGTTTTAATGATTTTTTCAGCTTTTATTGTTAATTGCTTTGAAATTTTTTTATTTAACTTATCAATTTCTTTTTGGGAATCTAATTCATCATGTGAATACTCAAGTGTATCAACGTCCAGTTTTAGATTTAAATTTACGGTTATTTTATTTCCTTTTGATACTTTAATTTTCATTTTTGGCTTATTTTTTTTCACTTGAATCGTTATATATCGTTCCCTAATATCTTTTTCTTTCGGACTAACTTCTACATTGAATCTTGCGTATTTCTTCATTTGATTTTTAAATAAAAGTAACATAGTAGGTTCATCTCCTAAAAGATTATACCCTGTATATTTGTGATCGTTAAATAATGCTACCCCAGAAATATCGATCAATTTATCTTCATCTTTTTCAATTAGCGGCAAAAAAATATCTTCACCTGGGTCGAACATAATTGTACAGATTGTTTCAACATTTTCAATCGGAACCATCGTATGACTTTCTGCGTTAGTTACTAGATCCAAAATTTCTTCGCTTATGAGTGTTTCCTCTACTTTGCTTAGTTTTAAAATTTCTACCGCTCGGCCCTTAGTAATAATAACTTTTGCCCCTAATGAACTTCTTGGGTCTCTATATATAACATCGAATATAGGATAAATATCCTGTTTAGACAATTCATCCCCAAGTAATAAAACCCTTGTTTTATTAGTAGCATAATCACCTGCTACTTTTCGAGTAACTTTTATTCTTGCATCACTTGATGTTTTTCCAGTGGCAGTAATAATGACATTTGTTGTTTTAACTTGTGTAGGATCACTTCCACCTTGGCTATTTGTTTTAATGACTGCAGTTACTAGCATATTATTATCCTCTGCTAAATCAAATCCAGCACTATAAACTAGCCTAGACTCCTTTAGTAATCTTTGATCCCAACAACTAGTTAATGGCAAAATACAAATTAAACAGATCAATACTAATTTATATTTCATATGAATTACCGAGTTCTTTCTTTTTTCTTATAAGCGAAACAATTAATAAAATTAATGGTAATGCAAAGATAAAAAAATAACTTATAAAAGAAAGAATTGTCCCAAATTTCTTTACAAATTCTTCACTATTTGGTAAAAAAGTACAGATGATCGCAATAGCAAGTCCTGTAAAAATAGTTGTTTTACTATGGCTTTTAAACCTTAAGAGTTTGCTGATTCCGAAACTAGTTAAATATAAATAGGTCACAAATGAAGTTAAGATTGGTACAACCCATATAGAAAGAAAGACAAGGTCTAATCTTTCAATCACTTCATATGATAATGATTTTAGTAAATATAAAATTGGCTCAGGTACGATTTCAATTTCTGCTTTGCTAAAACTCATATAGCTTGTAATTAAAAAAAATGTATACAAGATGCTTACAAAACTAATTGAGATTGTTCCAGCTTTTAATATTTTGTTTGGCTTTCCTTTTACATACGGAAATAAGACTAAAATGAACTCAAATCCCATCATTGAGATTAGTGCATCGTGAGCTCCAAGAAGGATGTTTTTAACACCTGCCTGTCCAACTGGAAATAAATAGCGATAATTTACATTATTGTAAGAACAAAATTCAAAGAAAATCAAAAATAAAATTAAAACACAAACGAAAGTAAAAAATCGTGCGATTACTTTCATATTTTCTTTTGCTAAATAAACCCCTGTACCAACTATAAATATGATTAATACAAAAGGTGGAGTAAATGTAAGAATCCATTTTTTTAGTACAGAAATGGTGATGATCACCACATAAATCGCAACAATAAAGAAAAATAAGATATAAAGATACGAAATTACAATCCCAATATATTTACCAACTATTTTCGTTGTATATTCATAGATCGTATCTTTAGGAAATCTACTACCAAGTAACCACATAATTAGTAAAAGTAAAAACACCCCACCACCAGCAACTAATGTTGAAATCCAACCATCGTGTTGTGCATGTTTATGGACTACATATGGTAGGGAAAGTAATCCTACACCAATTTGAGCTTGAATGATGACGAATGTGAATTGCGTTATTGAAAGCATCTTTTCATTTTTCATCATTTTCCCATCCTCTAGAATTATTTTCTCGTTTAAACGTCTTTGGTAAAGCTGCAAATGGTCGTTTTTTCATTTTCCATTGTGGAACGCGAACAACTGTATCTTTTAAATCTGATTTTCTAAATGGAGCAAATGGCGCGAAATATGGTGATCCGAACGATTCAAGTTTACATAAATGGATTAAGATAATACTAAGTCCAAAAACGATTCCAATTAAGCCTATTAGTGATGCTGCAAACATTAAAGGAAAACCAAGTAATCGGACAGAGGTTCCGATTTCATTATCTGGTACAACAAATGATGCAATTGCCGTAAGTGAAATGACAACAATCATCGTATTTGATACCAAATTAGCCTGTACAACTGCAGTTCCTATTACTAAACCACCTACAACACCCAATGTTTGTGCAATAGGATTCGGTAGTCTAATTGCAGATTCTCTAAGTAATTCTAATGTTATTTGCATACCTAGTGCTTCAATTAATGGTGGGTATGGAACGTTTTCTAATGAGCTTTTTACATTAAACACTAGGTCAATTGGAATAATTTCAAAGTGAAAAGAAACTAATGCAATATATAGTGCCGGTAATGAAATAGCAATTAAAAAACTAACCAATCTTAAAATACGAGCAAATGATGCAACCATCCATCGGCTATTATAGTCATCAGGTGATTGATAAAACGCGAAAAAAGTAATTGGTAAAACAAAGGCTGAGGGACTACCATCTGTTAGAATAGCAACCTTTCCTTCCATTAAATTACCCGCTATTCGGTCAGATCTCTCAGTTGTTAATACTTGTGGAAAAGGTGAATATGGATCATCTTCTATAAATTCCTCAAGATTACCCGGTGAATGGACATAATCAACATTTATATATGAAAGTCTTCTATGGACTTCCTTAACTAAATCCTCATTTGCAATCGTATCAATATATAAGACTGCTATTCGTGTATCAGATTCTACCCCTAGTGATAGAGTTTTTACAACAAGATTAGGACTACTAATTCTTCGTCTTATTTGATTTATATTTGTCAGTATACATTCTACTAACCCGTCATGGGAGCCTCTGATCGTTTGTTCACTACTAGGCTGTTGAATTGATCTATTTTGAAAGGAAGTAGTTTCTAAAATAAATACAGTTTTTTCATCCTCTGTGAAAATGAGTGTGCTTCCTTTTACAATACTGAGAATACCTTCATCAAATGAATCCGAACTTTTAACATCATTTATTGATACAGTATTCGGAATCGTATTCTTTGGATTATTAATAATTTGTTGAATGATTTGGACTTCAAGAGCTTCTCTACCTACGATTGTACTAATATAGACAACTACAATCTTTTTATTATGAAACATTAAATGTCTGATCGTTAAATCACTCGTATTTATTAGTGATTTTTTTACATTTTCTACATCCCGATCCAAATCGCCACTTATTTCAATTATTGAACCTCGATTATTTTGGTTATGTTTATTAGAACGCATTATGCATTTCACCCAATTTCCAAACTCATACAATAAATTAGACTTATTTTGCGTTAAATTAAGGTTATTATTCACTTGTAAATTCCAGTATTTGTAAAACTGTTAACATTTGAATAAAAAAAGGCGATCCCATAAGTCAAAGTAATGACTTTAAGGTCGCCTTTTTATTTTTCTTAATTATTCATTTACTCTTTTTTTCCAAATTCCAAGCATGATCGCTGTGATGATTGAGCCAATTAATATAGCTAGTAAATACAATACTGGTTTATTTACTAACGGAATAACAAATGCTCCACCATGTGGCGCAGGTAATGTAATACCAAATGCCATTGCAAGTCCACCTGCAATTGAAGAACCTACAACAGAACTTACAATTACCCTTACTGGGTCTGCTGCAGCAAATGGTATCGCTCCTTCTGTTATAAAAGAAATCCCCATAACATAGTTTGTAATACCTGATTTACGTTCCATTTCAGTAAACTTCGATTTGAAAAGTGTAGTAGCTAAAGCAATACCTAATGGAGGTACCATACCACCTGCCATTACAGCAGCATGTGGCGCAAAATTATTTGCTGCAATTGCAGCTATACCAAATGTGAATGCAGCTTTATTTATAGGTCCACCCATATCTACTGCCATCATTCCACCAAGAATTAATCCTAACAATACAGCGTTTCCACCATTTAAACTACTTAACCAATGAGTTAAAGCGGAATTTAAATAAGTTACAGGAGGATTTACGACTAATTCCATTAAAATACCAGTAATTAATAATCCAAATACTGGATATAATAGAACCGGCTTAATACCTTCTAATGACTTAGGTAACTTAGAAAATACTTTCTTTAGTCCAAGTACAACATAACCAGCTAAGAAACCAGCAATTAAACCACCTAAGAATCCCGCGCCAGCACTTGAAGCTAAAAACCCACCAACTACCCCTGGTACAAATCCAGGTCGATCGGCAATCGAACTTGCAATAAAGCCGGCTAATATAGGAACTAAATAACTAAAAGCGCCAGTTCCTCCAATTTTCATTAGTAATTCAGCAACTGGACCTTTTGTATGAATACCTCCAAACGCAAATGCTAACGCAATTAGAATTCCTCCACCAACTACAAAAGGTAACATATTACTTACACCATTCATTAAGTGCTTGTAAATACCAGAACCTTGATTAGTTGAAGAACTTCCACCACCATTATGATTAGCATGAAAAATTGGTGCATCTTGTTTAACAGCTCTTTCAAGTAATTCCTTTGACTTACGAATTCCATCTGCTACTGGTACTTGGATGACATGTTTTCCATCAAAGCGATTTACTTCTACTTGTTTATCCGCTGCTACGATAATAGCTGCTGCTCTATTAATCTCGTCTTTTGTTAATTCATTTTTTATCCCTGTTGATCCATTCGTTTCAACTTTTAAATCAATATTTAATTCTCTTGCTTTTGCCTTTAAAGCATCTGCCGCCATATAAGTGTGAGCAATACCTGTTGGACATGCAGTTACTGCAAGGACTAGTGGACGTGAAGAATCTTCTATTACTGTTTCTTCATTTTCATCATTTAACGATTTTTCTTTTTGATCGATTAATTGAATAATTTCATTTGCATCTTTTGCTCTTAATAATGAGCCACGAAATTCTTCATCCATTAAAAGTGAAGATAGTCTAGATAATGTTTCTAAATGCGCATTATTAGCGCCTTCACTAGCTGCAATCATAAAAAATAAATGAGCCGGTTGACCATCAAGTGATTCATAATCAATCCCATCTTTTGATCGACCAAATGCAATTGCCGGAGCCTTAACCGCTACAGTCTTAGCATGTGGAATTGCAATACCTTCTCCAATTCCTGTTGTACTTTGACCTTCACGTGTTAATATCGCTTCTTTAAACTGTTGTTTATCGTTTAATTTCCCTGCCTGATCTAAAACCTGTATTAATTCATCAATTACTGACATTTTTGATGATGAATTTAAATCAATGAGAACTGTATCTATTTTTAATAATTCTGTGATTCTCATAGTTCGCCCCCCTAACCTTTTTCAATCTTTACTTGATTAAGTAATTCTTCAATTTTCTCTCTTTTTGTTAAATCCTCTGAAAAAGCGGTAGCACTACCTGATGCTACACCTACTTTAAATGCAGTTTCAATATTATTTGTTTTTACATAAGTACCAACAAAACCAGCCACAAGTGAATCACCTGCACCGACTGAATTAATTACTTCTCCCTTTGGAACATTTGATACATAAACGGAAGACTCTGTAATAAGAATCGCTCCATCACCTGCAAATGAGATCCCTACATTTTGAGCACCCATTTCAACTAACTTTTTACCGTACGGGATTGCTTGTTCAATTGAAGTAATTTTGACATCAAATAAGTCACCTAATTCATGATGATTTGGCTTAATAAAAAATGGACGATGTTTAACCACATCTAAAAGTACTTTTCCACTTGCATCTACAATGATATGGATCCCATTTTCTTGTCCCCACAAAGTCAATTGTTCATATAAATCAGATGGTAATGTATTAGGGATATTACCAGCTAATACAACATAATCACCTTTTTTAATTTGTTTTAGTTTATAAAAAAATTGATCTAATTTTTCCTCGGAAATTGCTGGGCCTTGTCCGTTAATTTCAGTTTCTAATTGAGATTTTAATTTTATGTTAATTCTAGAATCGCCTTCTACTTGAACAAAGTCAGATGTAACTCTTTCATTTCCCAATACATTTTTAATAAAATCTCCTGTAAATCCTCCGACGAAACCAAGTGCTATGCTTTCGACATCTAATCTTTTCAAAACTCTAGAAACATTAATTCCTTTACCACCAGGAAATTTATTTTCCCTTTTCATTCGATTAATTTTTCCTAAGCCTATATCGTCTACTTCAACGATGTAATCGATTGAAGGATTAAGTGTTACTGTATAAATCATGATTTCACTACCTTTATCAAAGATGTTTTTTCCTCAAATTGTTTGGCAAGTACATCATCTATTTCGTCCGTTAAAATAATCGCTTCTTCAATTTCACCAATCTTTGCAAAACTTGTTTCGCCAAATTTACTGTAATCAGCTATTATGAATACTTTCTCTGACATAGAGATTGCTGTTTTCTTTACAAACGCCTCTTCAGGATCTGGCGTAGTATAGCCAAACTCGGGATGGATACCGTTCGCCCCAATAAAACATTTATCAAACCGATAATTCTTTAAACTTTCCGAAGCCATACTCCCAATCAACGCTTTTGTATGCCCTTTCATTTTTCCACCTATAAGATAGGCGGACACTTCATTTTCGAAAAGAGCTTCAACATGCATTAATCCATTCGTAACGACTGTTACATCTAACCCCTTTAATAAAGGAATCATTTCAAATGTAGTGCTTCCAGCATCTAAATATATACAATCGCCTTCATTAATTTGAGTTACTGCTAGCCCGGCGATTAATTTTTTACTTTGAACGTTTTTGGATGTTTTTTCAGTCATACTTAATTCAGTGGCTTTGCTATTGATTGAAGCGGCTCCACCATGAACTCTTTTTAAGAGATTAAGAGACTCAAGCTCAACTAAATCACGTCGTATTGTCGACTCAGAAGTATTTGTGGCTTCTACGATATCCCTTAATTTCACAATACCCATTCTTTTTATCATCTCTATAATGAATTGTTGTCTTTCCGGAGTTAACATAGAATTCATCCTTTCATAAAACCAAGTATAAGACACAAAAAATAAAAAATCAATCATTTTCTTCCAAAAACGTTCAATAACAATCTAATTCGTTCAAACCCATTTAAAACCGTTCAAATTTGTAAAAATTTACAGGCTACATTAAACTAAAAATAAGAATTTAAATTTGTTTTTTATATTATTTCTTATGTTTACTCATAATATTTATCTAAATAAGAGTAATACTCAAATTTTAGATTCATAGAGTCTGGTAAAAAATTTCGGTTTACAATTATTAAAATAGAAATGGGGAATATCTTTTGAAAGAGAATATCCAAATTCGTGAAGAACTTATGGAAGTTATTGATCATTTAACAGATGAACAGTTAAATAAGAAGGTAAATAATGAAAAATGGTCCATTATGCAAGTTCTTGAACATTTATACTTAATGGAATCTAAATTAGTAAAGCTAATGACACGAACATTTAATGAACCACCTAGTGAAGTTATTCAAGATAAGCCAATTCACCTAGCAACTGATCGTACTAAAAAAATATCCTCCCCACCTCATTTTGAACCAACTGATCAATTCATTACTAAAAAAGAAATGATTGAGAAATTGAACCAATCTAGAAAATCACTACTTGATTTTGTTGAACTAACTAAAGATCATAAATTAGATGATAAAGGCATGCCACATCCGATTTTTGGGCAAATCAATTTAAAACAATGGATTCCTTTTATAGGTGTTCATGAAAAACGTCATATTGAGCAAATTAGAGAATTAAAAAACGAATTATAGTGGAAATCAACATCACTCTCCTCCTTTTACGAAAATTTGATAATAAGTGAACAATTTTGTTTTTCAACAACGTGAAAAAGAGCTTACATCGCGTAAGCTCTTTTTTATATTGAAGAAATTGCCTCTAATTCTTTTTGGTAAAGACTAAGTATTTGATCTTTATGTACTTCTAACTGATTAGACACTTGAGAAATTGAATAGCCGATAAATAATGGAGAGACAACAAATCTAGGAATAATTTTACAAATAATTTTCCCCTTCCATTTATAAAAGAATAAATTATAGCTGTGAAGACCTTTAAAAAAATGGTTAAGCAAATAATGGGTAACCGTTTGTAAGTAGACGGCCATTTGTGGAATAAATTTCTGATCATCAATAAGAATATTGAATTCTCTAAATCCCATAATTGGATGAGTAGAAATGTTTAATTCATATCCATTATCCGACGAAATGGTAATCCCCTCGAAATACACATCTGTTACCTTTTTGTTGTTATCAATATTTTTCAAACCAACAATTTGCATATGAGGATGACTTAGTGTTCCTCCTGATAATGGGCCATGATTTTTATATAAAATAACAGATTTGTATTCTCCTGTCGATTCCATTTCATCCCATTTATCAATTGCAAATGCTAATAATTCTGTCAAATGTGTTAAAGAATATTTCGAAGGATCACCTTCACAATCGTCGCTTTCAATAATAACAGTTTGAAAAGTGTCTTCTAATGTTGGAAATTTATTTTTCAAATAAATAATCGATCCAGATGTATCGATAATATCCGTTAAGCTTTCACGATCACAGAATGGGCATTTAACTTCTTTATTTTTAATACTATCAGGTTTTTTAACGCCTATATCCATTTTAAATTGTAAGACCTCATTTTGAATATCCATCATGGTTTCCCCTTTGAAAAAAGTATATTAACAATGTCTCTAAATTAATAACGCCTTTAATTCTTTACCTCTTTTTAAATAATAATCTAAATGAGGTTTTAATTTATTTTCATTTGTATTGATTAAATTTGAAGTTATTTGATAGAACCCCCAATTTATGCACCCAGAAAGCCAAAGTAATAAAGTAAGTCGATCAATATTTTTAGGAAAAGAATTACATTTAAACCGAGCCGCAGTCTTATGAAAACTAGCAGCCATCATTCCAACTTTTTCGGTTATCAAATGATTAAATTTAGTAATATGTATTCCATCTATCCATTTAAATAATATAAAACGATACGATTGATTTTCAATTAAAACGCTCAAAAAACGTTCATTCTTTCTAGATTTAACAATCTGCATAATTGGAATTCTATTTTCAACCAATAATTCTGTGAATTTTATTTGTTCTTCAATTATTTCATCTGAAAGTTCACCAAAAAATTCATTTTTTGATCGATGGGTCCTAATAAATCTAGCTGAATAAGCACAGTTGTTAACTAAAATTTTAAAATGCTTTTCATTATGCCATTTTTTTTTATGTTTAAGTCTTTAATAATTTCAATTGATTTAACTGATAATGGATATTGTTTTAGTAAATGTTTTAATAATTTTTTCCATCAATAAAATCCTTTCAAATCAAAAATGTTTATTTTGAACTTAAAAGAATTCAATAAAGTATATACAAATCCTTCAAAAATTAACTATGTTAAAATTTATTGTTTTACTATTAACAATGGTATCTTTAATAAACAATCCCTGAGTTTCAAAATGCTAAATCGATATTTAATTTTATGTATTTAAATAGTATCTTTTTCAACCTATTTTCAAATACTAAATACGATATTCAATTGAATATCGAAAATATCCTATAATATCTAAGAGGTGAATCAAACATGAACTCCAAAAATCATTTAGATCCACATTCTCAGAAATTTGTTCATAATTGGACAAGGGCTAAGCGTTCAGCATCTCAAGTGAACGGTAATACGATGATGTCTCAGCCAAACCTTATCTTGAAAACTAACACAAAGGCCCACAGTCTGTAACTGAAAGGATATTTTAAAATATAAGGAAGAAGACATTGTGTCTTCTTTCTTATTTAATTTTGCAGATTTGATTTATTTATGACAATAATTATATTTTATAATTTGAGCATCGTTATTATTTTTAAATAGCATTTTAAATGAACGCAAATTATTTATTATATTTAATATATTAAAAAAAGCCATGACTATAGCCACGGCTTCATGCTTTTTTAAATTTTATTTATTTGTACCATGTTGTTTAGTAGGTAATTTTTCGTTTGGTGTTCCATTACCTTGATGTTCTTTATTTTTTTGGTCTTTTCTTTGTCTTTCATGTAATTTTTCGACAAACTCATGTGTATCTTCCATTTTTTAATCCTCCTTAATAAAGAATCTAAATGTTACTTTAACCAACTAGGGAGAAAAAAATTCATAATAGATATATATAGAATTTACATAAGAATTTTTATCAAAAATAGAACAGACCTTACAATCAATATTGTTTGAGCAATTCCAAATAGGAATCCTGTTATGAAACGAAAGAAATTATTACTTTCTCTCCATTTCCATTTCTGTGTATACCCATCAATTAATAACGGAATCATTAAAATAGGAATATACCACCAAAATATAAATGATGAGATCATAAATACAAATGGAAGAAACAAATAACCCACAAGTATGGCTGTACATCTTGCACAAAGTGGAAAAGTATAAGAGCCTATATGAAATGATCTTTCTTGCTTACGATGACATGGAATCCAATTTAAAATCAAAATTAATCCCCCTAGCTTGGACAATCTGGACTACAATCACAATCCGGTGTGCAATCAGGAGTGTGATGATGACAATCAGGGATGTCACAATCTGGTATAAAACCAAAATCACCGCAATCACACCAATCGATTGCTCTTCTTTTCGTTCTTCTGCGCTCATAGTAAATAATCATAACAATGCCAATAACGATACTTGCACTAATCGATATTAGCCCTTTTACTAAAAAACCCTTTACAATTAAAACGATTCCTAGGATAAGAAGAATAAAAAAACCGCTGATTAAGAAAAAGACCACCTTTATCACTCTTTCTTAAAAATAATGAAAGACTAACCTAAAGTTAGTCTTGTGCTTAGTCACAAACATAAACTTAAAAATCTGTCTATTTTGAACGTTGAGTCGCCGCACCAATTAAAATAAAGATGGCTGATAGAATATGCATAATCATACCTAATATAGGAATCCATGCAAGGCATGAAGTTACAATCCCAAAAATATTTCCACTAGCAGAGACACCTGCTTTTTTCGCTAACACGAGCGTAATGATGTGGAGGATTAAAGCAATAAATAATGGCGTATAACCAAAGCCAATAACGATCGAACCACCTAAAACAGGTATACCGAGTAATGCTTCAAAACCACCCGAAATCCATTTCATATTTTTAACGTTAGATCTCATAAAAACTCCTTTTCAACAAAAATGTTAATTTTTTCTAATAAATACTATTGTATTCTATAAATTCTTATACGGATAGTTTTTATTATAAATTCAATTTAAATTCGGTCTTAAGAATGAGAATTTCCAACTGTAAATTAAAAAGTAAGAGACAAATCTGTCTCTTACTTTTTAATTAGTTATATTGTTGTAAAAATACCCTAATTGAATTTGCAATTGATTGCGCATCTTTAAGTTGCTCATTTTTAAAGCTAAGTGATGTTTTCTTTTCATCTAATCCTAATGATTCTTGTAGTAAACCTGTTAAACCACGATTTGAACCAGATTTATCTACTACTACCATCATAAACAGTCCATCTTTATTCGGTTCGATCATACATTCAATTTCATCAAATCGCCATTCTCTTTTAGAGCTTGGAACAAACTCCCACTCTTGATAGAATCGACCATTTTGAGCCTCCACCTCGACCTGACGTAAACGGAAGCCAAGAATTTTAGATGCTTCTACAAAGTTTGCTAATTCTTCATGTGCATGAACCTTTAAGAAATCAGTATCTGTTGGGTCTAAACTTAAATCAATATCTAAATCAGTCTCAATCCAAACTTGGCCATGCCTTATAGTAATCGGTGTGTAAAATGGCAATTGGAACGAAAAAGGAATTACTATTTCTTCATTCGCTTCAATTTTCATCTTTCCGGATACACGCTCTTCATGTAATTGAATTTTAACGTTTACCTCATCGTCTCCACTTTTCTTTTTAGCATAAGATTTTAACTTAAGCCCAATATGATTAATTTCTTGTGCAACTGAACCACCTTTAACTTCAACTACACCTTCAACATTTTTTCCTGGATATAAATCTCTAGTATGAATAATTGTATTTACCGAAGCTGCTCCAATTCCTAGTCTAGCTAGTACTTTTTTAAACATCAGATCCCCTCCAAAAAATTACTACATTTCCATTATATAGCAGATTACCCGTCTTGAATAATCCAAATTTAGTAATTATTCCCTTTAATACATTATGAATAAAAGAAATAACTAAGAAACTTATGAAAGTAGAATTAGTAGACAAGTTATTAATAGGATAAGCATATTTTATAATATGAAATTAATTTTGGAGGTGTCTTATGCACTTTATTTTTATTAAGAAAAAATGGTTATTAATTTGCTTTCTCCTTGTAGTTATTGGATTAAGTGGTTGGTATTACTTAACACCCAATTCAGTTCAGACTGCAGTTGAGCAGCAGCACGTAAAAACCATAGATATCGATATGATAACAGCCGAATTCAGTACAAAGCTAGATGATGGAACGGAAATCGAAGCTTATAGATGGGATCCAGGTACGATAGTGATTGAAAAAAACCAAAAAGTAAATTTAAAAATTCATGGAATAAACGGAAAAGAACATAGTTTCCATATCGAAGGAACAAATATCACGGGTGTAGTTGTTAAAGGTAAAACGACTGAAGTACCTTTATTCTTTAAAAAAGAAGGTACATACCGATTAATTTGTGATACTCATTCTCATGACGGGGCACCAATGATTGGTTATATTGTTGTAGACTAATTAATTAATTATTTACTAACAGAAGCAGTTATACCCATCTTGCTTAAATGGACTACCAATTGTATTTCAAAAAAAGATAGTAAAAAATAGTCTATTTTACTAAATTTACTATCTTTTTCTTATTCTTCTTTATTTAATTGATACTTTACGTTCATTTTTACCCTTTTTTAAAGTAATTTGTTTACTCCAAGTACCTTCCATTGGCAGTTCCAAGCTCACTTCATATATACCTGTATTTATTTTCTTCATACTCGCTTCAACATGATGATTCATACTTTTCATTTCCATTTTCAAATTAATCGAATCTACATCTACTTCTTTTCCATTTGAATCTACTAAATTTACTTGATAGACATGTGTATGGTTTTTATTTGTTAATTTTTTTTCGTTAATTGATAATTGAATATGATCTAAAAAAGAGTTCGATTTAACTTCAGCCTTTTTGCCACAGCCAGAACAAACTAGTAAAATACTTAACATAATAATGAATATGTAAAAGAATTTCTTCATTAACATCACTCCTTTTTAAATAAAATCCTCTTCCTTACTTTATTTAAAAATGTTAATTAAATTTGTGATAAAAATGTGAAAGCATAATTAAAAATAAAATTATTCTTATCTCAATCATACAATTAAGCTTTTTCAACATATAATTGAACGTTATAACTCAAACAACTAAGGATCCTACATAGGGAGGAGTTTAACTTAATGTTCTTAGAATGGGCTAGCATTGTATTAACTGTACTACTTTCATCATATGTCATCATAATCGCAAATAGAAAAAAAGAAAAACTTTCTTGTACAGCTGGAAAAATGATCAGTATGACGAATTCAATGATGACAAGTGTTACCGTAGGTACAATCTTTGGTATTTTTTTTCGGAATACAGATTTGACCATTCCTACAATTATTTCAATGACTGCAGGCATATTAATAGGATACTTAACAGGTAAACCTTTATCATTAATGGCTGTATTAGAAGGTATAACTGCGGGAATTATGGGTGGAATGATGGGAGCAATGCTTGGCATTATGCTACAAGAAACCTATTTAAACATATTAATCTATTTTATAGACGTTGTTTTTGTATTAGTAACAATCCTATTAATTAAAGTGATTGATCAAGAAGTTAGCAAATTTAATAATAATGAAAAATCTTTCCAATCAATTTGATCATTAAAATAGCCTACCTATTTTAAATTAGGTAGGCTATCATATTTTAGTAAGAACATTAAATACGATCCAAATGACCTGTATCGCATAGTACTTCAAATTCCAACTCTTTCTCTTCACCAAAATGAATAATCGTTAAACTTGTTCCGTGGACATAAGGTAAATCCCATAATTTTTCAATTAGCGCTTGTTTTAAATGAGCTACAATTGTTGCCAATACAACTGCATGCGTAACAATTTTGTTAAATAAATTGTTAACAACTTTAGTCCTCCAGCTTTAGTAAATTATTCCTTAACTTGTTTTTCTTCTCTTCGTTCATATAAAATACCTGCGATTAAGGCAAGTAAAACATTTGTAATTAACAATGGGCTAAATCCAGAACCACAAACTAATGATAAAAAAAACGCAATAATAACGAAAAGGACTGGTAAATTCATTTTATATTCTCCTTAAATAAAAAGATAATAAATTTTAGACATAATTAAACCTATTTTATTAAAAATATTTTACCATGAATTAACTATTTTCTAACAATTCAAAAAAAAAAAAAAAACGATTCATTTGAATCGCTTTGGAATCAGGATTAGGATCCTAGGTTCGTATACCCTCTTGCTAAATTTAACAAAGGTATAAAATATGATGAAAAAATTGCTCTAAATTATTTGAACTTATTTTGACTTCATTCTATACATTTTTTCAACTTCTTACAGTAGATTTAGACAAGCTTTTTTTTAGTAAATTGTGTTACTTCCTTAAAAAACAGTTCCTTCTCTTCTAAAAATGGATAATGATTACTTTGATTTAAAATGACTAATTTTGAATTTGCAATTCCTTCAGCCATTTCTTCTGAATATTCGATTGGACATTGTACATCATGTTTGCCACAAATGATTAAAGTTGAGCAGCTTATTAATGCTAACTTTTTTGTTACATCGTAAATTTGAAATTCCCTATTAAAATAATTTAGTCGAATTGCTGACATTTTTTTAGAAATTGGTAAATTAAAATATTCATGATATCTCTCAGGTTTATGTAAAGATAGCTTTGTCCGCTCAATTGATAGAGCTTTTCTTTCTTCAATAGACAATTCATTAATTTTTAGTCTTTCAATTAAATCTTGCATGTTATTAAATTGCGGATGAGCCCAGTTATAAATACAGTTTTTTGAAAATGTTGCATAGTCTCTTGCTGCAGCCCCAACAATAATATTATGATTTAAAGAATTTGAAAAATAGATCCCATAAATGATTCCAAGCATACCACCGGTAGAATGTCCAGCAAAATTCCAGGATAAATAACCTAATGATTTCCTAATTTCTTCTAAATCAAAAATTGTTTCTACCATACTCAATTCATAAGGAAAATGTGCTTTTTCAGAATTACCGGTTTCTCTTAAATTTATTAAAAATACTTTAAATAATTTAGTAAATGAATTGGCAAAATAATCTCCAGTATCATTAAACTCAGAGTAATTATGTGTGACACATAATGGTTCTCCCTCACCTTTACAAAATACTTCAAATGTACCTCGTTTCGTATTAATTAGTCTTCGTTCCCATTTCTCCATAGCGTAAAAACCCCTACTTTTTGACATACCCTACAGGTAATAATTCCTATCATTTAAAAAATTGTTCACAAATAATTCAAAATTTATAATACGTAAAATTCAGTTATCTCTGAACATTGTAATACCAAACTGCTTCTTCTCCAAAGTAGTCACCAGTCGGATTAAATCCGTATTGCTTATATAAATTCATAGCTAATTTATTATCTTTATGAACTGTTAAGCGAATCTCATTGCATTGCTGAAATTTATTCACAATCCATTTTATCATTTCAGCAAATGCTAATTTACCATAACCTTTACCTTGAAACTGTTTACCAATTAAAAACCCATTTATCCAATAACTATTTGTTGTATGTTCTTCATAAGCATGCATAATAAATCCGACCATTTTCTGATCATCATAAATTGCAAATGGGATATATTCCACATTTTCGCCATCTGGTTTTATATATACTTTTGCAATGGATACTGCAACTGAAGGAACAAAATTCAATTGTTCTCTATCTACTTCAAGTTTTAAAGCTTCTTCCCAACTTTCTCTTGTTACGATTTCTAAATGAATAGTCATCGATAGCCTCCCTTTAAACTTAAAATTTTAATCCCTTCTATCATATCACTTTTTTGTTTGCATTCAGAAATTTCTGAAATTACAGTAAATGAAATTTTTTAAAAAGGCGAATATTTTTTAGTCTTTAGGTAATAACAACCTTAAAAAGCAATTTTTATATGTACTACCTAATTTTTAATTAGCTAGGTACATTTAATAAATATGAAAGGAATCTATTATGAAAAAAATTGTTATTATTCTCTCTATCTTATTTGCATTTGCATTTGGTTCATTAGCTGGCATTGGTTTTAGTAAAGCCGAATTTGCAAGAAGCACTCAAGAACATAATGTTATGTCTACTAATTGGTTTCAATCATCTGCGGAAAACAAGGCTTTGCAAATTCAAATTTATAATCAGGCAAAAGAAGAGCTTGCTGAAACAATGGTTAAAAAGAAAGCAATTGATAAAATAAATAAAAAAGCGAAACCAGCCGCAGTTATTTTAGATATTGATGAAACAATTCTTGATAATTCCCCTGATACTGCTTGGTCCATTAAAAATAATACTTCCTACCCACAAGGCTGGGATGAATGGATCCATATGGCAAAAGCTGATTTAATTCCTGGTGCAAAAGATTTCTTGCTCGCAGCGAAAAAAATGAATGTAGATGTTTTTTATCTTACAAATCGTCCTGAAAAAACACGAGATGACACAATTAAAAATTTGAATTTACATGGATTACCGAATGTTGACTCAAAACATTTATTTTTGAAAACAGATACAGCTCAAAAAGGACCGAGACAAGCAGAGATTGCAAAAACTCATGAAATTGTTATGTTAGTAGGCGATAATTCAAACGATTTATCAGATATTTTTTATAAAGCGGATTTGAAAACTCGAAAAGATAATGTCGATAAAATTGCAAAAGACCTAGGGATAAAGTATATCCAATTACCAAATCCGATGTATGGGGACTGGGAAGATGCGATCTATCGTTACAAAATGTCAAAAACTGCAGATGAAAAAGCAGTCGATCGGTATAAGGCTTTACAACCCATGAAATAGATAGCTTATTAAGGTTAGATTAGTTAGTTTTAACTTATCTGACCTTTTTTCTTTATTAAACATCCAACAATTGATTGGATAATTACTATTTTCATATGATTAAATTATATCATTTCTTTTTTTATTCAACTCAAACATATCTCCCTTATTATCAAAACTAAAGGTTTTCAATACACGAAATTCGACAAAACTCCCAAATTATCACAATTAAAATGCTCTAAAATTAATTTTCAAAACTTTCTTTAAACCTAGGTCTGATAAGCTTTGATTTAAGCAGGAAAATGACAACACAATGAGGAATATATTCTTAAAACGAATTTTTTGTCTATATGTATTGTAACCTGGATACATCAATTTAAATATTAGTTTTTTCTTTTCTACAAAAATGATTTGCGAAATTTGTTCAAAGCAATGATCTCACCAATTTTTCCTAGGATTTGTATTAATGAACTATACAAGGAGATGTGACAAAATGTTAGAAAAAGGAAAATTAAAAGAAATCGAACAAACCATTTTTAATCATACTGGCCCGACTATCCAAACAATTGATCGCGAGATTGAGATTCTTACTCGCAAAGAGGAACCATTAGTTGTCTTACTTGATAATGTTTTAAGTGATGAAGAATGTGATGAGTTAATTAACCATGCAAAGTTACGCATGAAACGGTCAAAAATTGGGCTATCTCATGAGGAAAATGAGATGCGAACAAGTAGTGGTATGTTTTTTGAGGAAAGTGAAACGGAACTTATCAAACGCATTGAAAAACGAATCGAAACGATTATGAATATTCCAATCGAACATGCAGAACCATTACAAGTACTTCATTACGAACCTGGACAGCAGTATAAACCGCATTTCGATTACTTTTCCAATCATCGGACAAATAATAATAGGATTAGTACACTCATCCTCTATTTAAATGATGTGGAAGAAGGCGGCGAAACGATTTTTCCTACACTTAATTATTCTGTTGCCGCCAAAAAAGGCACTGCTTTATACTTTGAATATTTTTATCAGGACGAAGCAATCAATGAACTAACGATTCATGCAGGTAGCCCTGTTATTAGAGGAGAAAAATGGGTTGCGACTCAGTGGATGAGACGACAACGTATTCGCTAGTATTAAAATAATAATTATTTAATAGAATAATTTGCATCTTTAGGACCAGATATTTCAGATAATTCTAATAATATTTGGTCCTATTTTATGTAAGGTGCTTTCCTTTTTGCTTTTTCAGTTACATATGAGCAACTTATTAGTTACTTTAACTCAATTTTTTTCTATTTAATTACTCATGAATTTTCTATGAGGTACCATAATTCACTTTTTTTATTTTTAGCTACCTCATGAACCCTCCATGAGGTACTATAGATCACTTTTTTCCTTTTTAACTTCCTCATTATCACTCTATGAGGTATTAAAATTCAATTTTTTCCTTTTTAACTTCCTCATGAACCATCTATGAGGCACTATAATTCACTTTTTTCCGTTTTTACTTCCTCATGAACCATCTATGATGTACTATAATTCACTTTTTTCCGTTTTTACTTCCTCATGAACCATCTATGAGGTACTATAATTCACTTTTTTCCGTTTTTACTTCCTCATGAACCATCTATGAGGTACTATAAATCATTTTTTTCCCTTTTTACTTACTCATGAACTCACTAGAGGTACTATAAATCATTTTTTTCCTTTTTAACTTACTCATGAACAACCTGTGTGTTCCCAAATCTCAATTTTTTCTTTTTTTACTTACCCATGAATACCCTAAAAATTAATAAAAATCATATTTCTCCTTTTCCACCTACTCTTAACCCCTCCACAACTAACAAAAACCACCATAAAAAAACGCAAGGGATCAACCTTGCGTTTCACAATTTAATTGTTTATTCAACTCCCTTTAAAAAGCTTTCAACTACTCGTATATACTCTTCTGGTTCTTCTATGTACGGCATATGTGCACTTTGCTCAAATACGTGGAATTTTCCATTAGGCGTTAGCTCGCGGAAATATTCTGTTGATTTAGGTGTTGCTTCATCGTATCTACCGCAAGTATACATCGTTGGAATTTGGATGTCTTTTAATTTTGAAGTGCAGTCAAAATCCTTTAAGTTTCCAGTTACATGAAACTCCGATGGTCCCCACATAATATTGTATACTTCTGGATTTCTGTAGTGTTTTCCTTTTTTAAGGAATTCTGGGTATGGGTCTAATCTGCAAACAAAATGTTTGTTAAATACAGCGTTGGCATTTTTGTATTCCTCTGAATCTGTTGTTCCATTTTCCTCGCACTTATTTAATGTTTCTTGTACATCAAGCGGGAGTAGTTTTCGATTTCGATCTTGATCCTCAGCCCATAATGGGGCGCTTAAACAAGGGCTTGAAAAGATTATACTTTTCACTCCAACTGGTCTCGATAAATAATAAGCAGCAGCAAGTGTTGTTCCCCATGAATGACCGAGTATATGAAACTCATCAAGCGAAAGCGCTTCTCGGATTTGGGCTAATTCTTCAACGAATCTATCAATATTCCATAAAGTAGTATCTGTTGGACGGTCAGACTTTCCACAGCCTAACTGATCATAAAAAATAACTGGGCGATCTTCTGCTAATACGTGTAGACCTTGCATGGAATAGTGCGATGATCCAGGCCCTCCATGTAAAACAACAACAGGGATATTAGATGAATTTTTATTATGAAACGAATACCATACCTTCCCGCCTGTTACTTCAATAAAACCCTCAATCACATTCATTTATTTCTCTCCTTTACATTCGAAACATTGTATTAATCCACATCTCAAACATTGGTTTTTTTGATGATGAGAGCAAGTGCTAATGGAATCATTGGAAGAAATGCAACCAACATAAACCAACTCTCTGCTCCACCAAAATATAGTGTTGGTAGTATTAATGCAACTCCGCTCATTATTAATGTTTTCCAGGATTTTTTCCATAGTCCAAAAACTAAAAGAACGCATCCAGAACTTATTAACAACCAAAAGATTAACCCTACCCAATAGAATCCAGCATTTTCCATTAAGTTCACACCCTATTCAGTTTTATGTATTATAGGAAAATATTTAAAGATCATTCCGATAAATAATAAACGATAGGTATTATTTCATATGTATGCTTGGATAATTTCTGTATTTATCTGAATTTTACCACATTTTTATTTTAAATAGAAAAACATTATGTATTTACAAGTTAATTCTTAACTATACAGTTTCTTACCATGATTGTAATAAAGTGATTAAAACAGTTATTTTTATATAAACAGCCTTATTCAAAGTAATTGCGCAAAAGTCATGAAATATTATGAGATGAAATAATATAGGAAAGTAAGACATTTATAAGCCAATGGGGGCGATTAAATTGGCATATGTAGAACTTGATTCTCATACAAAGCTCTATTATGAAGATCATGGAGAAGGTCAAACAGTTATTTTTGTTCATGGAGTTATGATGAGTAGTAAGTTTTTTCATAAACAAGTACAGTATTTTAGTAAAAATTATCGCGTCATTACTTTAGACTTACGAGCACATGGGAAGTCCTCAAAAATTCAATATGGTCATACCGTAGCACAGTACGCTCGTGATTTAAAATGCTTTATAGAAAAACTCGATTTAAAGGATGTAATTTTAGTAGGTTGGTCAATGGGAGCTTTTGTATTGTGGGATTATGTTAATCAATTTGGGAGTAAAAATATTAAGGCGCTAACAGTTGTTGATCAATCTGCATCCGATTATATATGGCCAGATTGGGAGTTTGGAGCATTTGATTTTACGATTTTAAAAAATGTAATGCAGTCGATCCAAGAAGATCAGAACAAATTTAATAGCGATTTTATATATGGTATGTATATGGATCAACCTGATCCAAAAGAACATAAATGGATATTAAAAGAAATGAATAAATTACCTGCAGCGATTGCAAGTACAATAGTATTTAATCAAACGGCTGTAGATTATCGGGATACTCTTTGTAATGTTGATATTCCAACATTAATTTGTTTTGGTAGTCATGGATTTTTCCCATTAGCCGCTGGTGAGTTTATTCAAAAAAATATAAAAGGTTCAAAATTCGTTCCATTTTATAATAGTAGTCATCTTTTATTTTTGGAAGAAACAGATAAGTTCAATCAGGAGCTAGACGAATTTTTTAAGGAAGTACAAAAATTTGGAAAAGGAAAAACAAAATCTAGAAAAAAAGAAAAAAGAAAAGCAGGAAACTAAATGGTGAACAAGGAATGCAGGATTTAGGCGTTAAAGGATTGAAAAATTTTGTTTTCAATTCTTGCCCTACCTGCTTTTCTTGTTTTCATTCTTCCTACCATTAACTTCACTTAAACCAACCTTTTTCTTTTGATTGTTTTATAGCTTCGATTCTATTTTTAACTTCTAATTTGTCCAAAATCATAGATATATAATTTCTAACTGTACCTGTTTTTAGACTCAATTCATCCGCAATTTCTTGTGTGTTCTTACCATCCGCTACTAGTTCTAAAACTTCTTTTTCTCGGTCAGTTAACGGATTTTCTTCAGCGTATACATCATCCATAAGTTCTGGAGCATAGATTCTCTTCCCGGCAATAATACTTCTAATTGAACTTGCTAACTCTTCACTTGGACTATCCTTTAATAAATAGCCCTTTACACCCGCTTTTAATGCTCTTTGAAAATAACCAGATCTAGCAAAAGTTGTTAATATTATCACTTTACAATCTAAAGGTTTTAATTCTTCTGCGGCCTCAATTCCAGTTTTACCAGGCATTTCAATATCCATTATACAAATGTCAGGTTGTAATTGCTTGACTAGTTTAACTGCTTCTTCTCCGTTTGATGCTTGACCAACAACTTCCATATCATCTTCTAGATTAAGTAAAGAACCAAGAGCACCTAATAGCATTCGTTGGTCTTCAGCAATTACGATCCTAATCATACTAGTTCCTCCACTTCAATTTGTTTTACATCGATTGGAACTTTCATAATTAAAGTCATTCCGTTTTCACAGTTTACCTCTAATGTTCCATTCACAAATTCGAGTCGTTCCTTCATTCCAATTAAGCCATAGCCAGTTGTAAACTTTTCCGATTTACAACCAACTCCATTATCTATTACCGAAAAAATTATTTCATTTTTCATTTGTTTAATTGATATTTTACATAAAGTGGCACTACTATGTTTTACAACATTTGTTACGGCTTCCTTTAAGCACATACTGACAATATTTTCTGTAAGTAAGGAAACATTTGAAAGTTGAAAGTTTTCGTTACATTCAACTGTAATTTCAGCAGCATGTAGAATTTGCTTAATTCTTATTAGTTCGTCTTTAATTCGAATCCCTCTCATTTGAGAAACGATTTTTCGAACCTCATTTAAAGCTGTTCTGGCCGTTTGTTGTACATCCTTTAATTCATTTTGAGCTAAATCCGGATCCTTTGTAATTAACTTTCTAGCTAAGTCACTTTTTAAGCCAATCAGAGAAAGTTTTTGACCTAGTGTATCATGTAAATCACGAGCAATTCTTTGACGTTCTTCTAGTTTTACAAGATCTGATATACGTTTATTAGCATCTACTAACTTTTCTTCCAATTGCCCTCTTTCATTTCGACTGTAAAGACTAAATGGTAATAAAATAACGCTAATCCAAGTAATGATTATAAATGGAAGCTGCCTAATTATTAATTCTTCTTGAAGGATAATCGTGATGTTGATTGATATTGTAGTGATTACTAAATGAAGGATATATAAAGTTAAAAATGTAGCACGATTTTTTCTCTTTCCAATCATATAAGCTATAAAAAATGCAAAATACACATAGCTAAAAAGTATATTCATTGAAGTGGATATGATGATTAAGATTGATGACCATAGAAAAATTGACCATCCTTTTGATCTGTACGCCAATCGATAGATTATAAAAAATGATATTGTTAGTAAAATTCCTATTATGATTCTTAAAGTGGAATGAGCAGAAAGAAAAATAAAATAAAATGGCAAAATTCCTAAAACTGTCCAAATATATGGTGAGATTCCAGTACTTTTTAGGAAAACTAAATATCTTTTAAACATAAATTTACCTCATTATTCAAACGTTTTGTGACCTACTTTAACAATCTTATCATATTTAAGCAAAGTTAATCTTTATAAAAATATAAATAAAATACATCAAAAGTTCAGACAGTGTCTGAACTTTCGCGATTTACTTTATAGATTGATTTTATATCTTTAAATCCTACAAATTGCTTTGATTCTTCATCCCATAATTTGAATTTCAAAGATGTTAAACTTGTTTTTAGTGTAATCGTAGGTACATTTTGTAATGGAAGCGTATTATTATGAACAGACTCTAAATTATAATTTGGTACTCTTGGACTTAAATGATGAACATGGTGGTATCCAATATTACCAGTAATCCATTGCAATAATTTTGGAAGTTTATAAAAAGAGCTTCCTTCAACTGCTGCTTTTACATATTCCCAATTCCCATCTTCTTCAAAATAAGTGTCTTCAAATTGGTGCTGTACATAGAATAGCCAAATTCCTAATACTGCCGAAATGAAAAAGATCGGACCTTCCACTAATAAATAATTTTCCCAACCAATTGTATAGCAAAATAACGCTGAAACCCCAACAATTAAAATATTAGTTAAATAGGTGTTTAGTCTTTCTTTTAATTTTGCATTTTTTGTATTGAATCGATTTGTAATTAATACGATATAAATTGGTCCTAAACCGAACATGATTAATGGATTACGGTATAGACGATATTGTATTTTTGTCCAGAATGATGCTGCAACGTACTCCTCAACAGTTAAAACCCACATATCTCCAATTCCACGCTTATCTAAGTTACCACTGGTCGCATGGTGTACTGAATGACTATGCTTCCACTGGCTGAAAGGAAATAAAGTAACAACGCCTGTAATTGTGCCAAGAACTTTATTTGCTGTTTTATTCTTAAAAAATGATTGATGACAACAGTCATGGAAGATAATAAATATCCTTATTAAGAATAGTGCAGCAACTATATCAATAAAGATTGTTAATACTACAGAAATAGACATACTTTTATACGCAAGATACCACAAAAATATAAATGGAATAAAAGTATTCATCATTTGCCAAATACTAGCTTTTAAATTTGATTTTTCATAAGGAATAATTTGCTTTCGTAAACTCTTTTGATTTTCTTTTGACATTTAGAAGTTCCTTCCTAATGTTGTAACATTTCATTGTTATATTATCCTAATTATATAAGTTATTTTTACCTTTGGTAGTAGCAGGCGTCATATGAAAAAGATGACAAATGTCATATTTAATTAAACGCTTACTTTCAATATAGAATCTATATAAACACATTTATTAGAATGTTTAATTTTCTGGTTAATATTATAGTTTTTTCATAAAAAAAAGTAATACTCAAATAGTATTACTTTTTGCTGTTAAAAAAAGAGGTATTCGATTATATAAGTAATGTCTTCTTGATTTCCACTACATGATGCTCGCTTTCCATGGGGCATGAGCTGAGCCTCCTCGTTCCTGCGGGGTCTCACCCTTCCTGCATATCCCATAGGAGTAGAGCATCCTTCCGTTCCAATCAATTCTTCAAATATAAAAATTACTCTTTAAATCATTTGAATAATCATTAATTCAAGAATTGCCCTTTATTTACAAATCTGTACCTAAAAGTTAATGTCAATTTCTACTAACACAACTTTACACTTCCAATTATGGTAAATATCATTATGACTTTACTCTTAAAATTGATAGCTTCATTATTTTTACATTGTTTTTAAAGAAGGCTCAAATAATTTCTTCAGTAAAATCAATTTTAATTCAATAAAAACGTGAAAAACACTACTTAATCAACAACAATCAGAACCTTATGAGTAATGTTAAACTTAATGTTCATACTTTTCATATTGACTCTGAAGTAATACTCAAATAGTATTACTTCTCATCAGTTAAAACTTCAATAAATATGATTTTTAGAGGGTTGCCACTTTTTTATTCTTTTTTATTTTTCCAAAAGGTTTAAAATACGTAATGTATGTCATGAATGCTAAACAACTTAAGTTAAAAATTCCAGTTATAATAATCGAAAGCCAAGTTGACTCAAATTTATTTTGATTAAGTGCACTAACCCCTAATCCTTCTGCGGTTTTTACTAAATACGCGAACCAATCATTAATCAAAAAGATGCCAATCAGGATAATTAAGACAGTTAGAACGAGTTTTATAACAATCCAATAATGCTTTACTAATCCCCACTGCGTCCAAACAGAAAGTAAAATCCCCGTAACTAAAGTTGCAAGTGCAGGATATTTTAGTAAATTTTCATCAATAATATGCATACTGGATAATGTATAAATAAGCTGCTCTGAGTTTTGCGCATTTTTTAAATATAAACCTAATATTATTAAACTTAATGTACCTCCAAACCAAGCACATACTGCTAAAACATGTACACTAACTAATATATTTTTTTTCTTCAAATTTAATTTCTTTTTAGCCACTACTCTGTTCCCTCCGTTTTCATTAATCTAATACTTTTCATCATAGTGGCAAGATATAAAACTACTATTATCAATTTCTTAAATAATTCTTAAATCATTTCTTAATTAAAATATTGCTTGTTGTGTGACAACCAGTTTAACTTTCTTCAAGATGTTATAACATGAAAATATCAGTATTTACTTTGGTGAAGTATTGAAATAAATGCATTAAAAATGATTAGGCAAATAAAAAGAGCCATCCTTTAAGCCAGTTTACTAACTTACAGGATCACCCTTTAATTTAAATTATTGAAATTTAATCTTTAAACCGATATCCCGCTCCCCATATCGTCTCAATATAATTCGGGTTGGATGGGTCAACTTCTATTTTTTCTCGGATTTTACGGATGTGAACAGTTACAGTTGAAATATCTCCGACCGTTTCAAATCCCCAAATTCGATCAAATAATAATTCTTTACTAAATACTTTATTTGGATTTGAAGCAAGAAAGGTAAGTAAGTTAAACTCCTTCGTTGTGAATATTTTTTCTTCTCCATTAACTAGAACTTTTCTAGAATCCTTTTGAATTGTAAGTCCCCTTACTTGAAGTTCTTCCTCATTAATTTGACCTTTACTTGCTAAACGTTGATACCTTGAAAGATGAGCTTTAACTCTGGCTATTAATTCACTTGGACTAAAAGGCTTCACGATAAAATCATCTGCCCCTAGACCAAATCCCCTAATTTTATCAATATCTTCTGTTTTTGCTGAAACAATTAAGATTGGAATATCTTTACTTTCTCGGATTTTTTTACATATTTCAAATCCATTTAATTCTGGTAACATTAAATCGAGTATGATTAAATCATATTCCTTCGATAAAGCTTTTTGAAGTCCGCTTTTCCCATTTGATTCTATTTCAACTTCAAAATCATTTATTTCTAAATAATCTCTTTGTAATAATGCGATACTTTGATCATCTTCAATAATTAAAACCTTTTTCATTTTGTCACCTTTAATATTGATTTCTTATTTAATGAAAGAAAAATGTTTGTATATTCACCAATTTGACTTTCTGCCCATACTTCTCCACCGTGCTCTTCTATGATTCTTTTTGAAATAGCCAGCCCGAGTCCCGTTCCACCTGTTGATAGATTTCTTGATGGATCGGCTCGGTAAAAACGATCAAAAATAAACGGAAGTGCCTCTTTAGAAATTCCCTTACCGTTATCATGAAATTTTATCGTTATTTTTTCTTTGTCATCTATTAATTTTATGGTAATTTGTTTTTCAGCTTTATCCATGTATTTCAAACTATTTTGAATGATATTTGTCATTACACGTTTGAATTGTTCTCGGTCTATTAGTACTATACTAACTTCTCGATCCACATTCTCACTATAAGTAATACTTACGTTTATCGGTTCTAAATCAAATTTCAATTCCTCTATCCGATCGACTAAATAATCATGAATATTTACTTCTTCAAAATGAAATGGTACTCGTTTTAAATCTAACTTCGAATAAAGGAATAGTTCATTAATCAATTGATCCATATCCAAGGTTTTCAGATAAATTGTTTCAATATACCTGTCCATTTTTTCTGGTGTGTTTGCCACGCCATCTTTAATTCCTTCAATATATCCCTTTATTGATGTAATTGGCGTTTTTAGATCATGTGAAATATTGGCAATTAATTCTTTACGATTTTCTTCGTATTTTTTCTGTATTTCAGCTGCCTCTTTTAGATTTCTTCTCATTAATTCAAAGCTAATAGCTAATTGACCGAGTTCATCTTTGTTTATTGGTTTAACTTCAAAATTTAAATTTCCTTCACTAATTTGTTTAGCAGCATTTGTAAGATTTTTTACTGGTCTTAGTATACTTCTAGAAACAAAATAAGATAGTACTCCATTTGTAATTGCAAAAATAGGGACAATAATTCCGAAACGGAAAAAATAAAATGAATGAGGTGGATGACCATTAAATTTAGGTACAAAAACCTTATAGTAAAACACACCGAGTAAAATCTCGATGAGGATAAAAGAAATGATTGGAATTACAATCATAGCAATATTAGATAAGATTAACCGTTTTCGAATCGACAAAATATATTCCAACTTTCAAATGAGTGATGAACTATTACTTTATTTCAGTTTTGATACTTGTTTTTGGCATAGTATAATTCAGAAAAATTAATTGCCTATTATTAAATTCTTAAATAATTCTTAAATTTTATACTACCATCCTCCAGAAAACTATATTTAAGTAAAATAATAAAAAGTGTGACACATGCATAAGTGTCACACTTTTCATTAAATTTTCTACAGGGTACCAATAAAATTCATTTTATCTACTTCCATTGAATCGTAAGCACCATCGATTAGTTTTCGAACATCTTGTAAAGTATTTTGCAAATTAACAGATGCCCCTTTGATACCTGTAAATTCTTCTGCAACGAAAAATGGCTGAGTTAAATAGGCTTCTAATAATTCACCACGTTTAAATGTTAATTTTTCATTTTCAGGTAATGAATCAATTCCATGTACTGCTACTAATGACCTTAACTCTCGATATCTTCGTAGTAATTTCTGAGCTGCTTTTTGTACTTGGTTGTGGGTTTGGTCTGGTTGATTATCTTCTAAAACTGTAGATGTTGAATGAATAGGATTAATTGCAGGGTATTTATGTCTGAAAGCTAAGTCTGCATCAAACTGCCATAATGTTTCTAAAGGTCCGTATGGGAAATCTTCATCCACCGCTTCTCCTTTTAAATCAACTAAAAAAGTAGTTACACCTTCAATACCAATATCTGCTAATTTTTGTTGGAGACGGTTAATATCACCGGTAATAACGTTTGAACGATCCGCTGCGAAAGCAAACTCAACATTTTTTCCCGCTTTTGCAATCGCTTCATACACTTCATCAATTGAATGACATACTAAATTTACATCAGCTAAAATATCGTCTATTTCTGGATGTTCACCTTCTGGTTTTAATAAAATCGTAAAATATGAATCATTCTTTAATTTATACAACATTTCTGCTAATACAACTAATTGACCCATGCCAGGTCTTGCAACCAAACCGACTGTACCACCTTTAACTAATGGAGCAAATAAATCAAGTGTTTTTATTCCCGTTTCAATCATCTCAATCTTCTCCCCTCTAATGATCAGTTCATCCAATGTACATTCTGCTAAAGCAGCTAAGGCGACTAGTGTTCTTACTTCTGAGCGACCAATTGGAATTTTTCCAGTACATAAGTTTGATACAGTTGCTGGTCTAAGTCCAACAGTTTTCGCTGAAGTAGTTAAATTCGGTACTCTACGACGTAATAATGCGACATTCAAGCGTAAATTTTCCATTTTTCTCCTCCTTTAAATTTAATTTATTCGAATTTACAGAATTTAGCAAGTGTTTTTTACTTTTAAAAGTAATTTTTTTACCCTATAAAGTAAAAATCGGTATTTTCCACTAAAAGCAAATTGCTTTTCGGAAAATAATCGGGTTGTTTTTAACGATTCAGATAAGTAGAATTCACTATCTTTGAACATAAAAAAAGAGAAGTGGTTCAGTCTTCTCTTTGATGTGTTTCTTAATGAAATTGTTGAATTTTATTTGAATTGTTCTATTTTCACTCTATATTATTGTTTATTCATGTAAATATTGTTGTTTTAATCTCAATTTTTAAATGTTGCTAGGTCTTAATTGCAGTTTACAAGTTTTTAATTGCAGTTTTAGCTTTTTTATTTGCAGTTCTCCCAATCTTAATTGCAGATATGGCTTTTTTATTTGCACTCATCGAATTTTATTTGTAGTTTTAGCTTTTTTATTTGCACTTTTCCAGTTTTTAATTGTAGCTTCGGCTTTTTTATTTGCACTACCCAAAAGTCTTAATTCCAATTGACAAACTCTATACCATTTCAAATTCTCAATTAAAGTTCGTATTTCAAAATAGAAAATGATCATGCTCAGGAACCTTTATAAAAATCATTCTTCTATATTGCAAACATCCCTAGTTAATATGGATATTTAACTATCAGCCCAAACAAAAAACATTAATTTTCATACTTTAATAAGGATAAAACTAAAAAGGAGTTGATAAAATGAACTTTCCCCCTCAATATCGGACATTTCCAGGCTTTCCAGGACAACCAAGCGGATTCCCAGGGCAACCGGGTGGCGGAGGTCACGGCGGGTCTCAAGGTCAACCGACTGCACCACCACCTTCATTCACTCCAACAATGTCTCAAGCTACAGCATTCGCAATAGACCCAGGTGCAATTGCTGGTTGTCGATTTAGAAATACTTATGTTTGGCTGAATAATGGAGAACAATTTTGGTACTTTCCAACCTTCGTGGGCAGACAATCAGTTGCTGGCTGGAGATGGATTGGCTGGAGATGGGTTTTCTTTGGAATTGATACAAGACGAATTAGATCGTTTACGTGCTTCTAAAAACTATCGCTACTTTAGCAAAAAGCCTTGTGATTAACGATCACAAGGCTTTTTTAACGAAAGACATTTCCAAATTACTAGAATTTACGTTTACTTGATTTCTACCATTCATTTTAGCCAAGTACAGAGCTTTGTCGGCAAAATTTATGCCATCTACTATGTCAATTGAGTCATTTGGCACTAAATTTACCAACCCAATACTAACACTTACATATGAGGAAATTAATGACTTCTCATTCGGAATCTTTAAATCTACTATTACATTTCGAATTTTTTCTGCAATATTAACTGCTTCTACTTCACTTGTTTCTGATAAAATACCAACAAACTCTTCACCACCATATCTGGCAGAGAAATCATTATCTCTTAATAAATTGATCGAAATGGCATTTGCTACAATTTGTAGACATTTATCTCCTTCTAAATGCCCATAAGTATCATTGAATGTTTTAAATGAATCAATATCAATCATCATAATTGTAATCGGTGTTTGATTTGTACGAGCTTCATTCCATTTAATTTGAAAAACTTCATCAAAATATCGTCTATTTGCTAATCCTGTTAAACTGTCTGTAATGGATAGTTTATGCAATAAATGATTTGCTTGTTGTAATTTTCGTTCTGATTCTTTTTGTTCAGAAATATCCCTAAAAACAACCATCGTTGCTAATTGTCCCTCGTATAGTACTTTAGAACCTGATAATGATAAATCAATTTTTAAACCATCTAAACGGATATATCTACTTTCTTTGCGATCTTGTATGAGATCACTATTTATAAATTGCTTATTACGTCTAAATGAATCATTTAACCCTGATGGTTCAATCAAGTCAAAAACATAGATTCCGATTAATTCAGAAGGTGACTTAGCTCCAAGTAGATTAGCAGCCTTTTGATTTGCTAACTTTATTTCTCCATCTATTTGGACAAATATTCCATCTGGGGAAGTTTCAATTAATGTTCGATATCTTTCTTCACTTTCTTTAAGTGCAATTTTTAATTTGTCATTTTTATTTAAAAAGTGAATAAAAAAAGCAATGAATGTTCCGCCTAAAATGATCGCTACCTCATAAACTAGCATTACTGGAAAAACTGAATTTGAAAATTTAATATGTTGATAGACAAAGAAGAAACTGCTTAGTATGACTAAAAAAGAAATCATACTAAACCATTTAGTCCAATATTGTTTAATCCACCTATTTAGAAGCCCACTGACGACCGCATTTATTGTGATCGTTACACATGCATAAATTGAACCATCACTTACACCAAAATAAGAAAAGCGAAATGCAATAAGCATCATGCTTGTAAAAATGGTCGCTCTAATTCCTCCAAAATATGCTGCAGATAAAATAGCTAGCTGTCTAAAATCAAGAATATTATCTTGATAGATGCTCACTCCAAAAACAATTAAAATAATGCCAAATATTCCATGTAGTACACCTACAATAAGTGGATATTCTTTTTGAAACTTTTGCTTTAAAAAATCTTGAATTCGATTAAATCCAATTAAGAAAAATAGTAACAATGAAAAATTAAGAAATAAATCTTTAATCATATTTACACCTTTATAAAATCATAATCTTCTTTCTAATTATATAAATGCTCTAATTGGATTGTAGTTCGTCTGCTAGTAGATTTAAAACTTTTTTCACTTGAGTGTCTATATAGAGCCTTTAACTTTGTTATTTTCAGTTATTTAATAAATAAGCCCATCATTAAAGTATTACAGTACTTTCCATTTATATAAGTATCTTCTATCATTACACCTTCAATTTCAAATCCTAAATTTTTATACAATTGAATGGCTTTAAAATTATCTTCATTCGTAACTAATTGAATTTTTCTAGTTAGATCATTTTGTTTAGCCCAATCGATTAATGATTGCATCAATAACTTACCTAAACTTAATCCCCAATATTCTTTTTTAATTACAATGCCTAGCGTACCAACATGCTTTGTACGTTCCTTTTGACTTGAATTGATCGAACCAATACTTATTATTTGATCATTGATCGTACCTAATAATATGATTGAATTTTTTTCATTGAAGGTATCTTCTAAAAATATCTGATATTCAGCTTCATTTCTTTTAAACTCGTTTCCCCCAAATGATAAAAAGTTCGTTTCTCCACCTACGATGTTATAAAAATCTATAATTGATTTAGCATCAGTTCCTGTTGCTTGACGAACTTGGACTATTTCTCCATTTTTTAATTTTAATTCAAACATTCTATTACTCCTTTACAAATTAAAAATAGCTGCAAAAGCAGCCATCTTAACATTTACATATTAATAAACTAATATTCTAAATACAGTTTATCATATACCATTTAAAAATCCATTTTATTCTCAACAACCTTTCTTTTCTCACTTGTAAGAACAACTAATAGCGCTCCACCCAGAACAATAGTCCCACCTATCATTTGAAGTAAACTCATATTTTCATGAAATAGAATCGTTGAAAATGTGATTGTCACTACCGGCTCAACCATACTTAATACTGCCCCTTTTGTCGGACCTATTCGTTTTACACCAGCAAAAAAAGTCCCCATTGATATAACACTTGATATAATTGAAATACCTAAAATTGAAATCCAACCAATAAATTTAAAGTGAATGTGTATCGTGCTTGTCGATACGCCAACTAGTAAAAATGAAATTGCTGCAAATAAAGAAATATATGCACTTGTTACTAATGGAGGAACATGCATCGAAACCCTCCCACCAACAATTATGTATATTGAGTAAACGATTGCTGCAGCTAATGCTAATATGATTCCAAACGGATTTATATTTTCCGAAGGAGCTCCCAACACAAGTACAATTCCAGCCAGCGATAGTAAAATTGATATCATTATATTTTTTGTTAATTGCTCTTTATTTACTAAAAATGATAGAATTGCTACAAAAATAGGATATAAGTAGAGAATTAATGCTGCTAAAGAAGCAGGAATATATTTTACTGAACTGAAATAAAAACTTGATTGAAGCATATACAATACTCCACCTAGTAAAACAAATAATACTAATTGTTTTTTCGTAATTTTAACTAGCTTTTTACTAACCACTAAGTAACTAAAGAACATAATTGTCGCAAATGTAAACCTTAAAAATAATAATGTATTAACACTTACATTTTGATTATAAGCATAAAGCGCAAAAATAGGCATTAATCCAAAGGCAATTGCAGATATTAAAATTAATAAATAACCGATATACAAAGCATTTTCCCCTCTCCGTAACATTTATCTGAATATTATAATTATTAGATAACAGTTTAACATAAAACTCTACCTCAATCTCTAGCCATTTACAATGTGTACATAAAAATTATGCAGATCATAGTTTAAATAAAAATTTAAGGGAGTGATGAAAGTGGAATTATTGGGAATTCATCATGTTTCACTACTTACTACAAAGGCTGAAAAAAATTACGAGTTTTACACTAAGGTTTTAGGGATGAGACTTGTTAAGAAAACTGTAAATCAAGATAACACTTCCAGTTATCACTTATTTTACGGTGACGCAAAAGCAAATCCCGGGACAGAAATAACATTTTTCGATATCCCTCATCTAGGAACTACATATCCAGGTCACTCGATCGTATCTTCCACTTCATTAAGAGTAGCCACAACTGAGTCTCTACATTATTGGAAGAATCGCTTTGAAGAACTTAATATTTCACATGATGAAATACTTAAAAGAGCAAATCGAGATACACTCGCATTTCAAGATTATGAAGGTACAAGTTTAATTTTAGTAGCAGATGATGGTGAAAAAGGTGTTTCACCGGGTACTCCTTGGAATAAATCAGATATCCCAACCGAGCATGGAATTCTTGGCTTAGGTCCAGTGACACTTACTGTAAAAGATTCAATTCCTACAAGTAAAACTTTAACGGATGTTTTAGGTTTTAGACTTGTTGGTACTTTCCCTTCTACTGAAGGGAATTTTGCAAGTATAGAAGTTTACGAAACCGGATTAGGTGGTGCTGGAGCAGAAGTTCACTTGGAAGTAAGATCAGACTTACCAAGAGCTAGACCAGGACGAGGTAGTGTACATCATGTAGCTTTTAGAGTACCGAACATAGAAGAATATAATAAATGGGCTGACAGATTAAATTCACTTGGGATTACGAATTCAGGAAAAGTAGAACGCTACTATTTTAAAGCGCTCTATTTTAGAGAACCAAATCATATTTTATTCGAATTATCAACTGATACCCCTGGATTTGATGTAGATGAAAATATTGATACATTAGGTGAACGGTTAGCATTGCCTCCATTTTTAGAGCCTAAACGTGCTGAAATCGAAGCAAGTTTACGTCCATTAGACTTTAATCAAAATTAATTTGAGACATTGGCTTAATTATTTAATATGCGTAATCAAATTAAGAGGGTTTCCCACAAGATGGGAACCCTCTTTTTATAACGGCAAATAAGATTGGATTATGAGTTGCTGGAAAAGAAGAGAGGACTGAACTGCAGATAAAATAAATCTGCAATTAAATATTGAGAATCGCAAATAAAACTTCCAAATCTGCAATTAAAATTTACAAAACTGCAATTAAATTCAAGTGTATCGCAAATAAAATTGATAATTACCTATACCAGTAAGGGTATTCAAAGCTAAAAATTGTACAATAGTAGAAACTTTGAAATGGAAAACTACAAAATATGCTCTAACACATACAAAATCGTATAAAAATCTTCTAATAATCATATATAAAAAACGATTTTATTAACAACAGATGAAAGTACCATTGAGATCCCCCCATTACTTAGATCAAAATAGCTCCTCAGCTGTAAATATTTGATATTTCCCGAAGCGTTTGAAAAAAAGAGGCGCCTTTCGTGCCAGTTAACCTGACTTTTGAGACAGCCCCTTCCTTTATTCTTAAATAAAAATATCTAATATTAATGTAAGTCCAAACGCTACAAACGAAAGAAGCGTTTCCATTACTGTCCATGTTTTGAATGTTTCTTTGACTGTTAATCCTAGGTATTCTTTTACTAACCAGAAACCTGCATCATTTACGTGTGAAAACATTAGTGAACCTGCGCCAGTTGCAATTACAAGTAATTCTAAGTTTACACCAGTCATATGTGCCACTACTGGTGAAACAATTCCAGCTGCTGTTGTTAAAGCAACCGTAGCAGAACCAGTTGCTATTCTTATTAAACCTGCTACTAAGAATGCAAGTACGATTGGTGATAGTGACATTTGTTCAGCCATCGTTGCAATGGCAGTACCTACACCGCTTTCAATTAGAATTTGCTTAAATGCGCCACCTGCACCGATAATTAATATAATTGATGCTAAAGGTGTTAAACATTCATCAGTTAATTTTTTTATTAAAGTTTTGTCCATTCCTTGGCGATACCCAAGTAAATAATAAGCTGCAAAACAAGAGATTAATAGAGAAATTACAGGGCTACCGATTAAAATGAAGAATTTAGCAATTGCACTAGGTAGAGATAAGTATGGTGTAATTACCGTTAACACCATTAGTAAAACTGGAAGTAAAATGATGAAAAATGATACACCTGTACTTGGTAAAGCATTTGACTTCGTTTCAACTCGAATTAATTCTGGTTCACCGATTGGTGTTACACGTTTGTGAATCCATTTTGAAAAGATCGGACCTGCAATGATTGCAGTTGGAAAAGCAATGAATAATGAATAAAGTAGGACGCGTCCTAAGTCTGCATTATAAATACCAATCGCTGTCATCGCACCGGGATGTGGTGGCACTAAACCATGCACAATCGATAAACCGGCAAGTACTGGGATACCAATTAATAGAATATTTGAATTGGTAGATTTACGAATTGATATAACAAGAGGTAACAAGATTACTAGACCAACCTCAAAAAATACTGGAATTCCAATAATAAATCCTGAAAGCAACATTGCCCATGGTAGGTTTTTTACGCCGAATTTTTTAATAAAGAAATCAGCTACTTGCATACCTGCACCAGAATCTGACATCATTTTTCCTAAAATCGTACCTAAAGCTAAAATCCCAACAAGATGGCCGAGAACGGCGCCAACACCTGTTTCATAAGCAGTTACAATTTTATCCATTGATACGCCAGAAAAAACGGCTAGGAAAAGGCCTGCTACTGATAAGCTAATAAATGCATGCCATTTCCACCACGATACTCCTAAAATAACGATAACGATTGCGACTAATGTAATTCCTATCAAATATAGATCCATTATTGCACACTCTCCCTTAGTAATCGCTTACATTTTATACAATGAAGATTCATTACTGCGTTGAATCATTGTAGGTTACAACGTAGTTTTGTTTGACCGTATTATAGTAACCCTCACTGATTTCTAAAACATTTCCATCTTCATCACTAGAACGACGTATTCTTTTTAATGTGGTTGTGCCTTTTTCTAAATTTAAAATCTCACAAACTTGATCCGGAGCAACTGCTACTGCAAATTCATCTCGGAATGATTCTAACCGAATATTATTTTCTTCTAAGAAACGATATAAGGAACTGATCTGTACGTCTTCTATTTCTTCATCAGTGATATCAATTGAAATATAGTGCGTAAAGTGAATATATGGTTCATTTTCCAGTAAATAAATTCGCTCAATTTGGACATATTTATCATCAAATACAGAATAAGGAATAGAATCCGCTGTTTTTTCTGGTTTTTTTATACTCAGCACTTTTTTAGTAATATGATGTCCTTCCTCAACTAAAATTTCTGTAAAACGTTTCCCTTTTGAAAGTTTTGCGCTGGTAACATTCGCAATAACCTTTGTTCCTTTACCACTTTTCTTTTCTAAGTATCCTTCTTGAACAAGTTCTTTTATGGCATTTCTAATCGTAATTTTACTAACACTAAACTCTTCTTCTAATTGAGGTTCAGAGGGAATATTCGTGTGAATTGGATAAACTCCATGTAAAATTCGATCCTTTATCATCTCTTTAATTTGTAAATACAACGGTCCTTTTTTACGATTCACACTCATTCCCTTACCTCTCCTTTTTTATCGCTTAATATCATCAATTGTTCCAGCCATAGCTGATAAAATTTCTGCTTCAGTTGACATTGGGGTATCTCCAACGATCGTACATGCTAACATACCCGCTGTTTGTGCAAAGTGAACGGTTTTTTCTGGTGAAAACTCAGCTAACACACCATGTAGTATACCGCTAGTATAAGCATCTCCAGCACCAATTCGATCGTATACGGAAAATGAAGTATTTTCCGAGAAGTGAAACTCTCCATTAGTGAATAGATATCCACGTAATGAATGTGTATTGTCACTATTAATTGCACGGTGCGTTCCAGCAACGGTTTGTATGTGATATTGTTTTGCAACTTTAGGAATAAGGTCTTTTAGTTGTGTTTCCCTAGAAGTTCCTTCTGTCTCCATTCCTAAAACATACATCGCATCTTTCTCATTCATCATGACGATATCAGTTAAAGCTAGCATTTCTTCATAATGAGGTTTTGCTTTACTATATCCGCCCTCCCATAAAGAAGGTCGGTAATTACAATCGAAACAAACTAATCCGCCATTTTCTTTTACTTTTTTTGCAAGAATTTTCATTGTTTCTCGGACATCATCTGTCATCGCTAGTGTAATACCGCAAAAATGGATAACATCTGCTTGTTTTGCAATTAGATCAAGATCATAATCGATATAAGATGCCGTATTAAAGCTACTTTCTAAACGATTAGTATATGTCACACGACTAGAGCGCTGTCCAAAACCATTTTCTAAAAAATACAGTCCAAGATATTTTCCGCCTCTAGTAAAATAATTTCGATTAATTCCTAATCGCTGCAAGAAAGCAACCGCTGCATCTCCAATTGGATTGTTCGGCAATTTTGTTACTAAATAGCCATCATGACCAAGCTTAGTCATCGCGGACGCAACGTTTACACCAGTTCCCGAGAAAGAAAATTGTAATGCGTTTGCTTGTGCCAGTAGTTCATACCCTGGCACTTGCAATCGCATCATTACTTCTCCGAAAGCAACAATTTGTTTACGCATATTTTTCAACCAAACTTTTAGTGATTGCTAATAATTTTCTTACATCTTCAGGATTAGTTTTTCCAGTTTCTTCATTAATAATTGAAGAATATACGTGTGGAATAATTTTAGGTACTTTTTCTTCCAATGCAATTTCTAAAATCTCTTCAAAATTCTCTAGATCAATACCACCAGTAGGCTCTAAAGCAAAACCTTCTTCACCACATGCTTTTGCTACAGCACGGAATTCTTCTACGTGTTTTAACCCTTTCATTGGGAAGTATTTTAATGCATTTCCACCCATGTCACGAACTAACGCAATTGCAGATTTGATTGGTACAATCGCTGTTTCGCTAGCAGCACTTACCGGTCCAGTAGAGATATTTACATAGCCTACTTTTCCAGTTGGTGATACTAGAGAATTGATCCAGCTATCTTTTTCACCTAAGTTAGCACGAGTTGCACCTACTGCAGGAAATACTTGATTAATATGACTTCCTGGATAATGTTTAGCGATTTCGGCTACAACTGCTGCTTGTTTGTTATCACCAGCACCAAGTCCAATCGATACTGCTTCATCAATTGCTGCACCATATTCATTCATTGCTGTAACAGCAGCCTCTACAGTTGGGTAATCTTTAGAAAGAACACCTACTAATACATGACCTTCTGCAGCTTCAAAAACTTCAACTGCATTTTCAATACTATTAGCTAAAACATTTAATGCTACTCGGTTGTTATAAAAGCGTTTTTCAATATTTGTCATTGTTCAGTTCCTCCTAATATTGCTCTTAGTGTTGCTTCAATTACGTAAATATCATCTGATTGTAGTGGTCGTGGATCAATATCGAAAAAGCCTTGACGAACTCCGTAATCACGAGTGTAAATCGCAATATTACCATTCTTTAATTGATCATTTACATCCTTCGCTGTAGTTTTTGTTACAACAGGATCAATTTGGATTCGAGCTCTAAAAATAGCTCGTCCCGCTTCATCTTGTACAATCGTTACTTTTATACCATCGATCGATTCTAGTGATTTTAAAACTTCTAAACTAGCTTTTTCATTTTCACTATTGTCTTTTTTGACAAAATATTCATCCAATGCTTGCAATAAACCGAAAGTGGTTTCTTTACCAACTTTCATGCTTCTTCCGATACAATGTAATTGCACTTTTAACCATTCGATATATTTTTTTCTACCAGCAACGATACCTGAAGTAGGTCCTTCAATCGCTTTCGAACCGCTATATATTGCTAAATCAGAAACTTTGACATATTTTTGCAAATCTTCTTCAGCAGCTGCATCTATAATTAAAGGTACATTATTTGCTTGAGCTACTCCCCAAGCTTCTTCAACTGAAATCATATTTTTTTGAACAGCATGATGAGATTTCACATATAAAATTGCAGCTGTTTTTTCATTAATCGCATCTGCAATATGCTCAACTTTCCCCTCATTTGCATAACCAACTTCTACTAATTTACCTCCACCAAGGAAAATCATCGTTTCTACTGGAGCACCATACTGAACGTTATGTCCCTTTAGCATAATGATTTCATTTTTTTGAATTGGTTCTTGGTGTAATCTTTCGCTTTTACGTCTGTTACCTTCAGTTACAATTGCTGCTACTGAAAGTGCAATTCCACTTGAAGCTGAGTTAACAACAACAGCTGACTCCGATTGAAGAAGACCTGCAATATGAATTCCAGCCTTATCAACTAAGTCCGAAATTTCAACGTAATTTTGACCACCAATTTTCATCGCTTCCATTACAGTGTCTTTTGGAGCGGAAACACCTAATATACTCATCCTACCGCTTGCATTAATTACCCTTTTCAAACCATATTTAGCATTCAACGTGTTCTCCATTAATTACCACTCCTTTTACTACGATTTTTTGTTCAGCTTTACGCTCGTCTCCTTCAGAATCAAGTAAGGATGTCACTTCATCTTCAACAGTAAATAAAGTGAGGTTCGCAAGATCTCCTACTGAAATTCTTCCAAGTTCCGGTTTATTAAGCCACTTGGCCGCATTAACGGTAACAGCATCAATAATCTCTTTTAGTGAATAACCTAAGTATAAAAATTTTGATAAAACATGTGACATACTATAAACTGGTCCATTCAATCGATTTTTCCGATAAATATCAGTACTAATCGTATTGAATTTAATTCCATGTTCTTTAGCTTGCAATGCCGTTTTGAACGAAAAACTTGCATTTCCGTGCCCAACATCTAAATGAACACCTCGATAAATTGCCTCTAAAAATTTAGGAAGAGGTCTTCCCATCTCATCAAATAAATTATTAGCTTTACCATTTAAGTAGTGAGTAATAATATCTTTATTTTCAAGTAAGTTTAGAACATCATTAATATCTGGTGGTCCAGAACCAATATGCACCATAAGTGGTAAGTCGGTTTCGTTAGAAAACTTACGAGCTATTTTTAAAGGCTCCACACCATTTTCACCTACTACACTTTTGCTAATCCTTGCCTTCAGTCCGATAATAAAATCTTTATGTTCTGCAATAGTATTTTTGAGTTGATCCTCATCTAACCAAGTCAAATCAGATAACTCGTCAATTCGTTTTAAGCCAATTCGCGAAATATTTAAAAACGCGAAAACATTTGTTTTTGACCTTTTACAACTACTTACCAATTTGGACATATTATCAGCACCAGTGCTACCTGCATCAACAATTGTAGTTACACCTGTTTTATAACCAATCTCGTCGACATCATCACCATATGGCTCAAATTCTGCATATGCATGGACATGCATATCAATCCAACCACTAGAAACAAATACTTTGTGCTTGTAATCTACTATTTTCTCACCATTACCGGTTCCAGCAGCTACAATGTCAATAATCTTTTTATTTTCTACTATGATATCTACAGAACTTCCGTCTACCATCTTTAAATTCTGTAGTACGAAATGATCCTTCATTTCCCCTCATCCTTTTCAGTAAACACTAAATTGATTAATGTATTCGTTTACATCTATCTTGTTTATTATTCCAATGTAGAATAACATCTAATTTTGCGTTAGTCAATATAACGTTATAATGTTTAAATATTTTTTTATCCTATTTCTTAAAACCTATCACGAATAATAAGCGTCAGATGGTTCTATTCGCGACTTACATTCTACTTAATATTTGCTTTTAAAATTTTTTTATTATACAAAAAAAGCATGTAAACTTGGAGGAAACTCCAAGTGTTTACATGCTAAAGCGAAATGAACTGTCCGAATACGTTTTCATAATCAGTATATATTATCCTTTAGTTTACAATTAATTCTTTCTTAAATACTTTTTGTGATTTTGTGTTTTGAAACCCAATCTTCTCATAAAAAATAATTGTCTCTAATCTAGTTTCATTCGTTCGTACTCTTATTTCTTTAAATCTCGATAATTTTGACCATTCTTCGCATCTTTCCACTAGAATCTTACCAATTTTTTTCCCCCTATATGTACTATCAACAATCAAACCACCAATTTCAACATATGGTGGAGACTCAATTAAATATCGTCCGTGAGCATGAATCCAACCAATAAGTTTACCTTCAATTTCTGCTACAATTACAACCTGATCTTCCTGTCCTAATATTTTAGTTAATCTTTCAATGACTGGATCTTCTTCAACATTGTAACCCAATTGACCTGATAATCTAGCAATTTCTGAACTATCATTTGTTGAAGCAATTCGATATTCAATATCCATACTACACCTCCCATCTAAAATTGTATTTATAAATTGTTTTTTATTTAATACTTGTACTTCTTTAACTAAGGAATGTGTTATTTAAATAATTATATATTAATTCAGATTATAAACAGTCTATTTTTAATGTATTTTTAAATATCTTAAGTAAATATCGTGCCATCTAGGACAAATAAATCGAATTTCGGCCTATTTTTTATTCAACATACGCATGCTTTAGATGAAGTATATTTCTTCACAATCAAATCTTATTGGCCATTATTAATGTTATGTAGACCAAATCTTAAAACTAACGACTTTTAGTCCTATATACAGAAAAAGCCCCCGATTTCCAAAATTGATAAATAAAGTCCCTAACTTCACTTTCCTCTACAATTTGAGAATCCTTTTGAAATTTACCTTCCAAATACATATAATCTAAATATTGTTCCGTTCTCCCTTCTTTCATTTGCATGATTATATCGTCCACTAGTCCTTTTAAAAACTCTTGTTTCTCTGACTCCAATTTTTTCTTCCTTTTGTTAATAATGTGAATGGTATATATCAAGCTAAATACTATTAAAAAGCTTACTAATACTGCTATAAAATAGTATAAATTCCTCATTTATCTCTCCTTTGTATTAGCGTGATTTGGACGTATTTTTATTAATAATACATATGTTAAAAGTTTTTGTATCTTGGGGGAATTTGCACTTTTTAAATAGGAACTTAGACAATCCTGATTAAACTAAGCTCTTATTTTTTGATTAAGGTTATCAACAATCCACATCTTAATACAAAAAAACCTATCCAATTGGATAGGTTCAAAATTCAACTGATTCCTAAAGACTTCTTAATCGAATCAATAGTTTTTCCATTAAACTCTTTAACACCCGTAGGAGTATCTAATACATAATCATTCTCTTTTAAATAATTAGTTTCTAGTAACTTGAAATCCACTGAGTCAACTTTACCATCAAAATTAATATCAGCATTACGGTTATTCGTACCCCAATTTTGTTCGAGGAGTATTACATCATAAATATCAATTACATTATCTTTATTAAGATCTCCAGCATTTTCTCTTACAGTAGGATAAGTAATACTTTCACCAATAAAAATATCACGATCTTTTCGACCAATTTCCATAGGTGAGTAAGTAGTAAAATGACCTGGAACATCTATGATGACTGTATATAATTGTTCCGTAATTGGAAGTTTGCTGAATACTATGTTTCCATTCTTTTGAATTTCACCAGTATAGTATTGTCCTTTGGAGTCTCTTGCTTTTGCTTGTGCACCGATAGTAGTGTAATCAATTGCATAGTTAAAACTTCCATTTGCATTTAACAATCCCGCAGCGTTGATTTTTGCAGTAGCATCTGAATAAGCTGAGTAGCTTGGTAAATAACCGACCTGAGTATAAGGGTTTACTGTTTTACCGTTTATATCTTTATACGAAGATGAGGTGACATAGAAAAAAGTAGTATTAACGTTTACAAATGTATCTCGGTTCGTATCTACTATCATATCAAACAATGGCGTATCGCCAGTTATACCATCACCTGGTGCCTTTATATTAATTGTATTTGATTTGCTGGTAGTTCCTGTTGCTGTAGCGGTAAATTGGGTATCATCAGATAAAGCTTTATTTTTATTAATTACTACTGTATTAAAAAATCTTGATGTGTAATCAAATTTAAGTGTTAGATCTTTTGCATTTTGCAAACCGTGAGCATAGAACGTATAGGTTAATTGATCGCCCATTGTAAAGGATTCTTTATTTGGTTTGGCATAAATATATTGTGTCCCTGGTTTCATATAGTAAACGACTTTTGCCATCGTTGAATTACCTGCTCGATCCGCTCCTACAAATTGAAGCATGTAAACTGGGTTAGGAGAATCAACAGATATTTCTTTAGAGAATCTTCCATTCGCATCTGCAGCGATAACATAACCTGGTGTATTAGGTCCGTACCAAACATTATTGTTCGTTTGCGTTATATTCATACCGGCATTTTCCATTTCCGTTGCTTCATTATCTTTAACACTTCCAGATAATAAAACTGTTTTTTGGCCAGATGCTAATTCAACAAATGGCAGATCACCTTTAGGTAGTGCATTTGTGTCATCTAGCGTGAATGTTGGACGGTTATTGTCGATATATACTTGGTCTGTCTTTGTATACTGTTTGCCGTCTAAATTTGTACCAATAACTTTCATTTTGTATAATCCTTGTGTTGCTAGGACCGATGTGTAGCCAACCGGTTTCTTCGCATTACCCGTAAATGGAAAATATCTACCTGTAAAGGCTTTTTGAATGTAGAGATCTTTATCGACTCCTGCACTTGAAACATTAATTGTACCGATTATTCCTAAATCTTTATTAGTTTTTGAATCTACTAAAATAAAATCTAATGTTTTCATTGGTGAATTTAATTTAAAATCTAAATCAGACGTCTTAAAGCTATATGGTGCATTATCTCGAGTTGTAGAGATGCTCGGAGAATGAACTTTGAAATATTCAAAGCCTTCTTCTACTAAACGGAAGCCAAATGGAATTTGATATTGATCGTCTGGATCTTTTTCATTCACTACATGAATATAGCCTTCGTATGTTCCTTTACTAGCGGTTGTTGGGATCGTAAGTGTTGCTGGAATCATCTCCTGGCTATTTTTTTTCATTTTAATATCATTAGGAACTGTTATTTTAACACCGTTTGCTTTTGCATCTAAAGACCCACGTGCACCGACATTATATTCTACCGAAATAGTATATTTTTGCATTTTATCAGTATGATTAGTGATTAATATATTTGTAGTTTTCGAAATAGCATTAATATCTACAGGAATAAAACCATAACTAAGTCCACCAGTTTGTTCATCAATATTTACTTTTTCATTATTTTTAATAAACGGCGTTGTATCTTGAACTCCTAGTTCGATACGTGAATAAATCGCTTCATATGGATCTACTCTTCCTGCCCCAACTTCAAACACACTGTATTTACTTCTTAACGGATCCGCTGTATTCATCAATACGGTTTTAATATCAGCAGGAGTATAATCCGGATTCGCTTGTAATAGTAATGCAGCTATACCAGCAACATGTGGAGTTGCCATCGACGTTCCAGACATTCGCATATATGCAGAAGAATAATCTGTTGAATCATTTTTATTATTGATATACGCAGGAACAGTCGATAATACATCTACACCTGGAGCGGTAACTTCTGGTTTAATATCATATAATGTTCCAGAAGGCCCTCTAGAGCTAAAGCTAGCAAGATCATCACCTGGGATTTCAGACTCTCCAATATTACCTAGAGTAACTGAAGGTGTACCTTTACTAAATAAATCATTTACAGCTAAACCGTCTTTATTTGTCATTGAAAATACAGGGATATTATCATTACTCTCTCCCAAATAATATGGGATTTGTCCTTCAGTTGCATTATTGTTGTAGATAATTACCCCAACAGCTCCATTTTGCTTTGCATAGTTCATTTTATCAACAAGTGCATACGTACCACGAGCAACAAATGCAATCTTTCCTTGAACATTTTTTCCAGCGTAATCTGTTGGACCACCTTCTCCAACGTTTACAATATCAAATGTTTTTCCAGACATATTACTAAAATCATCTGTCCATTTTTTCGTCATCAATTGTAAAGTGCTATTCGTATTTGTACCATTTGTAGAAAATTTACTGCCAAAAGTAGTAACTTTAGTAGGAACAGAACTCGCACCAACTGTTAATGCAAGTGCTGCTGCACCTGGAGAGCCTAAGGTGTACATACTATCTCCAGAATTTCCCGCTGCAACGACAGCTGTAACCCCATTTAAAACGGCATTATCAATTGCTAAACTAGTTGCTTCTAACGGATCATTTATTGAGGCTCCTAGCGAAAGATTAATTACATTCATTCCATCGGAAACCGAACGATCAATACCTGCAATTACTGCAGAATTCGAACCTGAGCCATAAGGACCCAATACGCGATATACATATAAGTCTGAATCAGGCGCTACTCCAGTTACTTTATAATCAGAATTATTTTTCCCTCGGCCAGCAATTGTACCAGAAACATGCGTACCATGTTCAGTATAATATGCGCTTCCATTAACAAATTCAGCTTTTTTCGAAGTTTTCCACTGTGCATATGTAGTTTCCATCGGGTCATTATCGTTATCTACAAAATCATAACCACCTTTGTATGCATCTTTCAAATCGGGATGGTTATAATCAATACCCGTATCGATTACACCAATCTTAATATTTTTACCTGTAAAACCTTCCTCATGCAATTTATCAATCTTTAAAAAAGGTAAACTATCAACCTTTGTTTGGTCCTTCTCTACTGGTTCAACAGGTGGCTTAATTTGTATTGTTGAATCACTATAAACAGCTTTAACTGTATCAAACTCTAGTAAATCCTTAATTTGATTTGCTGGAAGTGTCAATGAAACCCCGTTAAACGCATTCTGATATGTATATTTAATTTGAACTTCTTCATTACTTGCTTTCTCTGTATTTCCTAATTTTTCTTGTAATTCTTGTTTAAAGTGAGCATGAGACTTAGTTACATTTTCCTTCGCCTTTTCTAATGAAATTGACTCCCCTTCTACAGCCTTCTCTAACTGAGCTACTTTAGCTGGAAGTTCTTTAAATTCAACAATTACAGAAACATCTTTATCACTTGAAAAGTCGATATCATCTGATAATTGCAAACCTGTTTTTGAATCAGCAAGATCTAATTGATTCAAAGCCTCCCTTTGTTCTGGTGTAAGTGATTGAAGAATGCTTTCTGCTTCACTTGAGTTCGCATATGCTGGCTTTCTACTAATCATAGTCGATCCCAAAATTGTGCTACTAACTAAAACAAGTACAGATGTGGTTTGAAAAAATTTACTACTTAACCCCTTCATTAAATAACCTCCAACTTTTTCTAAAATGAAAGAAAGCAAAATAAGAATTAAAATAAGTGATTTTTCAGAAAAATCACTTAACTTAGATTATAGCGAGAGTTTTTCATGAAAAGTATTGGGGGAATTTTCATTAATGTGGGAATATATAAAATAAATTAAATGTCGATTTTAGTAAAATCTAGTAAAAAAATAAGGTATCATGTTCATATAAATGTAGATTTGTGTATTTTAATGTAAAACTTCATTAAAAAACTTGGGGGAATTTCACTATCTATGGGTTATATAAATGTTTTAACAAATTTTTATATTAAAGATTTTTAACTATTAGTAGAATATAAGAGGGAGCAGGGCAAGTGAGGAAGTGAGTGGCATCTTAAATACAGTATAATAGGTCATCAATTTTTTTAATAAGGAAATAACTAAAGTTGGATTTAGTCGTTTATAATATAAAAACAAAAAAAGAGTTTCCCAAATAAAACATTTGAGACAACTCTTTAACTTTTCAAGATTTTTTCACCAATATTTTCCCATCAAATTCTTTGACCATTCTGCTTGTTTGACCTCCCCTTTAGGAAGAAATTCTTTCATAATTGGTTTGATATCAATGATTGGCGTACCGTCAATGGCATCTAACCCTTTAACTGTAAGAATGCGGCCACTGTGTTTTAAAAGTTCTACTGATGTTAGCCCTAATTTATTGGGCCTGTTTTTACCCCTTTGGGCAAAAATTCCAACCTTTGGAAATTGATTATTATTTCTAGGATGTCTAGCATTGTATTGAATCATTTCATCAGTCACTTTATTGAAATAAAAAATGATCTCTAAATGTGAAAAATCACTTATGCCACTTAATGCTTCTTCATTAAATTCCTCTACTAACTCGATTTCAGAGATAATTGAACCCCAGTGATCGTCTTCAATTTCTTTTCTTGAATTTTTAACAAAAGCAATCGGATTAATTGTAAAGGTCATCATTCCATCTCCTAACTTATTGTATTTTGTCTATATTATATTGAATTTCCGTTAATAATTTATAAAAGAAAAAGTATGCAATCTATCCACATACTTTTTCATGAATCGGTTTTAATTTCTAGCTTTCATTTTTAATGGTGCATTGATCATCATTGGAAATATTAATAATTGAAGCGCTATTCCAACCAATCCAATTAAAGTAAATAAATTGATTGGCTTAATATTTACAATCCAAGTAAAAAGGTCTGAACTAATACCATTTATTGATAAGAAAGTTACTAAAATACTTAGTAATACTAGTGCAATTAAAAAATAGAGGATACCCAATCTTCTAACTAATACAGCAATAAATGAAGAAAGTCCAAGTATAATAAAACCAACCATTAGGTCGACCCAATAATACGTAAAGAAATGATATTCTGATGAAACTAATTCTGCAGGATGATAAAAGTGAAAACTATTTATTCCTTTGTCTAATAATATATTCATAATGTAATAAAGTATATTTAAGTAAGTAATACTTGTAATAACCATTAAGACTGACATCACAATATAAGATTTTAAAAACTGTGTTCTTGTACTACCTAATCCAATTGCAACTTGGAAAGGAATGACCAAGCCTGCAACCGCGAATGTACTAATCCCACCATAAATCGGTCCAAACAAAGCTGCACTACTTTGTAAAGGGATTTTAAAAATCATACTAACGAATACATAAACAACTGATAACAACAAAGTAATTAAAGAAAATAATTTGAAATACCATTTCAATTCATCAAAAACTAGTTGATAAGTGCCTCTTATCGAGTTCATCTTTTCACCTCTTTATTTTTTGTTTTATTTATTAAATAGTCTTGTAGAGTTGCTTTTTCAATTGTAAGATGGTGATCTTCAGCGATTTTTTTCCATTCATTAGTAAATAATTCATCGATCATTACTTTTTTTGTTGAACTGATTTTGGAGGATTCAAGTATGGAAATATTTTTAGTTACTTGTTCTACTGAATCTATATTTCCAGAAAGAATAATTCCTTTCTCCCGCATTACTTCCATTTGTTCATGAAATAGAACCTTTCCATCATTTACGACAACAATCGTTTCACATAATGGTTGAATTTCTTCGATATGATGTGTTGAAAGTAAAATGAGTCTCGGATTTTCTTCATAACTTTCCATTAATGCATCGTAAAACTGTTTTCTTTTAACTGCATCTAGCCCATTAGTTGGCTCATCGAGAACTGTTATTTTTGCGTTGCTAGCTAATCCTAAAATGATTTGCACAGCCGTTTTCATTCCTTTTGAAAACTTAGTGATTTTTTTATACTTGGGTAATTCAAAAACTTGAACTAAGTGTTCTGCAAATTGTTGATCCCAATTAGGATGAAAGTACCTTCCGAATTTTAACAAATCATCAACTCTCCAATTATGACCAAATGGATGATTTTCTTGGATATAACAAATATTCTCAAGTACATCTAAATTATTATAAGGTGATTCTCCTAATACTTTTATTGATCCTTCGTTTGGTTTATAATGGCCAGCAACTAAACTCATCAAAGTTGTTTTTCCTGCACCATTTCTTCCCCATAATGCAATAATACTTGGTTCTGTTTCATTAAAATTGAAATCCGTTAAAACTGGTGTATGCTTATAGCCATATGTCAAATTTTTAATTTCGATCAATTTATTCCCCTCCTAATTAGAGTCGTTTTTTCTCTTTATTAACTCAATTACCATTTCTTCATTTAAATGAATTCTCTCAGCTTCTTTAAGTAAAGGTGCAACATAATCCTCATAAAACTGCTGTTTTCGCACTAAAAGCAACTTTTCTTTTGCTCCTGTAGAAACAAACATACCTACACCTCTTTGTTTAAAAATTATTTCCTTATCAACTAATGCTTGAAGACCTTTCCTTGCAGTTGCAGGATTAATATTAAAAAAGCGAGATAATTCATTTGTTGAAGGCACTTGTTCACCCTCTTTAATTCTTCCGTCTATAATTTCGTCCATAATCATCACCGCAATTTGTTGAAATATTGGTTGTGATTCATCTAATGTCGGTTTCATTAGCACCTTCCTTTCCGGTTAGTTATTTAGTTAGTTACTCATGCAACTAACCATACTACTCTTTAAATAATATGTAAAGTGTTTTATTAAAGTACGCCTATTTTTTAGGTAATAAAAAAAGCTTAATGCGATTATGCAATAAGCTCATGTTTAGATAATTTGTTTTTATTATTTATCAATTATTTTACCAGTAATACAATATTTACCTTCTAAATAGATTGGAGTTTGACCTGATTGTAGAATAGTCACAGATTTTATATGTTGACTAGTATAGCTACTCGTATTACCTGGTAACACGGTAATTATATGACAAATATTGCTACATACTTCGATTTTAATCGGTCCAGTACTGGCTTCATTATTATAGACTGAAATCGTTGCTAAAGCAGTTAAACCACCACCTAAGCTCCACAGTTCAACTGGTTTTTCAAGATTATCTTGAATCAAAATATTACCACATAGATCAATTGGAATACATGGATCACATTTTGTAGGAGTTGGTATTGGTTTTGGTGGGGTAGGTGGTGCTGGCGGAGGTAAAGGTGGTAAAGGTGTTGGGGGTGAAACTGGTAATGTAATACTAGGTAAGTTTGGTACATCTGGTCTTTTTTGTTTCAATTTTATCCCTCACTTATTATAGAAAAAACCTATGTATTTAAAAAATACTAGAAAGTCATATTTTTAGTATATAAATCTTAAAAATGAAAGTGACCACTATTAAACTTTCTCACATTAATTGTAGTCACTTTTTAAATTTAAAAATTATATTTAGCCTACTCTGACAATGGAAATTGTTGCAGCTGTCGTACCAGCGGCTAACGATACTGTAGCGGCTAAAGTAGCAGACACCATTACTTGTATCGTATCACCTGCATTTATATTAATGATCACTTGATTGCTGACTAAACTTAATCCAACTGCAGCAGAAATATTTGTACCTGCAACTCCAGACCCATTTCGAAATAACTGAAAAGTCGTTAATAAAGATAATGTAGGATACACTTGATAAGTTATTAAATATCTACCACTTGTATTAATCGTAAAAATGGTAGCTGTTGGGTTGTTTACTGTTATATCTACTGATAAATTTTGCGCGTTCGGAAACGGTATCGGTGAAGGACCTAATAGTGTAATCGCAATTGTTGCTCCAGATGTATTTGCTGCCGAGCCAGAAGTATTAAAACTTGCTCCAGTTGCGCCTGTCGGACCGGTCACTCCTGTTGGGCCTCTATCTCCGACTCCGGTTGGTCCGGTCGGGCCCGTTGTTCCAGTTACTCCGGTTGTTCCCGTTGGGCCTGTTGATCCGGTCGATCCGGTTGCTCCCGTTGTTCCTGTTATTCCTGTTGATCCGGTCGGGCCCGTTAATCCAGTCGATCCGGTTGATCCGGTCAGGCCCGTTATTCCGGTTGTTCCCGTTGTTCCAGTTACTCCAGTTAAGCCTGTTGCTCCGGTTACTCCTGTCGGGCCCGTTATCCCGGTGATCCCCGTTGCTCCGGTTGGGCCCGTCATCCCAGTTGAGCCCGTTGCTCCGGTCGATCCCGTTATTCCAATTACTCCGGTTGGACCTGTTGCTCCAGTTTCTCCTGCTGATCCCGTTGGACCTGTTGCTCCGGTTGTTCCCGTTATTCCAGTTATTCCGGTTGGACCTGTTGCTCCAGTTTCTCCTGTTGATCCCGTTGATCCGGTTGAACCTGTTGTTCCGGTTACTCCTGTCGGTCCCGTTATTCCAGTCGATCCGGTTGGGCCTGTTTCTCCTGTCGCTCCTGTTATTCCTGCTGATCCTGTCGGTCCTGTTATTCCTGTTGTTCCTGTTTCTCCAGTTGTTCCCATTGCTCCAGTTGATCCTGTAGCTCCCGTTATTCCGGTTGTTCCCGTTGTTCCCGTTATTCCTGTTGAGCCTGTCGCTCCTGTTATTCCAGTTGGGCCTGTCGTTCCCGTTATTCCTGTTGGACCTGTTTCTCCAGTTGATCCTGTTATTCCTGTTGTTCCCGTTATTCCGGTTGAGCCGGTTGGACCTGTTACTCCTGTTGTTCCGGTCGTTCCCGTTATTCCGGTGGTCCCCGTTGATCCTGTTATTCCTATTGTTCCGGTTGGGCCAGTTGTTCCTGTTGGTCCGGTTGGTCCTGTCGCTCCCGTTATTCCGGTTGGGCCAGTTGTTCCTGTTTCTCCAGTTGTTCCTGTTTCTCCAGTTGATCCCGTTGAGCCTGTTGGGCCTGTCGTTCCTGTTATTCCAGTTATTCCGGTTGCTCCCGTTATTCCGGTTGAACCTGTTTCTCCTGTTGGGCCGGTTATTCCAGTTGATCCTGTTGAGCCTGTTTCTCCAGTTGTTCCTGTCGTTCCCGTTATTCCAGTCGATCCGGTTGATCCCGTCACCCCAGTTGAGCCCGTTCCTCCAGTTTCTCCTGTCGTTCCTGTTATTCCTGTTGCTCCGGTTGATCCCGTTATTCCGGTTGCCCCTGTTGGACCAGTAATTCCCGTTCCTCCAGCAGGGCCGGTTGATCCCGTTATCCCAGTTACTCCGGTTGGACCAACTTTTTTAATCCCATTACAAGAAAAACTATTACAACAACTACATTTACTCGAAATGGAATTTATTCCTTTTACGTAAGGAATTGTATTGCCATTCTCATCTTTATTATTCATAAAGGAATACATTACCGTTCCTCATTTCATTACATAGGGCTGTTCAAATAATTATTCCGAACAATACTATTTAGATAAAATGAACTATTACATTGAATATCTGACCGTTATACAAAACTCCCCTTCTACTGTCCCGGTTAAACCTGTAGTATCAATTTGAATTTGATCGAATAACTTTTCTGAGAAAGCGACACTACTTTGCGGTGGGACAGTTAGAGTATCAATTACATTTCCTCCTCTTAAAAAATTAACAACGATATTATCTGTTCCAGTATCATTTTTAACATAGCCTGTTGCGGTAATAATCGGAGCGATATTATTTGTAAAGATTGTAATAATACCAGGTGTATTCACTTGCCATGTTGTACAAACTTTATCTTGAAATATATTTTTAGTTGAGCAACAACTTAAACCATTATTCATTTTGCTTTTCCCCTCATTTTTTTCAATTAAACAGAATAACGTGTCGTAATACAAAACTCACCTTGAAATAATATACCTGCTCCAATAGGCATAACAGCTTGTATTACATCAAATCTTCTAATTGTAAATGCTAAACTAGAACCTAATGTTACGACCTCGGTATTAATCGTGCCTCCAACAGAATTTAAAAAAACAATCTGTATTGGAGATGCAGCAGAACCTACTTCATATTTAACAAAACCAGTTCCTATAATATTTTGGTTAAAATTATTTTGAAAAAGTGGAATCGTTACGCTTGTAGCATCTCCTACTGCTTGCCATGGTGTACAAACCTGATCCTGAACAAAAATTTTTTCCGGACAGCAAGTTAATGCTGATGTTGAACAATTACATGATGCCATTTATGGTTACTTCCTTTCTTTCAATAAAATGAATCATCATCATATAGTAATCAAAGTGTCCTGAACATGCTTGTACATTTGTCATAAATAAAAGAATCTATCACACAGAACTCGATGATAGATTTAACATTTAAAAGATTGATTAAAAATGAATGTTATATGAAAAATTACAAAATAAACAATAAAAAAGAAAATTCTTATTTCATAACTTGGAAATACTTTGTATATAACTTAGTTACTAAATGTTTCATCCAACGGTGAATTCTAGTATAATAGATAAGATGTAAAAATTTGTTTATGATCTTTGATTTAGAAAGGACTTTATAATAGATGGCAAATAAAGAATTAATTAATCAGGTTGCTAAACGCCGTATTTTTGGGATTATCTCTCACCCGGATGCTGGTAAAACAACTTTAACTGAAAAATTACTACTTCATGGAGGAGCTATTCGTGAAGCTGGTACAGTAAAAGCTCAAAAAAATTCAAAATATGCAAAATCTGACTGGATGGAAATCGAGAAACAACGTGGTATTTCTGTTACTTCTTCTGTTATGCAGTTTGAATACGATGAAAAAATGGTATCAATTATGGATACTCCTGGTCATAATGATTTTGGTGAAGATACATATCGTGTACTAACTTCTGTTGACTCTGCAGTCATGGTAATTGATGCTGCAAAAGGTATTGAAGCACAAACTAAGAAACTTTTCCAAGTTTGTCGTTTACGTGGTATTCCTATTTTTACCTTTATGAATAAATTAGACCGCCAAGCTAAAGATCCATTAGAATTAATGGAAGAATTAGAAGAAGTTCTAGGTATGCCTTCTGTTGCCGTTACTTGGCCAATCGGTAGTGGAATGCAATTTGAAGGTGTTTATGATCGATTAGAAAATGAAGTTCATCTTTTCCGTAAAGATGAAGTGATTAAACTTGGTCAAGATGGCGTTCATGGTCCTGAATTAGAAGCACATTTAGAGACTTCAAATTTAGAAAATTTACGTGATGAAGTTGATCTTTTAGAAGGTGCAGGAAATGAATTCAATTTAGACTTAGTTCGAGCTGGGGAACTTACTCCTGTTTTCTTCGGTACAGCATTAGTCGATTTTGGGGTAACACCATTTTTAAATCATTTCTTAGATATGTCGCCTGCACCAGGACCTCGTAAAACAATTAATGGTGAAGTTAATCCAACTGATGAAGTATTCAGTGGCTTTATTTTTAAGATTCAAGCTAATATGAATCCTGCTCACCGTGACCGTATTGCATTTCTACGAATTTGTTCTGGCGTATTTGAACGTGGAATGAACGTTATGCTTTCTCGTACAGGAAAACAAATTAAATTAAGTCAGTCAACTCAATTGATGGCTAATGACCGTGAAACGATTGATCGTGCATTTGCTGGTGACGTAATTGGTATTTACGATTCAGGTACATATCAAATCGGAGACACAATTACATCTAGCAAACAAAAATTATTCTTTGAGCCATTACCAACTTTCCCACCTGAGTTATTCCTAAGAGTTAGCCCAGTTAACTCATTAAAATCTAAGCACTTCCATAAAGGTGTGGAACAATTAGCTCAAGAAGGTGCAATTCAAGTTTATAAAAATGAATTTAACGAGGTCATTTTAGGTGCTGTAGGTCAACTTCAATTTGAAGTATTTGAATACCGCTTAAAAAATGAATATGGATCTGATATCCGTAAAGACCATGTTGATTACAATATTGCTCGATGGGTTAAAACAGATGATGTTAAAGGACTTAAGAAATATCAAGATATGCGTAACATGCTAGTATATGACCGTTTCGAACGTCCATTATTCTTATTTGCAAACGAATTTACTTTCAACCGTTTTAAAGAACGTCATGAGGAATTAGAATTAGTTGAAGCTCTTGATGTTAATAATGAAATACAAGTTGATTAATAAAAAAGTGGATGTTTTTAACATCCACTTTTTTTTCGCATTTAAGGTAATTTATTTTTTGGAGCAAGTTTAACTGTTTTCATGCAAAATTCTCAATTTGATCGGATTTATCGTTTCATCTTAAAAAATTAAACTCATCATACCCCTTATTATCCAAATCTTTAAAGCCTTAATAAAAAAGCCGAACCTACTATAATTTAGATAGCAAGTCGGCATTTTTCAATTAAATCTATTATTCTATTAAATTACATGTTTTTCTGTATCAACTTTAGCTTCCTTGTTTCTTGAAAATAGATTAGCCAATGCTTCTGGCAACGCGATCATTGCTGGTAAAAAGATCGGTAATAATATAAAGCAAAGGACGACTAGACCAGTTATTACCGCAATCGCTAATTCAAACAATAAAAGGATTCCAGATGGTATAAGTGTAGCAAATGTACCTCCAAGTATAATTACCGCTGAAATAATTACTCCACCAGTATGCTTAGATGCTAATACGATTGCCTCTTTCGGTGACAAATGAGTATATTCCTTAAATCTCATCATGAGGAAAATACTATAATCCACTCCTAAAGCGACTATAATTATGAAAGAGAAGAACGGAACAAAAGAAGATATTCCTTCATATCCTAGCAAATCTATGAAAATATAGTTGATCATAAACATTGCACTGTAGTATGCTCCTAAAAGTGATGCAGTGATAAATACTGGAGTCCAGAATGATCTTATCACTAGGAATAATACAAGTAATACCCCTATTATAACGATTGTTGTTGTTTTATTTAGGTCACTACTTAAAATATTGTTCATATCATTTGTTGTTGCACTCGGACCCGAAACACCTGACTTTGCATCTGAAAGTTCTGAGCCTTTAAGTCCATTTTTAACAACTGAACTTATTTTATTGATCGTATTTAAAGATTCTTTTGAATATGGATCATTCTTCAAAACAATTGTTAGCTTTGTAATCTTTTTATCTTTTGACATAAACATGTCTATTGATTTTTTAAAGTTCTCGTCAGCCAATGCTTCTTTTGGAATAAAGAAAGTTTTATTAGAATTATACTGAGTTAAGAAATCATTTGTCTTTCCTAATCCGTCAGATATTTTCTCTAACCCACCGTTTACATCTGATAGTTTTTCTCCGAAAATACTAAATCCATTGATGCCAGTTACTAGCTGTTGCTGACCTGATTTCATTTGACCAAGTCCATCTGATACTTTATTCATATTTGTGACAATTTTTCCAATTCCTGATGATGCTTGGTTTAAGCCACTTTCAAGTTTTTTCAAACCATCAGCCATTTGAGTTAATCCATTACTCATACTAGAAAGATTACTGTTTGCAGTAGCAAAACCTGCAGTTACAGCATTATAATTATCATTTAAAGCTTTGATTCCTTCTGGAGTAATTTGATTTAATGAAACAACTGTTTGATCAATTGTTTGCTTTAATGATTGGTAATTTACATCATCTTTTGAATTTGAATAACTACTGCCTAGTGCTGTCACCATTGATTGCATTTGAGAAATTGCGCCTTTTAGACCAAGCAGTGCTTGTGCTGATTCTTGGTAATGAGTTCCCAATTCTTTATAACCAGATTGCATTTTCTCATAATTTTTTGCCAATAATGATACACCACTACTCATTTTTCTTAAATTCATTTCGATCGTTGCTATACCACTAGAGATTGATTGAGAATTACCAGAACCATTGCCAATCCCTGCTTGAATTTGTTTTAACCCACCACTTAATGCTGTCACACCATTTTGTAGTTCCGTTGTACCATCTACCATTTGGTTAACCTTTGAAAAATCCGCTGACCCTAGTTTATCTTGGGCCAAACTTAATCCGTCATGTATTTCGTTAACTCCATCTTTTGTTTTTGAAATACCATCAGTCACTGTACCCATTTGGCTATCAACATAAAAACTATCAATTTGTTTGCTTTCAGGTTGTGTAACTGAAGATACTTGCTTAACAGCCTTTATCTTCTTAAGTCTTTCAGTAACATTATCAATTACTGCAAGTGATTGATTATTATCAAGCGCTTTGTCGTTTTCAATTACGACTGTTGCAGGCATTGCCTGACCTTTACCAAAATGATCTGAAACGATATTAAATCCTTTTGATGAAGGATATTTATTTCCAAGTTCTCCAATTGTATCAAAGTTTAGCTTTTCTTGATGGAAATATACCATCGGAGATAAAATCAATAATATGATAACAATTGTTATAATTGGTTTCTTTATTGCAAATGCAGATGAATTACCAAAAAACTTGTTTTCTTTGTGTCCACCTACATTTTTAGATGGCCAGAAAAGCTTTTTCCCTAAAACTTTCATAATAAACGGTGTTAACGTTAATATTTCTAGTAATAATATGCATACACCTATAACAACTACAACACCTGATTTATATATTGGTGATTCTGCAAATACAAGTGCAAGGAACGCAATAAACACAGTTAAAATACTATAGGCAATTGTTTTACCAGCCGTTTTATAAGTGTTTACGATTGATTCATCAACTGAATGACCAAGTGAAAGTTCCTCTTTAAAACGATTAAAAAGGAGTATGTTGTAATCTGTTCCAATACCAAAAAGAATCAGTATTAGTAGCATTTGTGTAAGACTTGTAATTGGAAATCCAGCTTTATCGATTAATTGAGCAGCTATCCCCATTGAACATAGATAAGAGAATGCAACAGCAATTAATGAAACAAACGGTGTAACAATCGATCTAAACGCAAGAACAAGTACTACTAAAATAAAAATCACTGTCAATGCAGCACTTTTTTCAACTCCAGCTTGTGAAGCTTTTAGATAATCATTGTTGATAAAATCTTCACCACTTAGATAATATTTAACTGGTACTTTACTTAGTTTATTATCTAATTCTTTTTTTATATCATCTATTTCTCTTCCGTTTTTATCTAACTTATAACTCACCATTAGTGTGGTGCCGTCTTTTGATACTAATGAACTTTTTGCATTTGGAATACTAAAAGGATCAATGATTTCCGAAATTCTAAGTTCTTTACTGCTATCATGGATTCCTTTAACAGCGTCACCAATTTTTTCCATTTCGTCATTTGAAATTTTATTTTTATCATAAAAAACAATCAGATTATTCGTTCCTTTTGCAGTATCCATTTTTTTGAGGATATGATCTGCCATAACAGAAGGTGAATCACTATTCGCTCCTTCCTGCCCCTTATTCCGCAGAATTGCATTTATGTCAGGTTGTAGAACTGTTAACAATACTGTTGCAATTAACCAAATTGAAAAAATGATCCAACGACCCTTTATGATTTTGTTCACACGGTCCTCTCCTTCATTCATTTATCTCTCTTTTTTTTCTTTTTCCTTATCAAGAAAATACAATACATCAAAGAATTCATAATTATCCATTCCATCTGTCTCCATCTTCTTCTTTACAGCTGTTACTAATAATCTCATTCCTTGTTCTACAATCTCCTGTTCATGTGAATCCAAAAAAGTTAACGCACTATTTAATGATTTATTTGCAATTTCAGTAATACTACCATTTATTTCATCCGAAATATTTTCTGGTAATGAAATTTCTACGAATCGTTTATCTTTAGGGTTAGGTGTTTTCAACAAAAGCCCCTTTGTAGTAAGACGCTCAACGATATCTGAAACAGTACTTTGCGTCATTTTTAAATTTTTAGAAAGTTGTTTTATGCTCATTGTTTTATGTGCATATACTTCACCAATAACTCTTGCTTGTGGAATTGTTACGCCATGTTCTTCTGAATGTTTTTGAAGACTTTTCATTAAAAATCGTTGTAAAAAATCGATTGATTCACTTATAAATTCAGCACGTTCTACCATTTAATCCCTCCAACACACAATACTTCCTGTACGATACATCTTATACGATGTATCGTACAAGATTTATAATATTTGTCTTAACTGCATTTGTCAATTTAAATAAACATAAATGTAAATTCCCTAAAAATTAGTTACTCCTATTGTTAAAATTCAACTATTTAGGAAAAATATCCAATAAAAAAAGCAGTTGATTATTCAACCACTTTTATGTGAATTATGCTTTTTTTGATTTATATTGGTACGTTGTCTTTTGCTTCGGTTCTTTAATCGATAAATACACAGCTACAACAATTAGAATACTTCCTATGAAAAATGAAGGATTAATTTCTTCATTTAATAAAAAATAACCAAATATCGTACCAATTAATGGTTGTAAAAAGAAAAATAATGATCCTGTGGAAGTATCGATATATTCAAATCCTTTGTTCCAAAGATAAAACGCTCCTGCTGTAGAAATCGTGCCTAAAAATATAACTCCCATCCAAATCCAACTATTTGATGGCAAGTCAGTTATGTTATTACTTTGTTCTATAATCGTTAATGGTAATGTAAAAATTACACCAAATACTGTTGCCCAAGTTGTTACGGTTAATGATGAGTATTTATTCGTCTGAACTTTACTTAGAACTGTATACAATGCCCATGTTATTGCAGCACCTACTAATATGAGATTTCCGAAATAAGCTCCTAAATTTGAACCACCTTTTGGTAATCCAATTACAACAATTACTCCAATTGTAGCTAAAATTACAGATACAATCTTACGGCTATTAATCTTTTCTTTTAAAATTAAAAATGCAAATAATGAAATTAACGCCGGTGATGCTGAAGTAATTAAAGATCCCATGGCTGCTCCTGAAAGCTTCGTACCGATAAATTGAAAACCAATTGAGCCCGTATAGCCTACTAATGCAATTAGCGCGATTGGAAATAAATCTTTCTTACTAATTTTCCAGCTTTTTTGGAAGAAACTGATGATTCCTAAAGTTAGTAATGCTAAAAGAAATCTCATTTCAAGTAATAACCATGGAGAAATACTGTCTAATACTACTTTACTAACTACATAGGTCATCCCCCAAATACTAGCGGCCAATGATAAACACAATGCTCCTTTAAAGAAATTCATTTAAAATTCTTCCTTTACTTATTATTCCAATCATTTTTCGAAAGTTCAAACATAATTTCGGTTACATATTGGTTTTTAAAATAAGAATTTTCTATTATTTTTATCTGTTGAAATCCTAACTTCCTTAATAATTTAATTGAAGATGAATTTTGCTCATCAGCGATTGCGTTTATTTTTTCTTTGTTTAATTCATTGAATAAGTAATCAACTATTCTATGTAATGCTTCAAAAGCATATCCCTTATTTTGATACAATGGCTCTAATGTAAAGCCGACCTCAACTTGATTTGCAGGATCTAATAAAGTATGTACGCCAATATCCCCTATTAGTTGACCATTCATTTTATTTTCAATCGCTACTTGAACCCATGAATCAGGTAAATTCATTTCAGCTGATTTTTGTTTTTCTATAAAATTAATTGCTTGTTCGTATGTATAATTCTCCCAACCTTGATAAATCGCCACATCTGGATTTGAACGATATTTATAAAAGTTGCTAACATCTTCATCTTTAAATCTTCTAAGTTTTAATCGACTAGTCTCTATTTCAAAAAATTCTAGTTTGCTCATATTCCACCTCTAAAAATTCACTTTTTATCGTAATTGTACATTCTATTATACTTAGAAATTTCAAAATAAACATAATTTTTTGCATTTTGATAGTTTATTCAGAATTTTCTTATATTTTATTGTATATTTCTTTTTGGTATTTGGTACAATTATAAAACAAAACCGATCATTTAAACTCTAAAATTATAGTTGACACTTTTAACTGTAAATAATAAAATTACAGTATACTCATTTAAATTGAGTTTGGTAGTCAACCTAATTTGATTAATTAGATCATGCATTTTTAATCGTTTTTTCTCTCAACTGTAATTTTTTTTATTACATTTTAAATATAAGGAGTGAGTAAAAGAATGGTGCATCTATATGTAACATCAAGTTGTACATCTTGTCGTAAAGCAAAAGCTTGGCTAGAGAAACATGATATTGATTATAGCGTGAAAAATATTATGAATGAATCTCTTACACTTGATGAAATTAAATCTATTCTTCGCATGACAGAAACTGGTACTGAAGAGATTATATCGAAAAAATCAAAAACGTTTCAGGAATTAAATATTAATATTGAATCGCTCCCACTTAATGAATTATATAAATTAATCATAAATAATCCCAAAATGTTGCGCCTGCCAATTATCCTAGACGAAAAAAGATTACAGGTTGGTTATAATGAAGAAGAAATTCGTAGTTTTCTTCCTCGTAAGCTACGAACATTCTCATACATTAAATCACAAAAAGTAGCTAATTAATAATAAACAAATTGTATTACAGAACTAAATATAATAAAGAAATATATAAAAAAATTAACGATTTTAGGAGGCAGACCATGAATAGTGATTTCACTCTTGCCATTCATAGTTTAACTTATCTTGCGCTGCAGCCGGATCGGATGTCTACTAGTGATGCAATATCAGAGAGTGCCTGTGTCCATCCAGTTCGTATTCGTAAAGTGCTTAGTTTGTTAAAAAAGCATGGATTTATAAAATCGAAGGAAGGATCTGGTGGTGGATTTATTTTTGCCTTAGATTTAAATGAAGTTAATCTATGGGACATTTATATAATCACCTCTGAGGGGGCACTGCAGCCTAAGTGCCCTGAATCAAATGAAAAGTGTGTTGTTGGGGCAAATATGCAAAATGTTCTTTTTACTATTTTCTTAGGTGCAGAAAAACATCTTGGGGAATTTTTAAAGCAATACAATATTAAGGACATTGTCGATCATATCAAATGTGAGAATTGAGCAGCTAAAACAGTGAAGGCTAAGCCTTCTTTTAATCGAAATGTAAAAAAAAAAATTACAGTTTGATCTAAGAACTGTAATAATCACAAATTTTTTAACTTATAAATCTAAATAAGAAGGTGGAAAAAATGAACTTGAATAATGATACTATTTTAAAAACAGGTGACTGGGTTAAAGGTATATCAATGGGTGGTGAATTAGTTATAGGTTATGTTGAATCATTTAAAATTCATGATGAAATAGTAAAGGTAAATGTAATAACTTCAGATAACAAAACGACTGTTGGGAAAACCATTCACATGCTAAATAAAAACGTTATGAAAATGCCTGATTCGAAAGTGACAAACAAGGAACAGATTCGCTTTCTAATTGACGTGGCCCTCTCAACGGGGGATGAGGATTGGTTTAATGAGCTATCTTCTCAGTTAAACTCCATGAAGCAACTTGTTAATAGCGTAAAATAAAGCTTTATTAAAGGTTGTCTATTTAGACAGCCTTTTTTTTGTTTAAAAATCATCATTTTAGTTTAACAAAGCCTTGAATTATATTATAGACCTTCCAATTAGACAGCCTTTCATATATTAGAGACTAACACCTTTTTTATTTACAACTACACTAGTAATTCGATACTTTTCATTCAATAAACCTAGTTTTTCAAAAGAGAAAGATTCCTACTTTATAACCAGTATCCCCCTTCTCTTCTTGAGAAAATTGAACTTCCTCTCCACCCGAAGGATAAACAAGACGTTCATATTGAAATTAATCATCATAAATCCAGCGAGTTAGAAAGTTTGAAACATAAAAAAACTGATCAAATCATTGACCAGTTTCAAATCATATTAATATTGAGTTAATTTATTCAATGGTGTTTGAATAATTAGTGGTTTTTTTGCAGGATCTAACCATTTTAAAATGGATACTACATTTGTTTTAGGTGTAGCTGTGCAGCCTGCAGTATATCCTGAAGATCCAGCTACGTGAAAAAAGATTGCACTACCTTTTCCTGGGGTTCTCGCAGTATTGTAGTTAATAACAAATCCATAATCATATTGAGAAATATTCATTTTTTCGGCAGTTTTCCATCTACCGTTATTTTCTGATGCCAATTGCCAAGTATTATATAATTTACTATTTGAATCGTCTACAAATACATCATTTGAAGTAATTTTACGGTATGTCATTTTCGTTCCTGGATTTGAATATCTACCAAATGCTGTTGAAATTGTATATTTCCCTTCAGGTGTTTCATAATCACCCTCATGCTTACTACTAATCATGCCGTTTTTACCGATCACACCTGAATATGTATGTAATTTTTTCCAACTAGTACCGTTTTTTTCAAATGTTTCAATTAAAACATTTCTTGTACTTTCATTTTCTGCTGACACAATGATTAATTGTTTTGAAGTACCTAAAGTTTTCATTTTATTTACGGTCGTGGCAGAAACTGTTGTTGGAGCTTTTTTAATATATTTACTTGAAACCCATCCAGTTTTTGTTCCACTTTTTATTTTATACCAAGAACCACTTGTGCTTGTTATCGTAACTTTCGCACCCTTTTTAAGTGTCCCAATTACTTTATAACTCGTACTAGGACCGCTTCTTACATTTAAAACTGATGCAGTTACTGTACCACTTATCGTCGCAGCTTCCACGGTCTTAATAGAACTCGGAGTAGTATTTCCATAGAATAAACCTCCAGTTAAAATTGATAGTGCCAAAGTTGTTTTGCAAATACTTTTAATCATTAAATCAGCTCCATTGTAAAGTAAATCTATATTTGAGCCTTTATTATACATAACTAACCTTACATAATAAGGACATTTTTATTACAATTCAATTAGTTTTATAACATTTCTCTAAAAATTGTAGAAATTGTTAAAATTTTTTCGATACTATTTAAATTATAATCAATAATGACAAAAAAAGAAGCCAATTTTAAATTTGGCTTCTTTTTTATTTATTAATGCCCGACCATCATTGAAGATTTTGATTCATCAAGATCTGCTTTTGACGCATCTACATCTTGCACTTTTGGTTTTCGCAAAATGATCGCTAACAACGCTCCTACTAATGCGATCCCTGCTGCTAGTAAGAAAGTATCACCAAATGCTGAAATCATTGCATTTAATGGATTCGTTGTTTTTGCCATATAATCCTTAGTACTCGAAGTTAAAAATCCAGCCATACCTGCTACTGCAAATGATACCATTACTTGCTGTGCAGCTGCAGTTAAAGGCGTTACACGACTTACTAAATGTCTTGGTGCAGATTGTAATACGTGTGTATTAATCGGCATCATTGATAATCCCATTCCAGCACCCATCATAGCAAGTGTTAACATAATAAATGTATTAGAAGAGTCAACTGAAATCTTAGAGAAAATGAATAGTGCAGATGTGATAATTGTTAAACCAACTAACGCCATCGGTCTAGCACCAACTTTATCATACATTTTACCACCAATTGGCATCATTAAAGCCGATGCTAATGCTTGAGGTAACATAATTAAGCCCGTTTCAAATGCCCCATATTGTTTAACTGTTTGTAAAAATAATGGAACAATTAGGAAAGAACCAAATAAAGCAATTTGCATAATCCATGTAATTAAAATACTTCTAACAAAATCAGACGATTTAAATACACGTAACTCAAGTAAAGGTTGTTTTAGGCGAAGCTCAACAAAGATGAAAAGTAATAATGCAACTCCACCTACGATTAAACCTGTTAATGTTCCTTTTGAAGTCCAACTAGTTGAACTTTGACTAACTCCGTAAGCTAACATTGAAAAAGCGATTGGAGCAATGATTATACCTAATCCATCTAAAGCAGGTACTGATTTTGATTCAAAATTAGGTAAAAATTTAGCACCAACTATCATAGCAATAATACCAATTGGTAAATTAATTAAGAAAATCCAATGCCAAGTAGAATACTCTACGAACCATCCTGAGATAACTGGACCTAATGCAGGTGCAAGTAACATTGGAATTCCAAGCATCCCCATGATTGATCCGATTTTTTCTGGAGGAGCTAATCTAAAGATAATTGCCATACCGATTGGCGCAACCATTCCTCCACCTATTCCTTGTATTACTCGGAATAAAATTAACTGTTCAGGTGTTTGTGCTACAGAACAAAGAACTGATCCGATTGTAAAAAACAAAATCGTTAATAAGAAAATTTTCTTTGCTCCAAAACGATCAGACATCCAGCCTGCAAGTGGTATAACCGCTGATAATGCCAATGTATATCCTGTAATCGTCCACTGCATTTTTGTTAAATCAGATTTAAAATATTCGGTAATTCCAGGTAATGCTACGTTTACTACCGTACTATCTAAAATAACCATGATCATACCTACGATTACTGCCATCATTGGACCGATAATCGTTTTTACGCTAAACGGCGTGTCAGCCGAGTTTTGCTGATTATTCATATATTATCCCCATTTCTTCTATCTATTTTTGTTAAGCTGTATTGAAACTCGTTCAAATTTTCCATTCTATTTATTAGTGCAAAAAACATTTTATGATAAAAGCGAAATTTGAACAGAAAGTCTATCATACAAAAAAACAATTAAAATGTAAATAGTAATTGTCCTTGATCCGAAAACAGTACTCATAATAAGTACAGTATATGTTAATTATATGTCCATTTCAAGTTTAATTTTTAATTATTTCTATTGATTTTTTGTAAGACTACCTTATTACTTCAAACAGAAAGTTTAAAAATAAAACAAATAAAAAATAGCCCTTATGATTCTATTCACTTAGGCTATTTTTTAATCACATTATTTTAATTATTTATTTTTAACATACTTCATCATTAGATGAGCAATTGTATGTTGCTCTTGTTCATCTGCAACTTCCCAAAGGTCTTTTAAAATTTGTTCTTCTGCATTTTTTGGTTCAACTTCATTTGCTAAATAATTTCCTAAGCGATATGCCATTTCAGAAATAGCACCTTCACCAACACCTTTGTCACCTGTTGCATCTAAACGATCACCTAAAAAATCTTTCCATTGATCCCAGTTATCTAAAATTGACATCGTTTTTCACCTCATAATAATAGTTGTTGAAGATTACATAAATACTATTTACCTTTTTTGAAGTAATTATGTATGAATTATTATCCGGGTAATATTGTCAGAAAATTAAAATAAAAAAGAGCTAATCATTTTGCAAAATTAGCTCTTTTACTCATATTATTTTTTATTTTCGTTCATAAAAAATATCGCTAAGGTACCAGGCCCTGCATGAGCACCTATAGCAGACCCAATTGAATTAATAACAAATTCCTTACATCCAAATGTCTCTGCCATCGCATTTTTAATATCAATTGCTTTTTCTAAATCGTCACCGTGAGAAATACCAATTAATTGAGTTGATAAATTTGTTCCTCGAGATTCCATAATTTCAAGGATTCTTTTTATCAATTTTTTTGAACCTCTAATTTTTTCAAGTGGAATTAACTTTCCATCTTCAACGTGTAAGATTGGTTTAATATTTAATAAATTGCCGACAAAACCAGCCATTTTACTCAAGCGACCTCCACGCACCAAATATTGAAGATCATCAACTGTAAAGATATGTTCTATATGTTGTATACTTTGTTTTATATTCTTAACAACCTCTTCTTTTGTAGCTCCGTTCAACGCAAGCTTTGCAGCATTAACAGCTATTAGCCCTTGTCCGATTGATGCACTTTTTGTATCAAATATCTCTAGATCAAAATCAGGAAACTCCTCGTCAAACTCATTTTTTACCATTACTGCTGATTGATATGTACCTGAAAGTTCAGAAGAAAACGCAATATAGATACATGATGTATCTTCTTTTGCATATTTAACGAAGGTATTATAAATATACTCATACGACGGCAGAGACGTTTTAAATACTTTTCCATTACGCATTTCATTAAATAAAGTCTTTGAATCCAATGTTAAACCATCAAAATATTCTTTTTCATCTTCTGAATAAACTCGTAGTGGAATGACATCAATATTATATTGTTCAATGATCTCTTTTGGTAAATCAGCCGCACTATCCGTAATAATTTTTAAATTCATCTAATCATACCTCTGTTTCAAAAAATTGGTTTATTCTATTTAAACTCATAAATTCTATTCTCTCACAAAATGCTTTTACAGAAAAATGAAATGTTTTAATATAATTTTAATATTAATATTTGCTATTAACTAATATATACCTTCTTTTTTTCATATTCTTCACAAAAAATTTTAAATTTACCATTCAAACTGTTTATTTGGATAATAGCCATATCGATATTCTAATTGATTTTTTTCATCTTCACTTCTTTTTTGGCGCAGTGCATAAATAATTAAAATGGATCCGAACACTTGTACCCAGCTACCAACAAGTAATAAATCATGACCTAAAATAATCTTATCACGTAGTAACGCCGCATTAGCAATACCGTCAATTAAAGCTCCTAAACCGATTAATTGATTGCCATAAGCCTCAATTTTATCTAGTTGCGTCCCCTCCATCAATGCTCCAGTTGTTTCAATTTGAGCACCAATTGATTGAATAATACCTCCTAGTGCGTTTAATCTAAAACCTTCTCTTTCCATTCCTTCAATTTCTAAATTTGTTGCAAATGTATTTGTAGCATTTCCGGCTGCTTGAATCCAAGCACCAATCATCATTGTTAATTCAAATTCTTTTTCTATTTCATTTTCATTTTCTTTTATTGCTCTCTCATATAATTTTTCTCTTCCAATTGCTTGAATGGTGTTTCCAAAAGCTTCAATCGCATTACCTTTAGCGAATAAACTTCTACCAAAGTTTTCGCTTACGATTTTTGTACTTGAAATACCAACTGCAGCCGTTGATGTACCAAATAATAAAAAATACGCACCAATTAGGGGTAAATCATCAACTAAATCCCTCACTTTGGCACCTCCATTCAAATAGTATTTAAATCAGTTTATTCAACTTTAAATTTAATTGACAATTAATATTGTTTTGATTAATATAATAACAATTAATATTTCGAAATTTAAAGGCTATGAAGAGAAAAGTAGTAAAGCTAAAATTATTTACAGAGAGCTCCTGTGTGCTGAAAAAGGAGTAATAATAAACTTTATGAAAAAAGACTTGGAGCTTCTTATAGAACTAAAGTTCACTTTAGGGATGGTACGACGGGTTCTCCCGTTATAGAGATAGGGTATAAGCATTCGTGCCGTACCTAAATAAGGTTGGTATGGTAACATATCAATAAACTGGGGTGGTACCACGAAGTTAACAAACTCTCGTCCTCAAGATGATTAAATCTTGGGGGTGGGAGTTTTTTTATTTGCAATTAGAAGGTTAAAAAAAACAAATAATTTCGAGGTGAAAACATGCATTGGGCATATAAAATCGCAAATGAATTAATTGAAAAATATCCAAATAAAGAAACTTATGTATGTGCATCTGGCATTAGCCCATCCGGGTCAGTCCACATTGGAAATTTTCGTGAGATCATAACCACTTATTTTGTTGTGAAAGCTTTAAATAATTTAGGTAAGAAAACAAGATTTATCTTTTCTTGGGATGATTTTGATCGTTTTAGGAAGGTCCCGAATAATATTGATCCAACTTTTTATCATTTTATAGGTAAAGCTTATTCAAATATCCCAGACCCATTTGGTTGTCACTCAACATTCGCTGAACACTTCGAAAAGGAATTTGAAAATTCCTTATCTGAACTAGGAATTGAGGTTGAGTTTATTTATCAAAGTAATGAATACAAATCTGGAAGATACAATGAAGAAATTATACATGCTATCGAAAAAAGAAAAGAAATTTATGATATTTTAATGAAGTTCAAAACTAGTGTTCCAAATGAACGTGAACGTAATAATTTTTACCCTATTACGCTATACTGTGAAAATTGCGAGAAAGATGATCCTTCAATTACTCATTATAATAGGGAAAGCAAAATGTTAAATTATACATGTCGTTGTGGATTTTCAAATCAATTATCTGTAGAAGTTACAAACAATATTAAATTAAACTGGAAAATTGATTGGGCTATGAGATGGATGAAAGAAGACGTTGTATTTGAACCAGGTGGAAGAGATCATTCTTCTGAAACAGGTAGTTACAATGTTTCAAAAGAAATTGCTAAAGCCATATTTGACTATGATGCACCTCATTATACACCTTATGAGTTTATTGGAATAAAAGGTCAAAATCAAAAAATGTCCAGTTCCTCTGGTAATTTAATAACCCCAACCGAGTTATTACAAATCTATTTACCAGAAGTGATTCTCTTTATGTTTGCTAAATATAAACCAACCGCAGCATTTAATATTGGTCTAGATGAAGATGTGATTAAAAACTATTCAGAATTTGAACGGTATCAATCAAATTTTATCGATCAATCTTTACACGATTTAGATATTTGCCAATCGGTAGAATTTGCACATATCGGCAAAATTGATAAAAAATATCCAAAGTTTAATCATGTTGCTAGTATTCTGCCTCTTGTAAATTACAATGTAGATCTATTAAAAGACATATTTGTTAATCATGGAGAACTTTACTCATCCATTGAAATAGAGAAAATTAGTCATATGGCTGAATATTGGATAAAAAAATACAATCCACAAAAAAATATAACGATAAACGAAAAACGAGCTTTTGAATTTTATCACTCTTTAACTGAAGAACAGCAATTTTGGTTGAACAATTTATGTGACTATTTATTAAATAACGAGCCCCAAGATCAAACTGAATTAATGAAAGAATTATATTCGATTTGTTATCATGACGATAAAAAAATAATGAAAGCAAATCAAAATAATTTTTTCACAATGATCTATCAGCTTGTTTTAAATAGAACAAGTGGGCCACCTATTCCATTGTTATTTCAAGCAGTGCATAGAAATCAGCTAATTAATTTATTAAACTTCAACGAAAGTTAATATAGGTAGCTAAAATAAAAATGGACTCAGCTTTATACAAAATGAGTCCCATTTTTATTAATTTTTATTGAATACGATTTTTAAATGCTTCTTCTGTCACAATATAATCTTCTTCTCGATCTTCATGTTTACGATCTTCGGGAGCAACTAGTGATCCTTTTGGATGAGTTGGTTCATGACCTTTTTTCTTATGATTAAAGCTTTTACCTCTTGCCATTATAAAATCCTCCTTAGTTAAATCATCATTAATAATATGAGTATTTGGACTTTAACTTATAGATGGTAGATTATTACAAGGAAGAATTTTATTAGGCTGATTTTGATGATATGATATTGAAAAATACTTAATTAAGTTAGAGGTATAAGATGAAAAAAGAATTTGCAATCAGTATTTCAAATCATATTAAAAATTGGATGGTTTCAAATAATTCTTTATTTAATATTGAAGAAATACCAACAACTTTAAATACATTACAAAATTTTCAACAATGGACAAACGGTAAGCTGATTGTTTCAGCCTTTCATTTAAGTAAATTCGAAGAAGAAAGTTATTATTTACTATTAATCGACTGGCATCGAAATGAAAATTTTTATTTAGTCATATATGTTGAAAATAAATCTACAACCGCTGCAGAAATAAGAGAAATTCGTGAGCAAAATGGACATTTTTCTTTAGTTTGGAAGTATAATCCATTGAAACGTGACGGTAAAAACGCTGAACGAAAAGCATATTTCAAACAAGTATTTGGTTCACTTCAAGTAGAAATACCAATCCCGAGTAATTCTAATGAAGTTGAACGTTTTTTTAATGATCTCTACAAATTATGTAGAAACCGTCAAACAGCTGACAGGATTATAGATCTTTATGATTTTTAAAAATCAAACGAAAACAAACCTAGTCCATTCTGAACTAGGTTTGTTTTGAAAATATTATATATTGTTAAAACATATTCTCATATATGTATTCTAAACATTAACAGAGTTTTGAAACCTTGCACTCTTTTTTAATAATAAAGGAGTTATTATAAAACCGATAATCATACCAGCTAAGTGACCAGTTAAACTAGTCGATGGGATAATTAATGAAGATAGTAATCCAATCCCTAAAAATGTAATGACAAACTTACGATCATCTGAAAAGAGCATCTTTTTTCTAAATAAGGTAATAAATAAATACATTCCTAAAAAAGCGTAGCCTACACCGGATGCCCCTGTCTCAACTGTATTAGGCGAATAGTTAAAATTAATAATAAGTCCTGTAAGAATAACCGATAATAAATAAAATAATAAAAATTTAACTGAACCTAACGCTCTTTCTAATGGTCTACCTAAAATAATCATAAAGGTCATATTCATAAAAAAATGAGCGTAGCTCCCATGCATAAATGCATACGTAAAAAGTCTCCATACTTCACCTTGTTTTACTAATTCATGCTCATATCCACCTAAATTGATGATATTTTCGATTGTATAACCACCTAAAAATGTCGTAATAATCGCTAATATAGTACATAAACCAACCATAATTGTTGTGATTGGATATTTCCTAATAAACGTTTTGAAGTCTTCTGTCACCAAAAACATCAATCTTCATCCCTTCTTGGAGCTATTATCAAGTTGTTATTTATATTTTCTAATTACTTAATTCGACATTTTTCTGTAAATTCCTATTCTCAAATAAAAAAATCATACAAAATTTAAAGACAGGAATAGGAATTACATGATAAAGGGTATTTTAAAAAGATTAAATGAAAGAGTAGCCATCATTATTGATTATTAATTCTTAGTCTATGTATCCATCTTTACTCTCATATTCAGACCTATTCATTTGTTAATATTAAAGGATAGTATTTTTGTATGATTTTTAATGGGGTATCAGTATTAATATATTTTGCACTTGTAAAAACAGCCACAAATTGATTTTTTGGTGAAATAATGATACATTGGCCTCCATAACCCATGGCAAAATAAATCGTTGAATCAAGATCCTTTAACTCATTATTTTCAAGCACCCACCAATGATAGGCATATGAACCAACGTGCGGATATGTATGGAACTTCGCTTTTGTTGATTTTTCAATCCACTCACTTGAAATAATCTGTTTATTATTCCATTTTCCTTTTTGCAGCATTAATATCCCAAGCTTTAGTAGATCATCTGTCGTTAAACTTAAGCCAAATCCTCCAATATTAATTCCTTTTGAATCCTCGTGCCAAATAAACTCTTTTATTCCTAACGGATCAAATAACATTCGTTTTGCAAAAGTAGATAGTTTTTCATTCGTTACCATCTGAATAATTGCACTTAGTACTTGAGATGCTCCAGAGTCATAAACCATTTTTTCACCTGGATGATTAACCATTTCTTTTTCAAGTACATATTGGATCCAGTCTTCACTATTAATCATTGGAAATGGACGCCCACCCCATTCTCCCCACTCTTGCCAATCATATCCAGGTGTCATTGTGAGCAAATGTTCGAGCGTAATTTCTCGTTTTTTCGTTTCAATATTTGGAAAAAAATTAGAAATTGGTATATCAACACTTTCTATAAATCCCTTATCAATTGCAATTCCTATTAACATCGATAAAACACTTTTCGTAACGGAATTAATTTTGAATAGTTTTGTTTCGCTTTTTGAATTTTTATAAAAATTATATTTAATTTCTCCATTTTGATAAATAAGGCAAGTTGAAATGCGTTCTTTTTTTAATTCATTTTCGAATTTTACATAGTTCATTGAATTTGTTTTCAAATCATTTCTCCTTTCAAGTTGCTTTAGTAAGTTCCTTCTATTTTAATCATTAATTTTAAATATGTATATTTTTCATTCATTCAAATCAATTTTAAAACTTTGTCCCCTTTAAAACAAAATCGAGCTGCGTTAGCAACTCTAAAATGATTTCTTTTACATCTTATCTATTTTTTAAAATTACCTTTAATCGAAACAAGTTTCTTTTTTAGGATTTTGATAATATTCAAACATTAATTCTAATTGAGAAGCAGTATTTCGATTGAGAGAAAGTTCTGGTAAATGCTCTTTATCAAAGAAATCAATATCACTTGTTTCCGTTCCTATTGTGGGATTACCACCAACAATTTCACATTGTATAAATAATTTGTAGTAGTGATATGAATGAGGTGGGTGGTCATGCTTTGTCATGTCTAAAACCGCTAGTAATTTCTTCACTTCAACTTCATAGCCTGATTCTTCAAAAATTTCTTTTACGACATTTTCTGAAGCTGATAATCCAACATCACAAAAACCACCTGGTAAAGACCATTTATTTTCTAGCTTTTCTTTTACTAATAATATTTTTCCGTTTTTAAAAACGACACCTCTAACATCAAGCTTTGGTGTGGGATACCCCCGTTCATTACGAAACAATCCCTCGATTTCCTCAATTTGTAATTCTGAATAATGATTTAAAATATCAGCACTTATGTGTCTTAGTTCTTCATACCTTTCTTTATCAAAAACATCTTTCGTAAAGGTCAATCCTGCTTGAGAAATTGCTTGGATTCTCTGTGCCCATTCAAGCCATTTTATACTCATAGGAATCCACATCCTTTTCTACTTTTAGGTAGTTTTATACTTTGTCCTAACTTTAGTTTACGCATAATTGCTTCTCGTTGACTTACTAAATGCCTATAAAAAAAAGAAAGCTCTAAAACCTTAGAGCTTTCAGATTGTTGACAAACGCTCGCTTTATGCGGTGCTCATTACCGACTAAGGGTAACTCCGCTCCTCACCAGACTTCGCGCCTCGAAAGACAAGCGNNGTCTGAAAATCAAATTTTTGTACTTTGTCTATAATTAAATGATCGAATCTTCCATCGTTAAAACAACGGGACAATGATCACTCCCCATAATGTGGGAGTGAATTTCTGAATTTATTAATTCATTTTGTAATCTATTTGAAATAATAAAATAATCAATACGCCATCCAATATTTCGTTCACGGACTTTTGCCATATAAGACCACCAACTATATGAACCTTCTTTAGTTGGATTTAAAAATCGAAAGCTGTCAGTAAATCCACTTTCTAATAATGCTGTCATTTTACCACGTTCTTCTTCCGTAAAGCCAGAATTCGTACGATTTGATTTTGGATTTGCTAAATCGATTGCAGTATGTGCGACATTTAAATCCCCACATAAGATGACAGGTTTATGTTCATCAAGCTTATTTAAATAGTTTTTAAAGTCATCTTCCCATTTTAATCTTATTGGTAATCTAGCTAAATCACGTTGAGAATTAGGCGTATAAACATTTACCATATAAAATTTCTCGAATTCTAAAGTTAATACTCTTCCTTCTTGATCTTCCTCTTTACCGTTAAATCCAAAACTTACATTTAATGGTTTATGTTTCGTAAAAATTGCAGTACCTGAATAACCCTTTCTTACTGCAGAATGCCAAAATTGATAATAACCGTCTAATTCCAAAGTTATTTGATCTTCTTGGCACTTCGTTTCTTGTATACAAAATAGATCCGCTTTTTGCTCATTAAAATAATCTAAAAATCCCTTTTGTACACATGCTCTTATTCCGTTTACATTCCAAGATATTAATTTCATACTTTTTTCTCCATTTTACGTTTAGGTTTCGGTTTTACTAATGATGAACGATAAAAAAGCAATAATTAATCACAACTTGTCCAATTCATTTTTATATTCATCCGATGCTGACTTAAATTTATCTAATAAATCAAGTAAAGTATCCTTGACCGTAGACTGTCCTGGCAAATCACGTAGCTTCGTCCATTTTTATTAATATTGCTCTTAATGTAGCTTTTCCACAATGACCACACTTTAACTTTTTACTAAATGGATTTTGTGCATTCTTCTTACCTCTACCATTAGCTGATCTACTTTTCAAAATACTTTGTGCAGATTCATATATTTCAGTTGATATAATTGAAGGTAATTTTCCCTCGTGGTAAATCATATCATCTATATCTTTAATCTTCCTTGTTCGTTGTTCTTTGGTTACGTCTCCTTTGCTAGACATTTGTAGAAAAGCGTTACCAGTATATTTAATTTGACGCAACATATCTATGATTCAATTAGCTACCCATCGTTTTCCACTGGTATTAGGAAACGATTCATTATTTAATGTGTTAGCTATCTGTGATGATCCTAGTCCATGATTAACGTATAAATCGAATACTCTCTTTACCACATCTGCTTCAGATTGAACTATAGATATTTCCTTAGTTTCAGTATCATACAAGTAACCATATAAACGATTTGAGAAGTGTAATTTACCTTCTGTTGCTTTGACACGTAAACCGAATTTTATTTTACTGCTTCTATCTACAGATTCATTCTCAGAAAAGTTGAGTAACATCTGCAACATCATTCTATAGTTTGCGTCCTGAGTATTCAGACCCACATTCTGAAAGTAGATAAAAACCTCTTTATCCCTCAGTGAATCGATTACATTATTAACTCTTGTACTACGGGCGAATCTACTGATGTCCTTACAAATAATAAGATTAAACTTCGGTTTCCTGTCTGATACAATATATCTAGTGCTAATTTCATCGGTGATTATATTGATTCCACTGTCATGTAACATTTGCTGGAATCCTGTACGCTTGACCATGTTAGTTCCACTCATCTCATCGACATACATTTCGACTAAGTTATAACCTTTTTGTTTACAATATTCAGCGTAATACTTTTGTTGATTGCTCAGAGAATTGAGTTGATCATCACTGCTTGTTGATACCCTAGCATATACAGCAACCTTTACTTTTTCTGTTTCGCCCATACTTATATCACCTCATTAAAAAGCACAATAAGGTTATTTTATCATGAATACCGATTGTGCTACATATAATAATAGATTACAAATTTGTTTACATAAAAAAACCATCTACTTTATTATGGCAGAAGGTTTCTTCTAATATATTATTAAAACGAAAAAGTTAGAATGGAATCAATTGAAGGTTTATAAAGAAAAACAACATTTTTATAAAATGGATCATAGAAGTTTTGAATATTATGCTGCTGCATTTCTTCAGTTAACAAGAGGATTGAAAACTCATGTTACTAAACAAGGTAGAGATGGTGGAAAAGATATAGTTGCTTATGATGGTAAAGAACCTATTTATGTAGAGGTAAAGCACTGGAAAGGTAATGTGGGTAGACCTGCTATCCAAAAACTTGAGGGAGCCATGAGTGCAGATCGTGTTAAAAGAGGTTATTTTATTACTTCTTCTGGTTTTACAAAAGATGCGTTAGAGTATGCGAATAAAACTAATATTACTTTAATAGATGGAAATGAATTAATTAGACATATGCATTTATAAATTTTAATAAATAATTTGCCTTCTCTGACTATATAATTTAGTAATAAAGTTAGAGGAGGACATAATGAATAAAAGTGAAATCTTGCTAAAAGGATACAAAAACGTAAAAAAGCTAAATGATAATACAAAATTTATTGGATTAAAGCAAACAAAGTTGAATGATACCGTTCTATTATATGTTGTAGACACTTCAAGTAAAAATCAATTTAGCAAAGTTATCTCAGTTTTAACTTATATTGATAATCAATTTGATTCACATTCGGCCTTTGTAACAAAGCGAGATGATAATACAATTAATGATAATAAAACAATGTACATATTAGACATCAAAATTTTTGGGGACATGAATATTAATAGAGGATATGGATCCATAATTATGAATCAGATAATTAAAATTGCTAAAAATGAATTTTGTACAAGTATAACTGGCAATGCAAGTGCATTTACCTCTTCAAATAAAATTCGACAAAATAATTTTTACCAAAAATTTGGATTTATAATACATGAAAATAGAGATATTAGATTAAATTTATCTAATATTTAATAATAGCTCACTTCGGTAGGCTATTTTATTTGCTGAAAATCCAATTAGGTTCCTACTAAAAAATGCTTTCGAATTCCTTATTCGTCTAAATATTATTGTAATTTTGATTAATATGATAAAATAAGTTGAGTTCATGTTTTTATATTAGGAAGGAGAGCTAACTTTTTGAGCTCTAACCTTTAATATTTCAGAGGTTGACAATCCGAAATAAAAGAAAAGCCATACTGGCTAGGAGGATTTAAAATTGACTAAAATTGGCCTACTGAAAGAATTTATTATCAATAAAAACTTAGAAATCATAATATCTAAACCAACTAACACCTATACAAAGTATTCATACAACGGATTTGATGCTGGAGAAGTTTATAATAATGACAGCTATAGAATTTCAATAGATCGTGGATCAATGGTAGAAAGAATATTCCGTAAACGTAAATACAAGATGAAAATTTCCAAAGATAACAACACCAAATTAATTGCTATCTTTGATCTAGAACATGCAGAAGATTTTATACAAGTAAAAACAATTCTTTTAAATATGGCTAAATTAGTAAACAATGGACTTCGTGAAAGTATGAAACCTATAATTAACTAGTTTTAATTGTTTAGACAAAATTTTAATTTATGGAGCTCACTTCGGTGAGTTCTTTTTTATATAGAGGAAAATTTGTACTTAATAACTAATATATATTAGTTATTCATATATCAAGGAGGGGATCCATGTCACATTAATTGAATATATCTTTAATAGGGATCTTGGTTTTTATAATCTTAGGTACTGTATCGATCTTTAAAAAGAATAAAGAAATAGTTGGCATGAAATAATATTGAACCTCTGATTGTTTCAGAGGTATTATTTTTGTTATAATAAAGATGGTGATTGTATGATTAAAAAAGGGATATGTTTATTTTGTCTAAGAGAAACAGATGTTGCTCCGATATTTAGTTGGGATGTAAAAGGTAGAACAAAACATTATTGTCAAGATCATTATTTTGAGGTTAAAACCTTTCACAACAAACAAAAAAGAGAATTTATTAAAGCATTTGAGGCTGAGAGCGACAGAAAGTATTTAAGTAAAGAGAATTTGGAATTGTATAAACGGTTAATGAAAAAATAACCCTGTACCTATACGGATACAGGGTTATTTAATTAGTATAATTAGTTCTTGGCCATTGCATTGTATCCATCTGTAAAATTTTCAACTTGATCAGCTAATCCAATACTAGATTTATTTATAGCGTCCTGCTTACTCATTCCAATGTACGGAAAAACTTTTTCAGACTCTTTTTTTTATTTTAATTAAACATGGGTAATAAAAAGACAGAAAAGGAAATCAATCCTAATCTGTCTTTATTTTGGTTTTTTTATTGCTTTTCTTCGGTTTTACCAATGATGAACGATAATCAAACTGATGAATTTGCCCATGGTAAATTGAAGTTTTCTCATATAACTCTTCAAATGATGAGATTTCATATTCCTTCGTTAAATGAAGAAATATTTTCGCGCAAGCCTCCGCATCCGCTAATGCATGGTGATGATGCTCTAATAAAATACCGAATTGACTTGATAAAGTATCTAATGAATAACGAGATTGCTTTGGCAATACCTTCTTAGAAAGCTGCAGAGAACAAAGTAAATTAATTAAAACTGAGGGTATACCATATCTAGATAAATTATCTTTTAATGCATAACCATCAAATGGTAGATTATGCGCTACTAATGTTTTCCCCTCAATTTTATCTTTAATCGTTTCATAAAATTCTGGGAAAAGAGGTGCATCTTGTACATCTCTTGGCCTAATTCCGTGCACAGAAATATTCATCGAATAAAATTCTTCTTCTGGATTAATTAGAGAGTAAACTTGGTCAACAATTACTCCTTCTTCAACAAATACAAAGCCGGCAGCACAAATGCTATGTCGATTGTAATTTGCCGTTTCAAAATCGAACGCTACAAATGATTTCATATTATATAACTTCCTCTATTTATATTATAAAACTATTATAATCTTTTTTATAAAAAGATGCATTTTTATAATAACGAAAAAAGTTCACATTTTCGCCATAATTTATTGTACAATAATAAGATTAATAATCTATTAGTTAGTAAGAATCAAAGGATGTTGAAAATGAATTTTGTAAAATTGATTGTTCAAATAAGCTTTCTTTACTTATTATTTTTTATTGGAAATCTAATTCAGCAACAATTACATCTAATTATTCCAGGAAGTATTATTGGTATGCTGTTATTATTTTGTTTATTATTTATACCATTTTTTAAGGAAAAATGGATTCGAAATGGGAGTAATTTTTTAAGTAAGCACTTAACGCTTTTGTTTATTCCAGCTACTGTAGGAATAATGAATTATTCTTCAATTTTAAATTTTCACGGTTTCATTTCTATTATAATCGTATTAGTTAGTACAGCAGTTGTATTTACTATTACAGCAAGCATTAGTTCGTATCTTACTTCGAGAGCCCATAAAAAGCAAACAAATGATTTATTAATTGGGAGGGATACGAATGAAGGACATTAAAAGTTTACTATTTATCCTCTTAACGATTTTGTGTTATATTCTTGCAAAAAAAATGTACGCCAAATTCACTTACTCATTACTGATTCCGATCGTTACTTCTACTTCAGTTATTATCATCATTCTTGTCAATCTTCATATTACTTATGAATCGTATATGCTTGGAGGAAAATGGATTAATTTACTTTTAGGCCCAGCTGTTGTTTCTTTTGCCTATCCATTATACGAGCATCGATCAACATTAAAGAACCATTGTATTTCGATAATAGTTAGTGTAATGGCTGGAACAATTGTCGGTCTACTTTCAGGTGTATACTTATCACTTTGGCTCGGATTAAAAAAAATCATCCTGCTTTCATTAGCAGCAAAATCAGTTACAACCCCTTTAGCTATGGGCATCACTTCAATGATCGGTGGTATTCCGTCTTTAACTGTTGTATATGTAATGATTGCTGGTATTTCAGGATCCATGTTTGGTCCTGCAATTCTATCAAAACTTAAAATCAAACACCCTGTTGCGATTGGCGCTTCGTATGGAATATCATCACATGGAGTAGGTACAGCAAAAGCTGCAGAATATGGGAAAATTGAACAAGCAATAAGTTCAATAGCAATGACGCTTAGTGCGATATTTGCCTCTATTCTTATTCCATTTATCATAAAATTTATAATGAAATAAAACTCCCCACAAGGTACTTATTTTCCTTGTGGGATATTTTTTGATTTTTACAGATTAGTATTTTTCAAAACATAAAAAGGTGTCTCAAAAGTACAATGACCTATGAGACACCATATTCAATATTTTTTTAATTTACCAAGGTCTTCCCCACGCCCCATGGACGATAAAATCCCTAAGGTCTTCTCCATCGCCAAGGACGGCCCCATCCCCATGGGCCAAAAGCTGCTGCACCAAATAAAAACGGAAAGAAGAATAGGAAAAATCTTTCATCTTCTTGTTGCGGTACACCGGAATATGGATAATATGGTTGCTCAATCTGTTGACGATAATCATACATTATAAATCACCTCCATACTATCTAATGTACGGAGATTAGCTCATTAAGGAGCAAGGTCAAGTATATAGGCAAAAGTACAAATTCTTAAGAGAAGAAAAGAGTACTGCCACCCCTTCCTTCTGATCCTAAATCAATTTGTACATTTCAAATTGAGCTATTTTTTCTTTCTTAAATTCTAGTTTATGCAAGAAACCTTCAAGGCTATTATTATTTGGTATTGATGTTGAGAAAGATTTTAAATTTAGTTCACTAGCCACAGATTGTAATAAGCTAGTTGCTATTTTTCGATTACGGTATACTTTATCAATTATTAGGAGACTTATTCTACCATTTTCATTAACTGCTAAAGCACCAACATTTTCATCGTTAATTCTAGCTAGAAAGTAACTAAAATTAGATAGTTTTTCTAAATAATCAATGTCATTTTGCCAGTTTATATGATAGTCCCAATTCGTAATTGTTTCTTTGAAAGTTTTAAATTCAACTTTATTTATTTCTGTACTAGAATCTAATTGTATTTGTTGTAAACTTGTTAAATCTGATTTAGAAAAATAAGAAAGGTCATAAATCTTTTCGTAGCCAAGTTTCTTATAAAAATTAATTGCTCGATCATTTCCAACAATTACTTCTAGGAATAGTTGTTTACATCCGTTTTTCTCTGCTTCTTCTTTGTGCAGTTCAAATAATTTTTGGCTAACACCTACCCCCCTATAATCTGGACTAATAGCCAAAGTTCCACATCGCATTGTTTTAATCGTTTCATACATTTTAATACCGCCTAAAATCACACCTATTGCTTCATTTTCATAAATTGCCACGAAAGAATGCTCAGGTTTGTTACCTTCTGGACCAAAAAACAAATTTACAAACTGTTCCTTAGAATAATTGAATTTAACGATATAATCTGAAAAACCTACTGAAAATGCTTGAAAAGCTAATTCAACGTCTACTTCGCTACATCTGAAATAATTTATTTTTTCTAGCTCTATACTTTTTTTCAAATTTGTTTCCATTAAGTCACGTCCTTTTTTATTTAGAAATGATGAGCTCATTTTCATTTTGTTGAATTTGATCATAGTTAAAAGCAATTTTTTTCTTAAATAGTAAGTAACTGGTTACACATAAAATCATAATAATTAGGCTACCATGAAACAACCAAACAAGATGTGGCATTGATAAAAATGATAATAATGGTGATGCAGCTACAAAACCGATCGTAAAACCAAGCCTATTTAACAAATTTGCGACTCCAAATATTCTACCTCTTATCGAATTATCGGTTTTTTGAATCATTGTTGAAAAATAAGTACCTGCTGCATTATCAAAAAAGCCTGTAAAAAATGCGAAGAAAAATACTACCCATAAAATTTGATTCGATAAAAATAATATGAAGCCGATTGATGTTAGAACGGAAGTTCCGTAATACATAAAAAGATAATGTTTTTTTAACCAAGAGACCTTAGGAATTAACCAAGTCGAAAGGATTCCTCCTATACCCCAAGTTCCCCAAATAAGTCCTTGGTAAAATGTTGCATGTTCTGTGCTAATTTTTTCTGCTAATATTGGTACTCCGACATTATGAGAGCTTGCTGAGAATGTTTGAAATAGAAATACAATGAATACAAATACTAATAGCGGTTTGATTAGTACATAAGTTTTTACTTCTTTCAAATCAATAAATAGTTGTTTCCATTGATTGTTTACACCTTTTTTAACCGTATTTTCCCATTTATAAAAGATTAGAACAAATGCGGATAAAAAATAAGAAAGGGCATCTATTCCGATTATTACACGATAATCTACAACCGTTGATAAGAATGCTGATCCTAAAAATCCAATAACCATACTAATTGCAGCAAGGCGTGAAATAAAAGCGTTTATTTTTAAAATATTTTCTTCACCAAATATTTGAGGTAAATCCGCACTAAAGCTGACTGAAAAAAAGCTTCCTAATGCGCCAATGATAAACCCTACTATCGCAAACATTAAAGGTGAAGGGAATATACACAAGGTAAGAATACTTATTCCTCTAGTAATATCACTGAATATCATTAGCTTTCTTCGATTATATCGATCCGCAATTACACCAGAAAATAAACTTGTTAATATTCCTCCACAAACACGAAGTGCTAAAACCGCAGCCAGCCATGATGTACTTTTCGTCATCGAGTAGATCACTGCATTCATTACAACCAATTCCATCATACTACCTATATCCGAGAACGCCTTTGTATATAAAAAATAGACTTTCTTTCCCATTATAATCCCTTCATTCTACAAAAATTAAAAACTACACCCCTATAAATACATAGACAAACAAATAATTCTAATTTGGACTGAAATCATCGTGATTCCTCCTTCTCAATTAAAACTGACTATTAAGTTTATTTTATTCTATGAATAGTGTATGTTGTTTGCTTTATTTTTAACATAAAAAATTTTCTGAATTTAAATTTTAGGTAGGAAAGTATTCACCTTCTCTACCTAAAGTTTTAATTTTGAATGACTATATAAGACATAATCATTTCTTCTGCGGCTTTAAATTGTGCTTTGTAAATTTCATCTTCTTCTACAACTGAATAATGTAAGCAAATGCCATCAATATTAGCCCAAAATAAACTAGAAATAATATCAGGATCGATTGTTTTCTTAAATTCACCAGATGCTATTCCTTGTTTAATAATTTCACTTAAAAATAAACGATATTGATTTTTGTATCTTTCAATCATAATGGCTTGTAGATTTTCATGCCTAGCTGAATTAATCCAAAACTCCATATGGACTCTAATCATATTTCGCCATAATTCTGTTAAAGAAATTTCACTATACATTTGAAATAGCTCTTTTAACTTATCTTTTGATGAACTAAATTTTTGAAATCGTTCATTAATTTTTTCAAATGTTTGAACTGTTCTTTCTTGCATTAAAGTTAAATAAAGTTCTTCCTTACTTTTAAAATAATTATAAATTAGCCCTTTACTCGTTTTGGAATATGCAACAATATCATCCATTGTTGTCGTATGATAACCTTTTTCTCCAAAACATTTTAAAGCACTTTCAAGAAGACTCTCTCTTTTGCGTTCTTTGTAATCATCTGAGACTTTTGGCATTGAAGACATTCCTTTACTAAATAAATATATTTAAACTGACTGATTAGTTTAGTTTATCAACTAAATTTTGGAATTTCAAGAGAATATTCGAAATAATCACACGATTATTTTCAAATCACAAAAAAAGTGACGATAAGTTGTTAAACCTATCAAGTCACTTTATCAAGTCAAAATTAGTTTTGTTCAAGTTTTGCTTGAACAGAAGCTAACTTACCTTCCATTGTACTCTTCTTATCGCGACGATCATCGATTCGAATAGTCGTTGCTACTCTTGAAATTCCATTTTCAAATGGTACCTCATGCATTTCTTGTACAACTTTTAATAATAACGGTAATTCGCCTTCAATAATTGTATTCATCGGTGTAAGCTGGAATTTTACTTCACCATTATACTTTTCTAAAACTTTATGTATATTTGCCACATACGCACTTACACTAGGTGTTTCTGTGCCAATTGGTACGATTGAAACGTCAATAATTGCCATCTTTTGTATTCTCCTTTTTTATCAAATTGTTACTTGTATATCCTAACATGTTTGTGATAATAAAGAAAACTCGACGATTGGCGAGCTTTAGGCAAATAATGCCCTTTCTACTTCATAAAATTAATATCCCTTTTCAATCTTCACTATATTTCTTAGTTTTTCGTTATTTTCTAATGATGAAAGTGTATTGACAAAACACTTAACACCATCATTTGGTAAAGTAACAGCCGAAATATGTGGAGTTATTTTTACATTAGGCTTTTGCCATAATTCTGAATCGGCTGGAAGTGGTTCAACAGCAAAAACATCTAAAATAGCTTTTCTAATATACCCATTATTCAAAGCTTCCTTTAAAGAGTCCTCACATACAGTTGCACCTCTACCAACATTTATAAATCCTACATCATTTAAATATTTAAATGTATTCATATCTAATATATTTTTAGTTTCATTCGTAGATGGAAGAACACTAATAATCCAATCGGCATGATCTAAAACTGTAGATGCTTCTTGGAACGGAACTATTTTTTCAAAATATGGTTTTTGACTACCACTCATAGAAACTCCATATACTTTCATTCCTAAGCTTGATAATACCTTACCAATATGTCCTCCAATTTCTCCTGTACCATAAATGACTACTTTTTGGTCTTCTAAAGATTTTGGGATATGAAATTCCCATTTATTTTCATTCTGTAAATTTGAAAATTGTTCATGTAATTGTGAATCCTGGAGTATGTAACTTAAACAATATTGACTCATTTTTGGACCAAAAACATCAATCGTTCGTGTTAAAAGCACATCATTTTTCCATTTAATTTTCATGAAACTATCTACGCCCGCTGCTAATGAATGGACCCACTTGATGTTTCCAAATTCAAAATTTGGTGTTGGACGAAAACCAACAAATGTATCAGCCCACTCATAATCCTCTTTTGTTACTTCATCTTCAGGTAAAAAACGCAACTCTTTTGATAGATTATGTGATTCAATTAGATCTTTCAGCTTATGATGAATTCGGCTAGTTACTAGAATTCTTTGAATTTCCATTGTCCTACACTCCTTTTTTTGTCATAAATAAATTTTAGCATAATATTTCGAAAAGAATGAAAAGAAAACACTTCGAGTAATAAAATAGGAATCGAGAGATTTTCTCTTCAATCTATTGGGGGTATCTGATGACCTTTTTGATCTTTTCAACTCATAATTAGCTTGTTTTTATCAACTTTTTAAGTGATATAGAAAGAATTAGAGCATAATTGCTAGATTTCCATATAAAATAATCTACTATTGTACAGTAACCACGTAATAATACCCTAACTGGTATGGGTAATTTTTAATCTTATTTGCGATTCTTAAGGATTTAATTGCAGTTTCGCAGATTTTAATTGCTGATCTGTCATTTTTATTTGCTGTTTAGTCATTTTTATTTGCGATTCTCAAAATTTATTTGCAGTTACTCCTTATTTTGCAACTTTTCATCTTTTATTTGCACAGTTGAACTCCTTATTTGCGACTAGCGAAGATTTATTTGCAGCTCAGACTGAATACCAAATCTACGTTGACATAAAAAAAGAGGTTCCCTTAAAAAATCGGGACACCCTCATCTGTATCTAATCTTCTTTATAATACTTTACTTAAGAAACTTTTCGTGCGCTCGTGTTTTGGGAAATCAAATATTTGCACTGGACTGTTTTCTTCTACTATGTACCCTTGATCCATAAAGATTACGCGATCACCAACCTCACGAGCAAAGCCCATTTCGTGTGTAACAATGACCATTGTCATTCCTTCTTTAGCAAGTTGCTTCATAACCTCTAAAACTTCACCGACCATTTCAGGATCTAAAGCGGATGTAGGTTCGTCGAATAACATAATTTTTGGTTCCATTGCAAGTGCTCTTGCGATCGCAACACGTTGTTTTTGCCCTCCAGATAATGAGTCAGGATATACATTTGCTTTATCTGAAAGTCCGACTTTTTTTAATAGTTCAAGTGCTTTCGTTTTTGCAAAATCATTCGCTCGATTTCTTACTTTTTTAGGTGCTAGCGTAATATTTTCTAAAACTGTTAAATGTGGAAATAGATTAAAATGTTGGAATACCATGCCTACTTCAGTACGAATTTTATTTATATTTGTTTTTTTATCTGTTAGATCGACGTCTTCGATAAAAACTTTACCCGCTGTTATTGTTTCTAACATATTTAAACATCGAAGGAAGGTTGATTTACCTGAACCAGAAGGACCGATTACAACGCATACTTCACGTGGTTGAATGGTAATGTTGATATCTTTTAATACTTCTAGTGAACCAAATGATTTTTTTAATTTTTCTACTTTAATCATCCCGTAGTCAACCTTCTTTCGATGCGATTTAAAACAAAGCTTAATGTTAAAGTTAAGATTAAATAGATTACAGCAGCAGATATGTACGGCTCCCACACTTTATAATATTGCCCCTGCATTGCTCTACTCCAATACATAAGCTCAGGTGCAGCAATAATAGCTGCAATTGAAGATTCCTTAATTAAGACTATAAATTCATTTCCAAGTGGAGGAATCATACGTTTTATAGCTTGAGGTATAATTACATGTTTCATAGCTTGTACATGCGTCATTCCTAAGGATCGAGAAGCCTCCATTTGCCCCTTATCAATTGATTGAATTCCAGCACGAAAGATTTCAGCAATATATGCTGCTGCATTTAATGATAGTGCAATGATTGCGGCTGCTATTGCGTTTGTCTCCCCTATAAAATAAGGAACTACCCCAAAGTGTATTAATAAGATTTGTACAAATAACGGTGTGCCTCTAAAGAAATTGATATACCAAACAAAAGGTAATGCTAACCATTTATTTGATTGCATTTTACCCAATCCAATAAATAATCCGATTATTGTACCTAAGAATATTCCTGCTAAAGATAAGCCAATTGTTAATCCAGTTCCTTTAAGGAAAAACGGTATGTATTCTTTTACAATTCCAAAATCAAATCCCATTTCTTTTCCCCCATTTAGATAAAATTGCGTAACACAAATGCCTGTTACGCAATTTTTAATTTCCTATTTATTTTCTTCTGCTTTTAATGTTTCAAGATCTGGCTCTGATCCAAAATGCTCTTTATAAATTTTTTCATAAGTCCCATTGTTTACTACTTCTTTAATTGCTTTATCAAGTTTACTTTTTAATTTACTTCCATCTTGAAGTAATAAACCGTAATATTCAGGTTCAAAGCTATTTTTATCATCAATAACAACTAGCTTTTTATCTGGATTATTTTTTGCATACGCTTCAAGAACGCCATTGTCCGCAACTACTGCATCAGCTCCTCCGCTAAGAAGCTCTAAAATTGCTAAATTGTTATTTTCGAATTTTTTTAGATTTTTATTGTTTTTACCATACATTTTCTCAACAGCTTCTTGTCCTGTTGTACCATTTTGCACTGCTACAACTTTACCCTTCAAATCAGCTGCTGATTTAATACTACTACCTTCTGGAACTAGAATTTTATTAATCGAAAGAAAATAAGGAGTTGTAAAATCATATGTTTTCTCACGATCTGCATTGATCGAAATAGAAGACATACCAATATCAGCAGTTTTGCCACCAATTTCAGCAAATAATGGGTCCCATCCAGTATTCACAATTTTAATTTTTACCCCTGCTTCTTTCGCAACTGCATTTGTAAAATCAACATCAAATCCTACTATTTTACCGTTATCAAGATATTCAAATGGTGCATAAGCGGCATCAGTAACAACTCGTAATGGTTTATCTGCTGTTCCGCTTGTTTTCGCATCCTTACCACAACCCGATAAAATTAGTGCTGTCGTCACAGCAAATGCAAACGATAGTTTTTTAACCTTTTTCATTTCAATACCCCCAATTATTTTTGTTTTATTTAAGCAAATTTCTGATTAACTTAAATATATTGAAAATTTTATATATTTAGATTTTTTAATTATTATATCTATTCTTGTTTAAATATGCAATACTATGTCAATTATTGCCAAATCCCACCAATAAACAGGTTGATTGAAAGGATCATAAAATAGAATTTTAATTTCTAATGTATTTATTAGAGTTGAATTATAAAACAGTCAATAGGAAAACCTATATTAGGTGTTCATTGGTAGTGGAATTCAACCTCATCTTTCTCCTTTTACGAAAATTAAGTTATTAATTAACTAGTTTGTTTTTCAAGAGCTTGATTCCTTATAGATAAATATATTTCATTCAAAAAAATTCTAGTCGAAATCTTTTTAGGAAAAATAAAAAACCGGAAACAATCGCTTAGTTTCCGGCTCTCTTCTATCATTATTTAATTAAGATTGATAACTCTGAATATCCCTTGTTCGTTTTATGAACTTCAATTACTGCAGGCATTGCATCCTTTACATCTTGCACATGAGAAATAACGCCAATTAACCGGCCTGATTTTTGAAGCTGAATAAGTGTATCAATTGCTTTTGATAATAATTCATCATCCAGCGATCCAAATCCCTCATCTATAAACAACGTATCAATTGATACACCACCTTTATGTGCTTGAATGATATCTGCCATACCTAGTGCTAAACAAAGTGATGCATTAAACTGCTCTCCACCAGATAATGTTTTTACATCCCTAGCAAGACCCGTGTAAGAATCATATACTTCCAATCCTAAACCACTTTGTTTCCTTCCTTTTTCAACTGCATCTTTTCGTTGCAATTGAAATTGGCCATTTGATAAATGGTCAAGTCGGATATTTGCCGATTCAATAATTTGTTCAAAGTAATCCAATAAGACATATCGCTCAAACGAAATCATTTTATCATTATCGCCTTTAGTAACTTTATATAAATCCGTTAAACCTGCTAATTTTTGTTCAGTTTCTACAAATTCCTCTTGATAGATTTGTAGGTCAAATTTCAATTGACTTAATCGCTTATTTAATTCTTGAATACGTATCATCTCATTAACGATCGCGTCTAAATGCTGAGTAATTTCTTGTACCTTCATTTTAAGTTCACTTACATCAACTTTTTCCATCGATTGAACTTGTTTTTCAAGCAACTCTTTTTCTGTACTTAATCTTTGAAGATTCTCTTCGAACATTGATAAATCATTTCGATATTGTTCAATCATTTGTATATAATCAATTGCACTTATAAACTCTGATTCTCCATTAAACTCGTACTCAGCTATTTTTTCATGATAAAGAAACGTTGTTGTTCGAATCTCTTCATTTAATTTTAAAACTTCTTTCTCAAGATGAGTGCGAGTAGTCTCTTTAACCGTCTTCTGTTCAGTTAAGATTCTATATTCCTCTTCAATTTTTGAAATTTTAGCATTTAATATTGCTATATTTTTTTCAAATTCATTTTTTTCCAATTGCCATTTCTCAAGAGTTCTTAACGATTCAGGTAATTTTGATTCAATTTGTACGATGTGAATTTTTAATTCATTTAGTTCAGTTGTAAACTTATTCAATGCCTCAGTCTTCTCAGTAACTTTTACGGTTAAATCCCTAATTAATTGTTCTTTTGTTTTTATTACATTATTAATCTTTTCGAAAACAGCTTTTTTCTCTGTCAGATTTTTTAAGTTTGATTCATTTACATTAAACTCATTAGCAAGAGCTTTAAGACCTTCATTTGTAAAATCAAATTGACCATGCTCCTCAAAAAATGATTGTTCATCAATTTTTAATGAGTTTTCTTTACTTTTAATTTCCCCCTGAATTGTTGCTAGTTCAGTCTGGAATTGATTTACTTGCATTTTCAATTTTTCTGCTTCTTCTTCATTTACAGTCCCATTAAATTTAGCAAGTGATGGGTGATGGGTGCTTCCACAAACCGGACATTGTTCTTGATCCTTTAAATCTTTCGCTAAAAAAGCGGCTTTTTGCAGATGCATTTCACTTTCAATTCTGTCCAATTCATTTTTCAGCTTAAAATGGTCTAAATTTTTTAATTGATATTCATCTCGCTTTTGCTCTAATTCTTTTTTTGCAAAAAAGATTCGTTTAGCAAACCCACCTTTTAATGAAATTTCCTTATTTAATAAGGAGAGCTTAGCCCATTGATCATGAATACCTTCTAAATCATTTAGTTGATGTTTTAACTGATTTAATTCTTCGTTCTCTTTCTTTAAATCATCTTGTAATGTCTTTTCTTCATTTTCGTATAATAGAATCTGTTTTGATTTATTATGAAACGCTACCTTATGATTTTGAAATTGATCCACCTCTTCTTTTAACGCTAATAAATTACTCAATTGGCTTTCTAAGCTACCTAATTTTTTTTGCTCATCAGGTAATGTAGCTACTTCCGCAGAGATTTTTTCAATTTTAAAAAGTGTTTCTTTTAAACTCTCTATTTCGAATAATAATTTATCGTTCGTTACTTGAAGTGAATTTTTTAGTTTCTCAAGTTCAGTTTTTATAGGCAATACTTTTTCAGCATTTGTGGCTAATTTTATTTTTACTTTTTTATCTTCTATTTCTAACTCTTGACCTTTTAACATTGTTAATAATTCAATGACTTCATTTAATCGATCAATATTTTTATTATGGGCTTCTGCTGAAAATAGCTTTTGCTGACTAACTTCTAATTGTGATTTTTGGATTTTCTCATTTTCTTCAAGTCTTTTTAAATCATCAATTAAACTTAATATATGTTCAGTCAAAATCTCATTAACAATATGAAGATTAATTTGAGAATCATCGGCAATTTGAATACCTTTTTCGCTTAACAATTTCTCAATCACTTCTAATTTAATAACGATTTTCTGCTTTAAATTAGTAAATTTACTTTCCATGTTTTTTCTAGCTAAATTTAGAGTTTCAGTTACTTTTTCAAATAGTTCAGTTCTGAAAATTTTCCGCAAAATTTCTTCCTTTTCTTTTGTATCCGAAACTAATAATTTTCGAAATTCACCTTGAGGAAGTAGTACGATTTGTTTGAATTGATCTGCATTAATCCCTAATAATTCTTCTACTTTTTTATTGACGATTGAAGTTTTGTTAAATTCCTGGCAATAAGGTACTTTTTCTTCATTCTCAATTTTATAAAACTCGATTTTATCGCCGGTAATACCTTTATTTTGTTTCTTTTGATGACCTTTTTGTCTAAAAATATTATAATGATTTCCTTTTAATTCAAATGTTAATTCAACACTAGTATATAGATCATCATCGGCAAAATGACTTCGAAGCAATGTTTGGTCATTCCTATTTTCACCGCTAGCTTCTCCAAAAAGTGCAAAACAAATTCCATCAAATATTGTTGTTTTACCTGCACCGGTTGGACCAGTTATTGCAAATAGCCCTTTTTCGTTTAGTCGACTAAAGTCAACATGCACCTTATCCTTGTAAGGTCCAAATGCATGAAGTACTACTTTTAATGGTTTCAAATCTATTCCTCCCTTACAAAGATTTCATGAATAATCTCTTTCATATATTGTTCGTCTTCAATTTTCAAATCTTCATTTTTCATTTCTTTATAAAAAGATTGGAACAGCTCAAGTTGATTTTTTGATTGTTTTTCCACTAAACTCAGTTGATTTGTTTTATCTGTTTGAAATGTCGTTCGCTTACGACTAACATGCATTGCATTTGGATAAACTGTTCTAATTTGCTCCATCGGATGTACGACCATATGCTCATCAGTTAATTTTACAAATACATAATCATGATTTACAGTATGCTTTCTGATTTCCTCAATCGTTCCTTCGATCGATCTTAAATCTCGTTTTGGATGAAAATCTTTCTTAACTACTGATAGCTCACCATCAGCTTTTAATTCAACAATTAAGCAGCCTTTTTTATGGTTTTCTTCAGAAAGTGAGTACTTTAATGGAGATCCAGAATAACGAATTGATTGATTTCCTACAAAATGTGCTCGATGTAAATGTCCTAGGGCTGTATAGTTAAAATGGTTAAAATTATGATGTGATACGTATTCAGCTCCACCAATAGAGAGTGTACGTTCACCTTCTGTCTCTTCATCTGAAGGCTCACCATTATTTGTTACGAATGCATGTCCAACAAATACATTTCGTACTGATGGGTCTAATTCTTCATCTCTTATTTTATTTATAATTGCTTTCATAGCGTCATCATGTGAATGGATATCATCGTTTTGTAAAATATAACGTACAATACTTGGTTCGGCATATGGAATTAAATAGAAATGAACTTCACCATCATCATCATTCAAAATAACTTTCTTAAATGGAGTTTGAAATTTCCCTACTAAATATAAGCCTTCTTTTTCCATAAAACGGCTACCAAATTCAATGCGTTCAGCGCTATCATGATTGCCAGCAATCGCAAGAATTGGCGTATTGCATTCTATTACAATTTTATGGAATACTTCATTTAATAGTTCAATCGCCTCAGTTGGAGATATGCTTTTATCATATAAATCGCCTGCTATAACAACTGCATCTGGCTTTTCTTCTTTAATTATAGAAATGAATTCATCTAATATAAATCGTTGGTCTTCTGTCATATGTACACCATGTACAATTTTACCAAGGTGCCAATCTGCTGTATGAATAAACTTCATTAAATACACCTCATCATTTTATTTACTTTCATTGTTATTAAATTTATTGAACAACTTTTCTATCTTATATTTTACATCAACATACGAACGTTTGTATGCTTTTTAATCACATTAATTCTAAAAATGCATTATTAAGTTAAAATAATTGAAATACTAATTAATATGATTCAAAATAAACCTATCAAAGCTTTAGGAGGCAATTATGGAAAAAATAGAAGAAGTAAAAAAATACGAGGAAATAATTAAAAGTGAAAAGCCAATCGTGGTGAAGTTTTATGCAACTTGGTGTCCTGATTGTACACGTTTAGATGCTTTTATCGGAGACGTAATTGAAGAGCACCCTTCATTTACTTGGTACACAATGGATCGCGATGAATTTCCAGAAATCGCAAGTGAACAACAAGTAATGGGAATCCCGAGTTTGCTTGTATTTAAAGATGGCGAAAAAATTGGACACTTGCATAGCGCAAATGCAAAAACACCAGAATCAGTTGAAGAATTTTTATCAACTTTTGAATAATATTAAGTTAGGTTTAATCCTGATAAGACTAGGATTTTCCCTAAAATCTAAATAAAATTAATTTAACCACAAGGTAATTGAACCTTGTGGTTTTTCGTATGCATTATTACTCTTTCATTTATAGGCAATTTGGACTTGATTTAGATCATATACATCTCATGAGATGATTTATTGCGCTTAATTTCATTGATGGTTTTCCAATTAACCGGGAACAAAAAGAAACACCTATATCATTTCGATTATAGGTGTAATTTTATCCTATTCAATTAAAGCTGTTTTCTTTCATGTAAATTAATAAATACATTTTTACAAATACTGTACCATGCATATCCCACTAACCAGCCAGCAATAATATCTGAGAAATGATGTACATGTAGGTATATTCTGCTCATTGATATTAAAAATATCATTAAAAGAACGATAAATTGAATCATTTTTTTGTGCTTCATCATTGCAGGTTGAATGACAATTAAAATAAAGCCTAATGTTAGAAAGAAGGATGTTGCCATAACTGCATGACCACTTGGGAAACTAAATCCACTTTCCACATAGTACATTGAACTTGGTCGTGGTCTTTCATATAGATCTTTTAAAAAGGAAACAACCACCCTAGCTGTCAATAATGTAATAAGTAACGATATACCAGTCCAAATGCGCTTACGTATAATTGAATAAACTAAAACAATGACCGCAAATGTTAAATACATTTTTGAAGAACCAAAATCTCTTAAAAAATAACAAAATGAATCTAGCGCATCTGTTCGAATGAATTCAAAGAATTTAAACGCTGAATTGTCCAAACTCCGAATCATTTTCGAATCATAAATAAGTCCTAAAATAACAAATAGAAAAATAGAAGTAAAAATTAGTATCCAATTATTTTTTTTCATATAATCCTCCAATATAAATTCCAGTTAATGCATCTTAATTGCTTGTACTTTGGATACACAAAAGAAAAACGACGAGAGCTCCCGTCGCCACTTTCATGACTATTCTTCTTCCTCATCGATTTCATCAATCATACATTTTTCCAGTAAGTACTCAAAAGTAATATCCGCTAGTTCCTCAATTTCCTCTTCCTCTGGAACATATCCCCGCTGAATGAGCTGTTGATAGAAAAATTCAGCTATTTCTTCCGTATCGATAACTACCTCAATTTCTTTCACTAGCATCACCCCTTACTAGTTAATATGTGAAAAATGAGAAAATATGAAAAAAACCTTACCAAGCACAAAAAAATATTAATATGTAACCTTTAGCATAATACAACATTGACAAGCATATATTCAATTAAAACATGTTAAAGGAGCGAGATTCCAATGATAAAAATGGACAAGCTAGCTAATTTAAAAGAAATTATGGTTAATGATGAACTGTTTGAAGAAGCTGTTGAAAAGCTGACGACAATTGCATTTTATATTTTAATAGGGATAGGCATACCTTTTATGATTCATATAATTCTACAATTATTGTAGAATATCCTCTCTCTCAATTTGTTTTCTTCTCTGAGAATTTATTTAAATTTTTAAGGACTAGATCCATCACAATTTTATATTCTTCGTCTTGGAAGATTGAATATAAAACAGCGTAATCATTATATATATCTAATAATCCATCAATTATTTCTTGTTTTGTTGTTTTATTTCTGTTTTTATTAAAATCATTCATTGAGCGAAGTTTTTCTAAGTCTAATTTTGTAATGCCATTCTTATCATTTCTTAGTTTTTTTAGAATTGCATTTGCAGTTTGTGCTGATGCAATTAGGGTTAAATCTGTTTCATCGGCTTCTAACCATTCTCCATCAGTAATACGAGCTAATTCGTAAATTGTATCTTCCCACGCGTCATTTTTATATCGCCAAACCTCTGTACGGTACCCCACAATTCGAAATATTTCTTTTTCATAGCCATTGACTTGAACAAGATCCCCGAAAGAAAATGAATAATTTACTTCTATCCACTCTTTTTCAAGTTTTTTCCCATCATATTCGTTGAGAAGCTGAAGAGTATTCTCAACATAAAGTCCGTCATGATTATTGACTTCATAAACAAAAACGCCGTCCATCAGTTTAATATTTATTAACTTTCTATTTTTATTGGCTAATAAGACAAAAATACCACTCAGTTTTTAAGTGAGTGGCCAGACTGTTGACAAACGCTCGCTTGCTTCGTTGCTTCGACTGACTGCGGTGCTCATTACCGTCTAAGGTAACTCCGCTCCTCACTAGGCTTCGCGCCTCGAAAGACAAGCGCTTGCAATCAGTCTGTAAATCAATCACACAGACCCAAGTTTTAAGTGAGTGGCTTATCAGATGGCTTTATTTTTATGTCCTCATTTTTTATTTTTAAAGTTAATTTTAGTAATGCTTCTGCAGCGAGTTTTGCATTTAAAGTTCCAATTTCTTCATATTTAAATTGATCCATGAAGAAACACCCCTCTATAGACTATTCAAAGGTCTAGTCTATAGTTCACTGAGGTAGGTATTGCAATCGACCAAACTGGCTATATAAAGCATAAAAAAAACAACTCTTCTGATTTAAATGAGTTGTTTCGGTGTGAAGACAAAGGACAAAAATTCAATTTTAGATTGTTTATCAGTAGCTAATTGCAGTTTTACTTATTTATTAACAATTGAAAACATTTTAAAGCTATCCTCAATACGATGGTTAAAGTTTGTATGTGCTACTCTTAAGGATTGCAAGTAATGTTCATTTAATGATGACCATACCCGCTCTCTTTCCTTTAAACCCTCTATGTAGTATTTTCCAGACTGTTCATATTGCTCTTCTACCTTTTCAATTAACTCAACTGTGGCTTTGAACGGAGTAGATAATAACTCACCAAATTTATTTACCGTTTCTTCAAATAGATTAACACTTGATTGAATTTCTGAAGATCCATCTATTTTTGGAATTTTAATTCTGGATGTATTTGCTTTTATATGATTAGTAAAGTACTTTATTTCTTCAAATAAACCGTTTACTACATTACGATATTCCTCATTAAATTTCCTTGTTTCTTTTAACACCTTAATAAACGAATTTAACCTCTGTTCTCTACTGTCTCTTATGTATGTCAAATTACTTTCATATTGATCCCATAGCGTATTAAAAAAAGGATCGATAAAATATTTTTCTACTTTTTCATCTTTATTTTTTTGAACTTCCGCCTTTGGTTTTGAAGCTTTCTGTGTCGTCAAACTTCTTCCTCCTCTTATGGATTCGAATTTTTCTCTATTTTATCCTCTCTTTGTAATGGAGGAATGTAGAGCTCAAGAAAACTAGTGTACATTTTGAAAAATTGATCAAGCATTGATTGATAAAGTTCGAGTTGTCTTGCGTTACCTGTTAAGTATGCCTTCCCAGCTTCTGTAATTGAATAACAGCGCTTAGCAGGTCCGCTTCCTTTCGTATCCCATTTTGATTGTACAAGATTTTCTTTCTCTAGTTGTCTTAATAATCGATATAAATTTCCTTGGTCAAGTGTTTGAAACCCGAATGCGTGGAGCTTTTGAATTAGATCATAGCCATGAAGTGTCATCCGACTAAGAAGTAGAAGAATAAAAGGCATAATAAAATTTTTTGAAGGGGTAATATTTTTATCTTTATCATTGTTCATTGGTAACACCTCTATAAAAAATCTAATAGGTGTATTTTACACATAGATGAATATAGCGTCAACACAGTAAATATAATTTATTATAAATTTTCAAAAAACTTCAAACATAGCGTTTATTCGTTAAATATTTTAGTAAAAAAAAATACAAAGGAGTGATAAAGTTGTACGTTATAAAAACCGAAAGGATCAAACTGTATTATGACCGGTTAGGTACTGGAGAACCTCTCGTATTAATTCATGGTCTTGGAGAAGTAAAAGAAAGCTGGTTTAAACAATATGAACTAGCGAATGAATTCGATTTAATTATTCCAGATTTGCGTGGCCATGGAGAAAATGATTTAACTGAAGGTATTTCAATTAAGAATTTCGCAAAAGATGTACTTGATTTAATGGATGAGTTAGGAGTTGAAAGCGCACATATTTTAGGCTTATCTATGGGTGGGACTGTTGCACAAGAGATGTATCGCCAAGCACCTGAAAGATGTCGCTCTTTAATCTTAGTTAGTACATTTCATTTTGCTCCAAGATTACTAGGATTATGGTTTATTCATTATAAAGAGTTTCGTTCAAAAATTTTCACACCCCAACAAATAAATGAGATGACAGCAAGAACATGCCTTTTTTCATGGGAAAAAGAGTCATTACAACAATTTAAACAATATTATCGCCCAAACCCAGAAGGATATGACAGGTCAATAAGAGCCTGTTTTAAGGTTGATAATAGAGAATTGTTACCAAATATTAAGGTACCAACGCTTATTATTGGTGGTCAGTATGATCCGATTACGCCGGTATGGCTCCAATTAGTAATGCATAAAAGTATCCCAAATTCAAAATTAGTTATTTTCAAAAATACTGGCCATGTAAGCAAAATGGAAGCTGCAGAAAAATTTAATCAAACGATTCGCTCTTTTTTAAATAAACAAGAACTTGTTGAGATTTAATATAATAACAAACTAGATCAACCTATTTACCTTGCTTCTCTGATAAAGTTTTTTTATAAACACCTAAAATATGACCCTTATAAAGTATTGCATCTAAGTGTACTATTCTAAAAACAGCCTCCATATAGTTTAACAAAAACGGGAGGGTACCAATATGTACGAGAATTGGCTGGATACATTATCATCTAATGATTTATTTCTGACCTTTCTATCAATATTAATTGGTGCGATCGGTGGTTATGCCAATATATTATTAGCTAATGAGGGCTACATTAGAAGTTATCGGTTTAAAGATTCTGATGGTAGAGAAAGATATTCACTTGGATCTAAGCGTGAAATAATTCTTGGTGCAATGGCAGGTTGTATATCATACCTTATTGCTGTACTAACGACAGATGATCAAACTCCTGTATCTATTATCATTTATGCTTTTATTTGTGGAGTTAGTGGCGGTGCTTATTTAGAAAAATTGGTTGATAAAAACGTTAATAACAAAATCATTGATTTTAGTTCAACGCTTGAAGAAATGGAGAAAGAGAAAAATGAGAATAAAAAGACAAGTGCCCCCTCGAATAACAAGGGAACTATGCATCAAACAGAGACGGGTGTTGTCGATGGAATAGAACTAAATAATGAAGATGACAGTACTAATGATGTTACCAATGAAGAAGTTGATTTTCATTACAATATTTTAATGAAAAGGTTAAAATGCGCAAGAAGTACCAAGGAAGCTGAAAAATATTTTAATGAATTAGTTCGATTGATTAATAACAGATAAGTTTTTAATAATTTCATGACAACAAAAAAGTTCAGTTCAATCTTTTCGAAGATGGTAAACTGAACTTTTTATTTTAACTTTAAGAAACTAAAAAACCGAACATGGTTGTTTAACGTGAGATTTCTCGTTTCATAGAATGATAATTGATGCATTAGATCCATTCTATTTTAATAGTGGCAATTTCCTTACTTCGAGTAGTATCATGACTTGAATCCATATTACTACTAAACCAAATTTTATTAATAAATGATTTTAAAAATTGATTACATATTTCAGGATCGATGACTTCTAAATTGTCTAATGTTTCAATGATCTGCTCTATTTTTTGACGATCATCGTTTTTGTTTCTTAAATTCTCTATTTGAGTCTGATAGAGTTCAATTTGCTCGTTCATTTGATTCATTTGGCCGTTTAGCTCACTTTTTAGTTCTTCATATTCCTTTTTAGTAATTTCTCCATCCATTCTCATTTCTCTAATGTTATTTTGTCGTTTTTTAATTTTATCTTTTTGTTTAATTAATGAAACGAGTTCAGTCGTTAATCTTTGTTCTAGTTCGATTGTTCTCTGAGAATCTAGCATTTTTAGCGCGTTCTCTAGCTCTGATTTTTTTTCTTTAATGCTTTTTAAAACAAGTTCCTCTACAAATTGATATTTATAGCCGCGATCTTTACATTGATTGTTTGATATTTTATATGAACATGATTTTATAAAATCAATAGTTGAACTATCTTTTTGAATATATCGCTTCCGCCCACAGCAATTGCAGTATATTAAATTTTGTAATCTACGAATTGCTTTTCGGTTTTGAAAATAAACATTTTTATTATTTTCCAACATGGTTTGTACGGCAAAAAATTGCTCCTTTGTTATGATAGCTTCATGTGCATTTTCAATAAAAACTTCATCAATAATTTTATTATGAATACGTCTTTTAGCCTGTATAGCTCCATAGTATACAGGATTCGTACGTAATTGGCTAATATGTGATGTAGTAAGGATTTTACCTTGCCTACTCCTCCAATTTAACCTATTTAATTGCCGTGCTATTTCATTTACTGAAACACGTTCTAACGATTTATCGAATATTAGTCGAATAATCTTCGCTTCATCTTCAATGATTTCTAATTTTTTTTCCGAATTTTTACAATATCCAAGTGGTGTCTTATTACTCATTACCCATTTTCCTTGCTCCGCTGCTGCTAATCTACCTCTTGATAACCGCTTCTTTATCTGCTTATACTCAAAATTAGCCAATACTGCCTGAAATGAAAATAACATTTCATTCGTTTCCTGGGATAAATCTATTTTACCTTGTGGAGTTAATATTTTAATATCATTTAAGATTAATACTTGCTTGATTTGTTCCGCATGAGCATTATCACGTGAAAGACGATCTATATCCATAATAATTAAATAATCAAATTCATCTATTTTCTTAAGCAATAAATTTAATTGCTCACGGTCCGTATTTACACCACTCGAAATTTCCTGATAAATGATATAGTTTAAATTATGTTGATTGGCTAGCTTAATCAAAGCATTTTTATGATTCAGTAGAACTTCATCTACATCTTTTTGCTCTTCATTTCTTGAAAGTCTAAGATAGATAGCTGCTAACATATAATCACCTTAGCATTTTGCATTTTACGTAAGTGATGAATTCCCAATAAAAATAGAAAGTTTATATTTGTTATCTTACCGACAGTACCATATAACGTAATCACGACAATATCATCTACGTTATATTTTGGTTGTTTTTTCTTTGTCATACTTCTTACCTCCTTCTCCATACGTCGTGACTAATTCGTTTTTACTGTATACTATGCAACCAATAGATAATTGTCTGTCATTTTCATAGTAAATAAAAAAAGGGATTAGCCTATTTTGTAGGTAAGAAATTAATAGCTAGTTTCAGAAATAGTAGAATCAATAAATTAGTGGGATATTTTGCAATTAAAAAAAGATGTAACTTAGTTAAACTAAGTCACATCTTATTGATCTTCTAAATATAAGTTCCATGCTTCATCAAAAACGCTCATCGATTGATGGAAAGTTCCATCAAACTCTAAATACGAGCTAATTTCGTCATAGCTTGAAGAATGTTTTGGAAATGAGTGATCATTAAAAAGATGATCTGCCAATATTCCAATTTCATTAGGAATTTTATAGTTTCTATGCTTCATCATATAATGGTAAAATGACTTTCTCATGATTCTCCCTCAGTTTTATTATTTATTTTGTCTCTTTTTCTAAAATATTGTTACTTTTTGAATATACTTTATTCAATAACAGAGTTATTTTATATTTTAAAAATACTCGTTCTATGACGAGAAGTCAAAATAATTTCTTTTTAATAATCTCGGCTGCTTCATTAATTCATCAAATGTGATTGAAACCGGAAGTAATTTTGTTGAAATGAGAAATAACTGATCTTCTATTGATTTGACCATCTCTTCCTTTTGATAGGTAAATTTACACTGATCACAATGAAATGATGGTACTCCTGTAATTGTGATTGCTCGGGAACCATCCGGTAATTCCCAATGTACAACTGCTTTTGTTTCCTTTACATTCTCCTCACCGCACCAATCACATTTTAAAGTATTATTCATCTTTCTTTACACTTCCATCCATTTTTTGAATTTGTGATTGAAACTTTTTCTCTTTTAGTTCATCCCTTTTTTCTCGTTTATTTTTTAATGAACTATGAGATGGATCTGTTTGATATTGTTCTCTCTTTTTCATTCTTTCTAAATCTGAAGGAATAAGACTTTGCACCTGATCATTCATGATACTAGCAATACCAACCTTAGCTGCCTTATTTAAATAATCAGGGTAAATTAATGAAAAATACTCTTCTGCCGTATCCTCTTTATAGTTTTCAGGCTCTGGATAGGATGTGATGACACCCTCAAAATTCCTTAGTACGGTTTTTTTACTGCTTTGAGAGACGATATAGTTTGGTTGCAGTGAGATTTTACCTCCTCCGCCTGGTGCATCTACTACAAATGTAGGTACT
>NZ_NUHI01000031.1:0-19326 GCF_002575105.1 Bacillus sp. AFS053548 | reverse complement strand
TAGTTTTCAAAGTTCACTTCGCCGCTTCAGAAGCGACTTATAAATCATATCATTTAAAGTTTGTTTAGTCAACAACTTTTTAAATGTTTTTTGATTTTTATTTCGTTTGTTTTCCCTCGTTTGGGACAACATAGAATAATATACCAGCTATTTAAGTTAATTACAATACTAAAATAAAAGTACTACTATTCAGAATTATTAAGTTGTAGTAGTTTCCATCCACATTACCTCTATATATTATGATAAAAATAAAGCCAGCCTCCTAATTTTGGAGGCTGGTTCTTAACGTTCTATTTTTACCTATTCTCTAAAAAATGCTAGGAATAATAGGAATACTACACACAACACATACATTACAGGATGAATTTTTTTCGTTTTTCCAGCTGCAATCATTGAAATCGGATAGAAAATGAAACCAACTGCGATACCAGTTGCAATACTATAAGTTAAAGGCATTGCAATAATTGTAAAGAATGCTGGAACAGCAATTTCGAATTTTTTCCAATCAATTTGACCAATTGATGAAACCATTAAAACTCCGACTACGATTAAAGCAGGTGAAGTTACCGCTGCAGTTACAACCCCTAATAGTGGTGCAAAGAATAATGCTAGTAAGAATAAGATACCAGTAACTACTGCAGAGAATCCAGTACGTCCACCAGCAGCTACACCAGCAGTTGACTCAATATAAGAAGTAGTAGTACTTGTACCTAAAGTTGAACCAACTACTACAGCAGTGGCATCAACCATTAATGCTTTACCAGCTCTTTCAAGTTTGTTTTCTTTTAATAATCCAGCTTGGTTAGCTACAGCTACTAATGTTCCAGTTGCATCAAAGAAATCTACAATAAAGAAAGTTAATACTACAGCAAACATTTTACCTGAAGAGAAAACATCTGGAATATGTTTAATTGCTTGACCGAATGTTGGAGCAATACTTGGTACTGGACCAACAACTGAAGATGGTAAGTCGATAATTCCAAAAATCATACCTGCGATTGCAGTGATGATCATTCCTAAAAATACACCAGCTTTTATTTTTCTAGCCATTAAAACTACAGTAATAACTAAACCGAAAATCGTTAATAAAACAGCAGGTTCGTTTAATTTACCAAGTGATACGAATGTCGCAGGGTTACTTACGATAATACCTGAGTTTTTTAAACCTACAAATGTAATAAAGAATCCAATACCGCTACCAATTGCTAATTTTAATTCAATTGGGATTGCATTTATAATTTGTTCACGAAGACCAGTTAATGAAAGAATGATAAAAATGATACCTGATACGAATACGCCAGCTAATGCTGTTTGCCATGGAATACCCATTCCAAGAACTACGTTAAAAGCAAAGAATGCATTTAATCCCATACCTGGTGCTAAAGCAATTGGATATTTCGCATAAATACCCATTAAAATCGATCCATATGCTGCAGCTAAAGATGTAGCTACAAAGATTGCCTCTTTATTCATTCTTAAAGCTTCTGGGAAATCCTTTATATCTGATAATGATAAAATTGATGGATTTACAAATAATATATAAGCCATTGCTAAGAATGTAGTTAAACCAGCAATTGTTTCTTGACGATATGATGTGCCTAACTTGTTGAACTCAAAATAATTACTGATACGTTCTTTCATGTGATCCTCCTAAGTTTTAGTCTTAAAAGTCGGTCTCTATTGTTTAAAATAGAAAAGGCACTTTTACACAATGGTAAAAGCGCCTATCACGAGCAGTTTCATTCTGAAGTTTATTAACCCTAGATTAGTAGAATAATAGCAAAATAGTGGGTTAATAACTTTCAGAAATCATTACTTCGTAGTCCGCCATTTTACGGTGGCGGGTAGAGACGCTAGTCCATATTTACTAGCCTATACGACAAGTTATGACAAATAATTTATTTAATTTACATCCTTATCTTACAATCAGTTTCGATTAGTGTCAACAAAAAAACGAACATTTTTTATAAAATATTCGTTTTCGTTCGCTTTTACCATATTTTAGTTATTCAATTAAACTTCATCATTTGGAAATACACATCTTAGTCAAATAAAACACTTAATTAACAGTAAATTCTAATAACTATTGTACTATAAACTGGTCAACAAATGACAAAATTCTACAAAAAAAAGTCATAATCACTTACTAAAGAAGATATTTAGCCATGTTTAATAATACAAATAGTAACGATGCAATTACAAAACTAATTATTATTACGATTATCTTTGGTAAATTTAAATTATTAAATAATTGAATTACACTCTTACTTCCTAATACTCCCGAATAAACTACAAAAATAAATATAATACTTGATAAAAAAGTTTGTTTTACTGACCTGGGGATACGAATCCATATTTCTATAAGTTTCTGCAGTTTCCGACCCTGCCAAGTAAAAATACCGATTATAAACCAAAATTATCACAGGATACGATCACAAGTTTCGGCTAATTGTTACAAACTGGGGTCAAATCTCAAGATAAAATAAAAAAGCCATGAACCCAATAAGGGTTTATGGCTTTTTCTTATTATTCCCACTCAATCGTTGCAGGTGGCTTACTAGTTACATCATAAACTATACGGTTTACATGTTTAACTTCATTTACAATACGAGTTGAGATTTTTTGTAGTACATCCCAATCAATACGTGCCCAGTCAGCAGTCATTCCATCGATAGATGTAACTGCACGAATACCTACAGTGTAATCATACGTACGTTCGTCACCCATTACACCAACACTACGGATGTCAGGTAATACTGTGAAATATTGCCAAATCTCTTTATCTAAACCAGCTAAAGCAATTTCTTCACGTAAAATTGCATCTGATTCACGAACGATTTCAAGTTTTTGATCAGTAATTTCACCTAATACACGAATTCCTAGACCTGGTCCTGGGAATGGTTGTCTCCAAACGATTGCATTTGGAATTCCTAGTTCAGTTCCAACTGCACGTACTTCGTCTTTAAATAATGTATTTAAAGGCTCGATTAACGTGAATTGCATGTCTTCAGGTAATCCACCTACATTATGATGTGATTTAATTGTTTGAGCTGTAGCCGTACCGCTCTCGATAATATCTGTATAAAGAGTTCCTTGAGCTAAGAAATCCATACCTTCTAATTTAGCTGCTTCATCATCAAACACATAGATAAATTCATTACCGATAATTTTGCGTTTTTCTTCTGGATCAGAAACGCCAGCAAGTTTACTTAAGAAGCGCTCTCTAGCATCTACTTTAATTACGTTCATGTGGAAGCCTTCGCTAAACGTCTTCATAACGCCTTCAGCTTCATCTTTACGTAATAAACCATGGTCAACGAAGATACATGTTAATTGATCACCAATTGCTTTATGAATTAATACTGCAACTACTGAAGAATCAACACCACCACTAAGTGCACAAAGTACTTTTTTGTCGCCAACAGTATTACGAATAGTTTCAAGTTGAACTTCAATGTAGTTTTTCATTGACCAGTTTGATTCACATTCGCAAATATTGAATACGAAATTCTTTAATAGATCATTTCCGTATTCAGAGTGGCGAACTTCTGGATGGAATTGTACACCATACATTTTTTTAGCTTCGTTACTCATTGCTGCGATTGGGCAAGAAGCACTAGTTGCATCTACTACGAATCCTTCTGGTTGTTGAGTTACTTTATCACCATGGCTCATCCAAACTACGTGGTCTGAAGGTAGGTCTTTTAATAAAGCAGACGGATTCTGAATATTTAATTCAGCTTTACCGTATTCACGTTGGTCAGCTCTAGCTACCGTTCCACCAAAATGTTGCGTCATTAACTGCATTCCGTAACAAATACCTAAGATTGGAATTTCTAAATCAAAAATTGCTTCATCACAGAAAAAAGCATTTTCACCATATACGCTATTTGGTCCGCCAGAGAAAACAATCCCTTTAGCGCCCATTTGCTTAATTTCTTCTGCAGTTATTGTATGAGGACGTAATTCACTATAAACGCCAAACTCACGGATACGTCGTGCTATAAGTTGGTTATATTGACTTCCAAAATCTAGTACTACAATTGTGTCATGTTGTTGCAAAACGGTCACCCCATCTATATATATTGAATTAACGTATCAGTTAAACTGATACTATTTTTCCCAAAAAAAATAAAAAAAGCCGATTTTCTACTCTTTTTACATACGAAAAATACGCATAAGAAGGCAGAAAATCAGACTTAAGTTTAACAAAGTCAGACTGCCTTCATAGTCAGGGCATGTTACGGCGCCCCGGTAGAGACTCTCGACCCATATTGTCGAGGATATATGAAGAATAATGACGAATATTGTATTATTGTCTCATTCTAACAATGTATAATTTTTCGGTCAAGGTATTTCATTGCATAAAAAAAATAAATTTTTGTGTAAACGTTACAACTTGTCATGAATAAGATTATAGTGTATCTTTTAACTAACGAACGGTAGGTAGTTTACCAAGACAAAATCATTATTTAGTCTGCTATAAGGGAGAGATTTTTTATGAGTTGGATTTACTTAGTTATAGCGGGAGTTTCCGAAATTGCTTGGGCATTTGGACTAAAATACTCAGAAGGATTTACAAACTTGTTGCCAACAATTTTAACGATAGCTGGGATCTTGTTCAGCTTTTATTTATTTTCAAAAGCAATAAGAGATATTCCAATAGGTACTGCCTATGCAGTTTTTACAGGAATCGGTGCCGCTGGGACAGTTATTATAGGAATGTTATTTTTAAATGAATCAGCCTCTATATTAAAAGTTATTCTCGTAATTACATTATTATCTGGAATTATTGGCTTAAAATTAACTTCAGGTGATAAAAAAGCAAAGAAAGGAGATGCAGCATAAAATGGCTTGGTTATTTTTATTTATTGCAGGTTTGGGTGAAGTTGGCTTTGTCATTTTTATGAAGCTATCTAATAATTTTAAAAAACTTAACTACTCCATTTTGTGTATTTTATCTGGATGGACTAGTTTTTACTTATTATCAAAGGCCTTAAAGGTAATACCCGTCGGAACAGGTTATACAATCTGGACTGGTATAGGTGCGGCTGGTTCTGTTTTAATTGGCATGTTGTTCTTTAATGAATCACGCGAATGGAAGAGACTATTATTTATCACGTTAGTAATTGGATCTGTTATTGGTTTAAAAATCATCTCACCTCATTAAAAAAATCCCTATTCGAAAAAGAAATTGGGATTTTTCTTTAGGAATTATGTGATCTCGTCTTTTAAAACAGCTTGCCCCAAGTGTTTTTTCCAACAATTCCATCGACAACTAGTCCATTACTTGCTTGAAATTTTTTAACTGCATTTTCAGTAACTGGTCCAAAAATTCCATCTGCAGTTATTTTAAGTTTTTGTTGAACCTTTTTTACAGATTCACCTCTTGATCCTTCTTTTAAAATACCAGGGTAAGGAACTGAATCTGTTTGGGTTATCGGGGGATTTAAGATGGCATTCACTTTTGCTTTAAACTCGTTAAATCGATCGGGTTTGTCTATGAAGGTTTTTGGACATGGCTTATGTGTTATATCATAATGTCTTACAATGTCATTTTCATTTAATTTAAACATCTTACACAATTCAGCAATTACTCTGATCGTTCGTGTTAATGTATATTGTGAAATAGTACCATCCTTTTCGACACACATTTCAACACCGATTGAAAGCTTATTTGCATTCGGAGCCAGTTCATCCACCCCTCTATAAACACCACCATTACTATTTCTTTCATAATGATCATTTGCATGATAAGCTACTTCATCAAGCGGAATAATACAGATTGCCTCTTTCGAATCAACAAAAATATGAGCAGATGCATATGTTTTATTTTTTATCGCTATACCGTTAAAATACCTTTTGTGACTTTGTGCACTTGCCCCCGGATTGGCTGTCCAATGAAGCACAATTTTTCTAACTTCTTTCAATTTTATTGACGGCCTCGTATACTTGTTCATCGAAATAAAATCATTTCTCCAAGTTGCCAAAATTAGCACTCCTTTTCAATATTGGCATGTCCAAACAATCATCTTTCGAATACTTGGACATGTATATTAATACAGTATTCTGAAAGATAAAAATCGTTACATACAAAAAAAGAGAGTATTAGATACTCCCCAAAATGTTTAACTAAACTACTTATTTTTTAGTGGTTTAACATAAATTGCTTGTGATGAATTAACAGATATACAACCATCCAAATCTTTCTCTTTTAACAACCCCAAATTAATAGCAGACTTGATTTTATCTCCATCTGGTTTTCTAACAATTTGTATTAAATCAGCCAGGTTTAGTTCTTCTAATTTATTAATTGTCTTCTCCTCATTAAATTTCTCTTTTTTTCTTATGATTCGTTCAAGTTTTAAATTATTAATAATTAGCTCACCTTTTTCATTCATTCCAACTTGAAGATCAAAGTATCCATGAAAAATCTTTTGTAATTCTTCTAACTGATTTTCAATATCCTTCTTTTTTTGACTCAAATCATAGTACTCGTTCAACATCGGTTCTGTAATTTTGAAATTATTTTTCCTCCCCATTTCATAACACCACTTTTCATAAGAAGATAATTAATCTTATTGTGAAATTAGACGAGTTATGACTTGAAATACATTTGAATTAAAAGTACATTAACTAGTGGAAGACTAAAAATAGAGTGAATTATTGCTATATAAGAAAACAAAAATATTTATGTTATTTATATATATCAAATGAAAAAGAAAGGAATCTTGATTATGTTGAAAAGCAACAATCATGATAGCGAAATGAAAAATGTTTATTGAGCCAATGTTATTACAAAATGCTGATAAACCATTTGACTCTGATCAACATTATTTTGAATTGAAATCAAATGGTATTCGAATGATGCTTGAAAGGCAAAATGGAAAGAATAAACTTTTTAATCGAAATGGTACCGAGATTACGGAGAGAATCCCTGAACTCGAAAATATCGACTTAGATGATTGTTACTTAGACGGTGTTTTAGTTTGTTATACTGACGGCAGAGAGGATTTGGAAGCTGCAACCAATCGAGTAAGTTTTATTCAAGAATATAAAATAATACAAGGAAGCAAACAATTTCCATTAACATATATCGTTTTTGATATTTTACGTTTTAAAAATAAAAACTTAATGAAAGAACCTTTATCTTATCGAAAAAAAATCCTTTCAGAAACTATAGTTGATCAAGAATCAATTAAAAAAAGTTTTTATATCGAGTCGGAAGGTGAGATGTTTTTTGAGCAAATTAAAACTCTTGGACTTGAAGGTATAGTAGCTAAATCAAAAGATTCTACTTATATACCAGCACATCGATCATTAAATTGGTTAAAAATTATTAACTGGAGATATAGTAATTACTATATAACAGGCTATAAAAAACAAGGAATGGGATTATTAATCTCGGAATTAAAAAATGATGAGTATGTAAATGTAGGGATAGTAGAGTTCGGGATGAATACTGGCCAAAAAACAGCTTTCTTTAGTCTAACTAAGCATATAAAAACTGGAGAAGACAAAAATTATATTTTTGTAGAACCATTAGTTCGATGTGTGATAAAAAGTAGAGGTCAATTAAATAGCGGAGAATTAATTGAACCTATATTCCATGACTTTATCGTTTAAAAAATAACTTTTTCAGAGTAATGATCTAGCCCCCTTTAATGTAGAAAGTATTTGTAGCTTTTTACTTACACGAAGGGGTTTTTTATTTTCTATTTAAATATAAGCCATAATATGATCAACCAAAATGGTATAGAAAATAAAAGACCAAAAAGGCATCCTCTATATAAACCAAAATTCATCTAAATCATCCTTAAAAAGTTATTTAATTTAATTACAATATCGCATCAAAGGTTTTCTGCTTTTATCAAATTTACTATACATAGTTAAACTATATATAGTCAATAAAGCCTAAGTCTTATTTAATTCAATTTCTCCAATCTAATACCAGTTAGTTATTCTCATTATCTACTACTCCAATAGTAAATAATCGAAACATAAAAATAAAAAACCTATAAAAGTCCCCGTTTTTTTATCAGTTAATTTATACACCCCTTACCTTTATAAAAATTTTAAAAAATTACATTTCCCTTCAAACCGTACTAGTATTTAATCCGTTACCTTTAATGAAACTTAAAAATTAAAAGGAGATGTATGTTAATGAAAAAAATTCGTTTTTCCTTTGTAGCAGCTATGTCGATATTTTCAATACTTTTATTTAGTGCAGTGGCATTCGCTGCGACTGATTTTACCCAATTTGGATTTCCGAAAGTAATTGCAGAAAAGAAAATTGAAGCAGGTGGAGCTGCAAAAATTAGTCATAGTGGAATAAAAATTGATATTCCTAAGGGCACGTTTAGTAGTGACGTTGTTTTTCAAGTACTAGAAGGGAATAATAGTACCTTCCAAACAAATGCCCCAGAAGGTGAAAAAGTGATTATGAATTTTGCGTTTAGAGTGGTGGATTCAAAGACTAATGAAATAATTTCCAAGTTTAATAATCCAGTTATGTTTAGCTTTAAAGATAAGAACGTTAATGATGGAAGCATATATTATAATGTAAAACAAGACGGGAGTATTGCGAGGAATTCTGAACCAGCTGTAATCGAAGATCGAACTTTAACTCACGCAATTGGAGGAGCTCCTGTTGGATGGTTAATAACTTCACCAACAAATAGTATTAAAAAATAGTGAAGCTTTTAGCCCATGATTCTTTTAACTGAATCATGGGCAATTTACTTTATGTTCCTAAAACTTTTTTTCCACGTGGCTGGATACCATTTGCATCTGGTTCAAGCGAAATACCGATTGCTTCAAAAGACTGCTCTTTTTCATTTAAAACGTAAGTAAGAAAACCATTACCATTTTTATCAACATGAAAAGTTCCCGCACTTCTTCGCTTTCCATCATGGATTAACCACGCTTGATAAGCCTCAGTACCTTTTGTAGTCGCAAGCCCTCGTAGTTTAAAAACAATCTGTTTTCGAGCACCTTGCTTGTAAACCCACGCATTTCCATTTGCTAAATTTACTTCGGGATTGGTAGATTTTAATGAATATACTTGAACAACGTCTGTTGGTGAGATTGTCTTTTTACTTACCTGGGCTAACTCTTGTTTAAGGTAAAGATTATTCCATAGTAGGCCAACAAAGGAAACTAGTATTATAGCAGCTGCCAAAACGTATAGGAATTTGCGAAAGCGAACTATTGGATTTTTAACAGTAGATTTATCAGATTGAAAAATATAATTCATTACATCTTCCTTTAAATCTGTGGGAACTTCTACATCATCCAAACTTAACGGAATCACATTCCATGCCTCCTCCATCTCTTGGACTTCCAAACGACAAAATACACAATTTAAAATATGTTCTTCAAATAAAATCTTTTCTTCTTCTGTAACTTCTCCGAGCATATATGAGACTAAATCATTGGAAAATGAACAACCTTTATTATTAGTCAATTTTTCATTCCCCCTAACTCCGGTTCCATCCTATTTCTTAAAATTTTTAAGGTTTGATGTAATCGACTTTTAATCGTTCCAATAGGTTCTTGCTTCATCTCAGCTATTTCACGAAGTGTATATCCTTCCCAATATAACCACTGAATTAGCTCGATTTGGCTGTTTGAAAGGTATTGATAAGCATGCTGTATTTGTTCTCTTAGCAACTTCTTAGACACTATTTCGGCGGGATTATTGGAAGGGTATTCCGGTATTTGCTCCAATTGTTCCTGTCCAATTGCAATTAAAGATTGTTCCTTTTTCTCCTTACGATGATGATCGATAGTGATATTTCTAGTAATTGTAAGTAGCCAATTTATAAATTGACCTTTTTCCGGATCATAAGCATTCTTCGTGGTCCAAATTCTCATAAATACAGCCTGGACGATTCCCTTTGATTTCTCTGGATCCTTCGTTGATTTTAAACTAAACGAGTATACAACTTTAATATAACGATCATATAATTCTTCTAATGCAGGCCGATGTTTTTCTTTTATTAGATGCATCAACTCTGCGTCACTCATTTTTTGCATAAAAAAAGCAAGCCTCCTCATTATTTACATGATTCCTTTTAATAAGTAACGAACAATAATGGAAAACGGTTTGATTTAAAAGATTTGAATTTGATATTTTTGTTTTTAAAGGAAATAAATTTTGTACTTTCTTTGCCACAAAAAATCCCCTTACAGATAAACAGTTAAGATCATCATAGCATGTTCTCTTTTTTTCCTGTCTACCTATAGGGGATTATATCAATTACTATTATTTATAAACATAAAAAAAACCCTTGATTGCTCAAGGGTTTTTTCTTTATTACATCATGCCGCCCATGCCGCCCATGCCCATGTCAGGCATAGCTGGAGCATTTTTCTCAGGGATATCAGCTACTACTGCTTCAGTTGTTAAGAACATAGCTGAAACAGATGCTGCGTTTTGAAGTGCAGAACGTGTAACTTTAGTTGGGTCAACGATCCCTTCTTCGATCATGTTTACCCATTGTCCGTTAGCAGCATTGAAACCAACGCCAACTTCCGCAACTTTTAATTTTTCAATAATTACTGATCCTTCTAGACCTGCATTTGTAGCGATTTGACGCACCGGAGATTCAAGTGCACGTAATACGATGTTGATACCTGTTGCTACGTCACCTTCTGCTTCGATTGCAGCTACTTTATTGTATACGCTCATTAATGCAGTACCACCACCTGCTACAATACCTTCTTCAACTGCAGCACGTGTTGAGTTTAACGCATCTTCAATACGTAATTTACGTTCTTTTAATTCAGTTTCAGTTGCAGCACCAACTTTGATTACTGCTACACCACCAGCTAATTTAGCTAAACGCTCTTGTAATTTTTCGCGATCAAATTCAGAAGTAGTTTCTTCTAATTGAGCACGGATTACGCCGATACGTCTTTGGATAGCTTCAGTTTCACCAGCACCTTCAACGATTGTAGTGTTTTCTTTTGTTACTACAACTTTTGAAGCACGACCTAATTGAGTGATGTTAGTTGTTTTAAGATCTAATCCTAATTCTTCTGTAATCACTTCACCGCCAGTTAAGATCGCGATATCTTCTAACATTGCTTTACGACGGTCACCGAAGCCAGGAGCTTTAACAGTAACTGCATTGAACGTACCACGTAATTTATTTACGATGATCGTTGCTTGTGCTTCACCTTCAACATCCTCAGCAATGATTAATAGTGGCTTACCTTGTTGAACAACTTGCTCAAGTACTGGTAAGATTTCTTGAATGTTTGTTACTTTTTTATCTGTGATTAAAATATATGGATTTTCTAATTCAGCAACCATTTTCTCTGAATTTGTAACCATGTAAGGAGAAGAGTATCCACGGTCAAATTGCATACCTTCTACTACTTCTAACTCAGTTGTGAAACCTTTTGATTCTTCAAGAGTAATAACTCCATCATTACCAACACGCTCCATTGCTTCAGCAATTAATTGTCCAACTTCTGGATCCGCTGAAGAAATTGCAGCAACTTGTGCGATTGACTCTTTACCTTCAATTGGTTTTGAGATTGTTTTTAATTCTTCGATTGCTACAGCAACTGCTTTTTCGATACCTTTACGGATACCCATTGGATTTGCACCAGCAGTTACGTTTTTAAGACCCTCACGAATCATAGCTTGAGCTAAAACTGTCGCAGTTGTTGTACCGTCCCCAGCAACGTCATTTGTTTTGCTAGCAACTTCAGCAACTAATTTTGCACCCATATTTTCAAATGCATCTTCTAATTCGATTTCTTTTGCGATTGTAACACCATCATTTGTAATTAATGGAGACCCGAATTTTTTCTCAAGAACTACGTTACGTCCTTTTGGTCCTAAAGTTACTTTTACAGCATCAGCTAAAGCGTCTACACCACGTAACATTGCGCGACGTGCTTCTTCACCAAATCTAATGTCCTTTGCCATGAAAATGACCTCCTTATAATATAAAAAATATATTTTTTAATTTAAGTATTTTTATTTTATTAACCTATGATTGCAAGTATATCGTTTTCGCGAAGTACTAAGTATTCAGTACCACCGTACTTAACTTCTGTTCCTGAATATTTAGAGAAGATAATGCGGTCACCTACAGATACTTCTAAAGCTACGCGCTCACCATTTTCAAGTACTCGGCCAGTACCTACTGCAACAACTTTGCCTTCTTGTGGCTTTTCTTGTGCACTACCTGGTAACACGATACCACTAGCAGTTTTTTCTTCAGACTCAACAAGCTCAATTACAACACGATCACCTAATGGCTTTAACATGTGTAATACCTCCTCAATAATCAAATCATTATTTTTTAGCACTCATGTATATTGAGTGCTAACACAATTATTAGTTTAAATAATATCAAAAAATTTTGCAAGCCCGAAGCAGGCACTTTTCTTGTCGAAATTTAATAAGTTTTTTTCTTTACAATCAAAAGTAAAATAAAAAGTGAAAATTTCTTTTAAGAAACAAAAGAAACGAGTAAAATAATGTACGTGTTGTTATAAACCTTTGGGTTATGAAAAATATCAACACAAAGGAGCTAACGTATTGAAAACTAGAGATTTATGGATTTTATTAACGTATGTCGTTCTTCAATATTCAGCGGTATTTGGGGTGCCCTATTTATTAAATAGTAACTTATACGTTGGAGTAGATCAGAAAACAGCTTCTCTTGAAGCGGTGGCATTATGGGGTTGTATTAGTTTCGTAAGTGGATTAATTATTATTCTTATCTTATTACATAAGCCCATTTATGAAGGAATAAAGAATCTAAAAACTAATTATCGTACAATAATAAATTGGGTTATTTTAGGTTACTTCATAACAATGCTAACTCAAATTGTTTGTAATTTAATTTTAATTTATGTATTTGATTTAAATAAGGGCTCAGAAAATACTCAAAATATCATAAACATCGCTAAGCTTAACCCGGCTTTTATTATCATCCCAAGTCTGGTTGCACCAATTTTAGAAGAGATTATTTTTCGACGAATCATTTTTAGAAGGCTTTATAATCGATTACCATTTATTATTTCTGCTGGGATTAGTTCAGCGATCTTTTCGCTTATGCATGGAGACTTGCCCTTCTTTTTATCTTACTTTCTAATCGGTTTTGTATTTTGTTATCTGTATAAACGAACAAACTCAATTATGGTACCAATCTTAACCCATATGTTAATGAACTCTTTTGTCGTTTTTCAGCAGATCAATTTACATTAAAAACCCCCAAGTTTTTGGGGGTTTTTATTTTAATATGAATTTATTGTTGTAAAAAATATGCCAATGTTTGAAGTTCAACTGCTAAGTCTATATGATGAATGCGAATATGTTCTGGTACACTAATTCGTGCAGGTGTGAAATTTAAAATTCCTCTAATATTTTTTCCTTTTAATCGATCAGCTATTGATTGTGCTACAGGTGCAGGAACAGTTAAAATAACGATTTGAATATCTTCATTCATAACTTCCTCTAGATGATCTAGATTATAAACGGGTACTCCACCTATTTCAGTACCTATTTTATTTGGATCAATATCAAATGCCATCTCAATTTTTGTATTATTATTTTTTATAAAATTATAATGTAAGAATGCAGTTCCTAAATTACCAACACCAATTAATGCAACTTTCATAACTTCATGCTGGTTAAGCGCTTTCGAGAAAAAAGTTAATAAATAATTTACGTTATAGCCATAACCTTTTTTACCAAGTGCTCCAAAATATGAAAAATCTCTTCTGATTGTAGCGGAATCTACCTTTACTGCTTCACTTAACTCTGCTGAAGAAACTCTTTGTTTACCTGATAAAGACAAATTCTTTATAAAACGGTAATATAAAGGTAGACGTTTAGCAGTAGCTTGTGGAATTTTAATTTGTTCCGAATCCATTTTTTAATCCCCCACTTACTGTAATTCTTTTTACTATGGTGTGTAATTTGACTTTATTTTAGTAATAAAGTACTTGTTCTAATGTAAAATATACACTATATTTAAGAATTTTGACAGTCTACAGTTACATAGATAAAAAATTTTGCAATGAGGTGTTATCCATGATTCTTTTACAAGTAAATAATGTCTCAAAGTATTTTGGTAGTGACATTATACTTTCAAATATAAAATTAGAAGTTCAAACGAGTGATCGAGTTGCCATTGTTGGACGTAATGGTGCAGGAAAATCTACATTATTGAAAATCATAGCAGGTGAAATATCCTATGATGGCGGTGAAATAAATAAACCTAAAGACGTTACTGTAGGCTACCTAGCCCAAAACTCTGGTTTACAAAGCGATAAAACGATTTGGGAAGAATATTATTCTGTATTTAATCATTTAGTAGAGATGCAGGATAATATGAGAAAATTAGAAGTTAAAATGACTAGGGAGGATGTCTATTCTAATCAAGCCGTTTATGACAAGGTTATGAATGAATATGATCATCTTCAATATACATTCAAAGAAAACGGTGGTTACCAGTTTGAAGCAGATATTCGTTCAATAATTAGTGGTTTAGGTTTTAGTAATGAAGATTACGAAACAAAAATTTCTTCGTTAAGCGGTGGACAAAAGACAAGACTGGCATTAGGTAAGCTATTATTAACGAAGCCTGATTTGTTAATCTTGGATGAGCCTACGAACCATTTAGATATTGACACTCTTAGTTGGTTAGAGCGCTACTTACAGTCATACCCTGGTGCAGTATTAATCGTTTCCCACGATCGATATTTTCTTGATCAAGTTGTTAATATTGTTTATGAAATATCTAACCATAAGCATCAACGATTTGTTGGGAATTATAGTAAGTACCTTGAACTAAAGGCAGCTCAATATGAACAAGAGTTAAAACAGTTCGAAAAGCAACAAGAGGAAATCTCTAAACTTGAAGATTTTGTGCAGCGTAATATTGCGCGTGCTTCAACTACTAAAAGAGCTCAAAGTCGTAGGAAACAATTAGATCGAATGGTTCGATTAGACAGGCCACTTGGTGACGAGTCTTCGGCTAATTTTTCATTTACAATTGAAAAACAAAGCGGTAATGATGTGTTGTCTGTACAAGATTTATTTATTGGCTATGATCGTATCCCAACAATCGATCATACGATGAGATTCGTACTGAATCGAGGGGATAGTGTCGCATTAGTCGGTCCAAATGGTGTAGGTAAATCGACATTACTTAAAACGATTATTGGAGATTTAGAAAAATTACAAGGAACGATTGATTTTGGTGCAAATGTTTCAGTTGGTTATTATGATCAAGAGCAAGCAAAACTAACTTCTAATAAAAGAGTATTAGACGAACTTTGGGATGATTATCCATTAATGGCCGAACAAGAAATTCGAACAATATTAGGGAACTTTTTATTTTCTGGAGATGATGTGACAAAAATTGTTACCTCTTTAAGTGGTGGAGAAAAGGCTAGATTAGCTTTAGCTAAGCTTATGATGAAAAAAGCTAATTTCTTAATTCTTGATGAACCTACTAACCATTTAGATTTAGATAGTAAAGAAGTGTTAGAAAATGCTTTATTAGATTACCCTGGAACGATTTTATTTGTTTCTCATGATCGTTACTTTATGAACAGATTATCCACAAAAACTTTTGAACTAGCAAAAGCAGGATTATCAATTTATTTGGGTGATTATGACTATTATCAATTTAAGAAAAACGAAGCATTTGAAAAAGAACAAGCAGAAAAAGAGGCTACATTATCACAAGTTAAACAATCTTCTCAACCAATTTCTGATTATCAACAAGACAAAGAATTGAAGAAAAAAATCCGTCAAACTCAGCGCCGTATAGAGGAGATTGAAAGTAATATATCGCAATTTGAGCTTGATATAGAGACGATCGAACTAGAATTATGTAAGCCAGAAGTTTACGGTAATTTTCAATTAGTACAAGAATTAACAAATAAGAAAAATGATATCGAAGCTAAGTTAATAGACCTAATGGAAGAATGGGAGAACTTACAAGAGTAATGACTAAACGGATAAGCTTTTTGCTATCCGTTTTTTCTTATCTACATATTTATCCACATATATTCAATTATCATTTAGCTTTTACACAGGTTTATACACATTATCCACAGCAAAACAGTAATGTTATACACAATTTTGTACACATAGTTTAATAAGTTTTTAACAAATAAAAAGTACTTATCCACATTTTATAAAAAAATTGTGAATAAGTACTTCTTACATATTCTCTAAATCCAAACCTGGATTCCCGTTTAATGCCAAATTACCTAGTTTCCCTTGTTTTAAACGGATAAATGCAGCAGCACCAATCATCGCAGCATTATCTGTACAAAGTGATAGTGGTGGTATAACTAATTCTATATTACTCAAAGCATTCATCTCTTCTTGTAATGTAGCTCTCAACCCTTTATTAGCTGCAACTCCTCCGGCTAATAAAACTTGTTTTACATTATATTCTTTTGCAGCTTGAATTGTTTTTGTAACAATTACTTCAATTACACTCTCTTGGAAGCTTGCTGCGACATCAGCTGGTGATACTTCCTCGCCTCTTTGTTCAGCATTATGCATATAATTAATAACTGCTGACTTTAATCCACTAAAACTAAAATCATAGCTTCCCTCTTCTAACCATGCTCTAGGAAAAGGAATAGTTGCATTTCCTTCTTGTGCTAGACGATCAATGTGAGGACCACCTGGATAAGGTAATTTAAGTGTTCTAGCGACCTTATCATAAGCTTCTCCTGCTGCATCATCCCTTGTTTCACCTATTACCTCAAAAATGCCATCTTCCTTCATGTAGACAAGCTCTGTATGCCCACCAGAAACTACTAAGGCTAATAGTGGATATTGCAGGGGCTGTACAAGTTGATTAGCATAAATATGACCCGCAATGTGGTGTACTCCTATAAGCGGTAGTCCATGTGCAAATGCAATTGCTTTTGCCGCATTTACCCCAATTAGTAACGCTCCAACAAGTCCTGGACCTTCTGTAACTGCAACTGCAGCTAGATCTTCATATTCTACTTGTGCTTGCTTCATGGCTTCTTCGATTACCAAAGTTATTTGCTCAACATGTAATCGTGATGCAACTTCAGGTACTACTCCACCAAAACGTTTATGAATATCTATCTGAGTAGCTACTACATTACTTAATATTTCATTTCCATTTTTAACAACTGCGGCTGAAGTTTCATCACAGCTTGTCTCTATAGCAAGAATTAAACAATTTTCATTTATCATTTCAAATTCACCCACATAACTAATGCATCCTCAAAATTATCCGTATAATAGCTTTTTCGAATACCACCATCTTGGAATCCCAGCTTTCGATATAGTCCCATTGCTACATGATTTGATACCCTTACTTCTAAAGTTAATGTATCAGCTCCAAGATTTTTAGCAGTTTCCATTACTGCCCGAAGTAACTTTTCGCCAAGACCTACTCCTCTATAATCTGGCAAAATAGCTATATTTGTAATATGTCCCTCATCAATAACCACCCATAATCCACAATAACCAATTATTTTCTCATCAACTTCAGCCACTATATAATTGGCAAATTGATTTGAATATAATTCATTATAAAAAGCATCATATGTCCATGGTGTAGGGAATGATAGTTTTTCAATTTCTACTATTTGATCTAAATCTTCTTCTTTCATTTTACGAAAAGCAACCGATGAGATCATAATATCCTCCTACTTTTCTTGGCTTGCTAGCCAATTAGCTTCTGCTTCTGATAATCTTAAATATTCTGGTGCAAAATTATGAACTGATTCTTCTTTTTCTTCTAAGCTACACGTAAACAGTTCACTTGGTCTCTGGTTATTCAAACTTTCTTTTGCAAAGACAGCTTTATCTTTTAAATGCTCAATAATAAATTCTTTATGAATTGATACATCATTACCAATAAATAAGATTTGTTCATTATAAGATTTAAGCTTTTCAATCCAGATACTTCGGTCAATATTGCAGTCTTCTAATACCTCATTAGTAACCTGACCTCTAAAATCATAAAGGCCTGTAAATAATAAGTTGCGTCTTGCATCAAATATCGGGCAAACTAATCCATTAAAATATCGCCCGTTAGCAGCCAATACCTTCAAACTTGATACCCCAATAATTGGAATATTTAAAGTGAAAGCTAATGATTTAGCCACAGTTACACCAATGCGTACACCTGTATAAGAGCCTGGACCTTTTGCAACCAGTATTTTAGATAGTTCCTTTGGTTTTATATTGCATTCTTCCATTAAAGTACTAATTGCCGGCATTAGTCGTACAGAATGGTTTTTATTAATAAATGTTATCGTTTCTCCAATAACAGATTGATCTTTTATTAGACTAATCCCCATAACATTTGTAGATGTATCAATTGCTAAAACGGTCATTGTTTATTAACTCCTTACAAATAAATTCATACCTAGATCCACTTGGAATAAAAGTAATCATTCTACCATTTTCTTCATGAGTTATTATGATTTTTAAGAATTCATTTGGTAAGTAATCTGAAATTAAATGAGCCCATTCTACAACACAAACACCTTCACCCATAAAATACTCATCAAAGCCTAAATCTTCACTACTACCTTCTAAACGATAAACATCCATATGATATAGAGGAATTCTACCTTTATATTCTTTAATAATATTAAAAGTTGGGCTATTAACCGTTCTTTTTACATCAAGACCTTTAGCAAATCCTTTCGTAAAAGTGGTCTTTCCAGCACCAAGATCTCCTTCTAATAAGATTACATCTTTTTGTTGCACTAGTTGTCCGAGAAAAAATGCAATTTCTTGAGTTTCTTCCTCAGTATTTGTATGTAAAACAATTTCCAATTACTTCACCACCAAAATTCTAACTCGTCTATTTCTAACTTTGCCATATTATATCATTTCAAAACATTAAGCGGATGTCAAACAGTAATATTCTTTTGAATAGTTTAGATAATTTATTGAAATTTATATTTAGGTTGTATTCGTTTATTTTGTTATGTCTCTCGCTTATCGCATGTCATAACCAGTGCCTTCTAGTCGCATAGGCTCCTTGTGATTTCTACCATCCCATGTTTCCTAATTAAGGTTGAGTTGAACAGTCTTTGCTTCTGTCGGCTTCTGTTTTATACAGTTATAATGATTAAAAGTAATACTCTTACAAATAAGATCTATTTAAATTTTACTCATTTCAAAAATAATAAAAAAAACGAAACAATTTTTTGTTTCGTTTTAAGAATCGTATGTATGGCGGTCCCGACCGGGATCGAACCGGCGATCTCCTGCGTGACAGGCAGGCATGTTAACCGCTACACCACGGGACCATTTTGGTTGCGGGGACAGGA
>NZ_NUHI01000030.1:0-38010 GCF_002575105.1 Bacillus sp. AFS053548 | reverse complement strand
ATATTTAATTTTTCAAACAAAAATTTAAATATATTTATAAAAAATTATATTTTAATTAAATTATTAAATGTGTATATTAAATAAATTGATTTAGCGGACATAAAAATTTAATTTCTTAACAAATATCTTTATTTTTATTCAATAATTCAATATGTATATTAAATAAATTTATTCTTGGATCGTAAAAAATAAAAAAAAGACCCCTTAAGGAGTCTTTCTTAAATAATCTATGAGCTTTAAAGTATCATATTTTTTGTCTATCTATTCTCTTTTCATCATCGACTAATACTCTCATTTCAATCAAAAATTCTTCTTTTTGATTCGGTGAATAATTATTATGTATTAATGACTCATATATATCACTTTTAATCGTTATTTGATGTATGTCTATATAATTAATAAGTCTTTGTAGGTTTGTAAAATAATCATCAGATGATAAGCTTTTATAAGTAATGCATATGTATTTTCCTTCGGGGATGGTTGAAACCTCGGTACCCGGTAATAGTAGTGTAGTTTGTTTTTTTGTTAATACTGGTGTAAATAAATATTGATATGTTACTTCACTAACATGTGTATAAGACTTATATGGCACAATGGCTCCATAACCATTGTTCCTAAAACCTTCTGTAGATGCAGCAAATTTCTTCAATTTACTGTATGAAGCATTTAAAATATTTTTCGGGTCGATCCCATTTGCTTTCGTCTGAATGATTTGCATTTCTTCCTCATACGAAAAAAACACTTCACCAAATTGTGGATAGTCCTTTTGTTTTTGTAAACCCTTTTTTGCATTTGTAATGATTTTTTCAATTTCGATTAATGAATCTATTTTTTTTCTGACAATTTTTTCTTGTTCTGTTAAAAAGGAGAAAAATTCATCTCTCTTTAGCCCCTGTACTTCTTTCATCTCTTCTAATGGTGTACCGATATATTTGAGGGATTTGATTAAATCGAGAAGATGAATTTGTGAGTCTTTGTAATATCGATAATTAGTATCTGGATCGACATACGCTGGTTTAAATAAGTTGATTTTATCATAATATCGGAGTGCTTTAATCGAAATATTAACTAATTTGGATACCTCACCTATTGTATAAAGTTTTTCCTTCACTTCAATCACCTCCACCATCTTATTTTAGCAAAAAAAGCGTATTCTTTATTCGTAAAATAGAATACGCATTTCGATTAATTATGCTGTTCGATATACTGGCATTTTCCAAGCAATTGTTAAACCAACACCACTCGCTAATAAGACTGTTGCAAAATAAAATGGATAGTTTAAGTCTATATCAAATAGGATACCACCTATTATTGGTCCTATTACATTCCCGAAACTAGTAAACATTGAATTCATTCCACCAACAAAGCCTTGTTCATTACCTGCAATCTTAGATAAATAGGTTGTAACCGCTGGACGCATTAAATCAAATCCTAAAAATACAGTAACCGTCACTAGTAAAATCATAAAGTATGAGTCTACAATTGTCATCATAAACACTAGTATTGTAGAAAGGATTAAACTATATCGAATTAATCGAATTTCTCCGATCCATTTTGTTAATCGATCAAATAATGCTATTTGAGCAATCGCACCAACAATGCCACCGCCAGTAATCATGATTGCTATGTCTTTCGGTGTAAAACCAAATTTATGATTTGTGAACAATGAAAATAATGATTCAAAAGCTGACAAACCAAATTGTGAGATCAAAATAACCATAAACGATATAAAATACATCGGAGCAAAAATACGTTTAAATCCTGGTTTTTGTCCACTCTCTTCAATACTGTCTTGATTTCGTTCTGGCTCAGGAAGGACTGTAAAAGATAAAACCCCTGCAAAAATCGCCAATCCTGCTGCAGAGAAAAATGGTATGCGTGGGCCATATTCTGCTAAAAATCCTCCAACACCTGGTCCGACAATAAAGCCTGTTGAAATTGCAGCCGACATATAACCGAGTGCTTTTGCTCTTGTATCCACCGTTGTAACATCTGCGATAAATGCTGTTACAGCTGGCATTATGAATGCCGCACTTATTCCGCCTAACATACGTGAAATAAAAAGAACCTCAATCGTTTTACCCATTCCGAATAAAAACTCAGAGATACTAAAGATTAATAATCCTGTTATAATCATTTTTTTACGTCCGAACTGATCTACCCAGCGACCTGCAATTGGTGAAAAAAATAATTGTGTAATAGCAAATGCAGCTACCATATAGCCTACAATTGTACCAGATATATTTAATTCATTCATAATTGAAGGAGTGACTGGAATAACCAACCCAATTCCTAAAAAAATAATGAATAAATTCATTAATACTAAAGATAACATGATGTTTTGTTTTTTCATCTTAACTCAACTCCTTTTAAAGCTCTACAAAACATAATGTAAAGCCTCCTCCGAGGGGAGAGTCAATTGGTTTTTTTATTATTTTTGATTCTTTTTTATGAACTCGCTTTCATTTCTTTGAAATTAAAAAATGAGCCTCTTTTAGAGAAGCTCATAGTTGTTGGTACATTGAATTCATCTATTTAAAATCATTGATAATCTTTAAAATATTCATTTATCCAATGGTCATCTTATTTAGCGTGACGAGTTTTTTGATACATACCGAGAATACTCGATGTGACAAAACCAAGGATTAGAGCGAAGGTTATATGTTGGTACAGCCCAACAGTACCGTTTGCTCCCATACGATGCCAAATATCATTTGGGAGCGTTTTCCAATTATACCACAAGCATGATGTTACGATAACTGTAATAATTGGTATAGTAAGACGTTTCCCTAGCGATGAAGCAATAAACATCATCAAAGCTAGACCAAGAATCGGTGTACTACCAAAAAACCATTGAAGTATATGAAAATCGATATTCTCCATCCTCATCCCTCCTTATTCTAATTGTATGAGGAGGTTTTGCTAAAAAGTAATGAAATACCTTTATAAGTTAGAAATTAAGAGGGCATTTCTTTACTATTTAAAATTATAGACACATAAATAAAGTCAAGGCCCAATGGCCTTGACTTTATTTTACGATTACTTTACCTACCATACCTACATTAAAATGGTACTTACATGTAAGATCATATGTATTTGCTTGTTTTGGTAACACTGAAATGGTTTTTTCAGTTCTTGGTTGAACTTCAACATCAATATTGAGCATTTTCACAGTAAAAGTATGTGGTTTACTCCCTTTATTTCTCAATAATAAAGTTGTTTTTGTACCATTTGGAATCGTAATGTTTTTCGGATTAAAATAATCATCATTCAACTCTACTACAATTGTTTGTTCACGATTATTTGCATCTGAAACCCCAGATTCAGCAAAAGCTTTGAAATTACCTGGTGTTGCCATTAATACAATCGTTGCTAAAAAAACAATTAGTCCTGATAGCCAATTTTTTATTAACACTCGCATTCCCTCCTTTCCTATGCAATATTCTTTTCCAATTGATGGAATATTATCACGATTTTTTTATTTAATCGATATAAAAAAACTGTCCTCTTATAGAAAACAGCTTTTCATTTATTTCAAATTATAGATTTGCTTCCCACTTTGCGATTTCTTTTTGAACGATTGGTGCGACTTCCTTACCTAATAGTTCGATTGCTTTCATTACGTCTGCGTGTGGCATCGAACCAACTGGTACATGAAGCATAAATCTTGTAATACCTACATTTTTTCGAAGGTGGATGATTTTTTGTGCTACAGTTTCAGAATCACCAACATAAAGTGCACCTTCAAAGCTTCGTGCCGTATTGAATGCAGCTCGGTCATAAGTTCCCCAACCTCGTTCCTTTCCAAGCTTATTCATGACTTGCTGTGTTGATGGGAAAAATTTATCAGCTGCAGTCATGGTATCCTCTGCGATGAACCCATGTGAATGGGATGCAATCTGTAGTTTGTTCACATCATGACCGGCATGAGCTGCTGCTTTTTTATAAAGCTCAACAAGTGGTGCGAACTGAGTTGGACGACCACCTATAATTGCAAGTACTAGTGGAAGCCCCAATAGTCCAGCTCGAACGACTGATTCACTGTTTCCGCCACTTCCGATCCAAATAGGCAGTGGCTCCTGAACTGGTCGTGGATAAATTCCTATATTGTTAATGGCTGGTCGATATTTTCCACTCCATGTTACGAATTCAGATTTTTGCAAGGTCAGCAGTAAATCCAGTTTTTCTTCAAAAAGTTCATCATAGTCGTTTAAATTATAGCCGAATAATGGAAATGATTCGATGAATGAACCACGTCCCGCCATGATTTCCGCTCGCCCATTCGAAATACCATCAAGCGTAGCAAAATCTTGAAATACTCGGACTGGATCTGCTGAAGATAGAACAGTTACGGCACTTGTTAGCCGAATACGATTTGTTTGTGATGCAGCAGCAGCTAGTACGACTGCTGGAGATGATGCTGCAAAATCATTACGATGATGTTCCCCTACTCCAAATACATCTAATCCAACTTGATCTGCCAGAATAATCTCCTCAACCACTTCTCGTAAACGTTCTGCATGGCTTATTACATTACCTGTCTTTGCATCAGGCGTTGTTTCTACAAAAGTACTAATTCCTATTTCCATTAAACTATTCCTCCGAATTTCTATATTTAAAAAGCAAATTTTGAGTAGATTTATAAGGTTCTGCTGTAGTTATCAATTAACCTAAATATACCTCATATTCGAGATAAATTCTAACAAAGTAGTATAAAGCAATTAAATAGATAGTATTGTCATTATTAGTAAGACCAGAAAAATACATTTTCTGAATTTTAAGAGTATAATAGAGTATTAGAATTACTTCTATGTTCACCTTCAAAATTTCTAATCAAAAAAATATTATCCAAAGTAGTGAGAAAGGAAGTTTAAGTATGAATAAAACTAAACCAACTGAAGTAACAGTTGATGGTTTCTTTAGACGTCAATTAAATCGTTTTTCTACACCATTTGGAAATAAACCAGGAGAACTTCCAGTTGAAGCAGGTCGATATCGTCTCATTTGGTCAGCTGCTTGTCCATGGGCCCATCGGTCTGTTATTGTACGAAAAGTTTTAGGCTTAGAAAATGCAATCAGTTTAGGAACCGTCAGTCCAATGCGTCCAAGATTGCCTCGCGTGGATTGGGAATTTTCTTTGGATTCTGGAGGAGTTGATCCAATATTAGGCGTTCGATACATGAGTGAAATCTATCATAAATCAGATCAAAACTATTCAGGACGTCCGACAGTACCCGCAATGATCGATATTAACACTGGTAAGGTAGTCAATAATGACTATTTTAGGCTAACAAACTATTTCGAAACTGTTTGGAAGCCTTACCATAAAAAGAATGCACCAGATTTATACCCAGTTTCTATCCGACAAGAAATTGATGCGCTAAATGAAATCATATTTAATGATGTAAACAATGGTGTATACAAATGTGGTTTTGCACAATCTCAGAACGCTTATGAAGATGCATATGAAACGTTATTTAATCGATTAGATGAACTAGAGAAGCGCTTATCTAAACAACGTTTTTTATTTGGTGATAAAATTACTGATACTGATATTAGGTTATTTACAACACTTGTACGGTTCGATGCTGCTTACTTTACAGCATTTAATACGAATCGAAATTTAATACGCGAGTTTAAAAACTTATGGAGCTATGTACGAGATTTATATCAAACACCAGGATTTGGGGATACAACTGATTTTGATGCGATTAAACGACATTACCATTTATCGATAACCATTACACCCGATAAAGAAGAATCAAAAGTCTTACCAAAAGGTCCTGAACTTACGATTTGGAATTCGAAGCACAATCGCGAAGATTTAAGTAGACAAAAAGAAAAGTTCCTCATTCATTAAGGCAAAAGGAGATGCGATTTAAATGGTAAAAATAGAAATTTGTAATGCTGAAAAAGAGATGTTTCAGTCAATTCGAGAACAAAGAATTAACGCTTATTATGAATACGTCAACTTGTTACCAGATAAACATTGGAATGCTTTAAAGAAGTCCCTCTCATCGAATGTTGATGAACAAGAAGGTGTGGAAATAATTGTTGCTACGATTTTAGGAAAAAATGTCGGTAGCGTCGCTTTATTCCCAGCCAAAATAAATGCCTATGGAGGCTATATCGACGAACTTGATTATCCAGAGATCCGAATGCTTGCTGTAGAGTCAGACTGCCGCGGTCAAGGAATTGCTTCTGCACTAATTTCAGAATGTATTAATCGCACGATGGAAAAAGGATTCGATGCGATCGGATTACATACCGGTGAATTTATGAAAAATGCAATAAGTTTATATGAAAAAATCGGATTTAAAAGATTGCCAAAGTTTGACTTTGAGCCAGGGAATGATGGGATTATCGTTAGAGCATACCAGATGAAAATTTAAACCTTATTTATTACTCATTATTAAATATGAGTAAAAAGGCTATCCGAAGTTTTCCAACTTCAAACAGCCCTATTAAACTTTTCTATTTACTTAAATGAATATTTGTTATAAAACGGTTATCGTGATAAGAATCTCACCTATTTAATTTGTGTTATTTAATTAGAGATATCATCTTCACTTCAGAATACTATCTTAATATGATTCTTTTTAATATAAATTTGGAGTGTATTAATTGTCAAAAATAGATGAATCAAACATATTAATCGAGCCATGGAACGAAGCAGATCTTAGTTTACTTCTATCATCAAATACGAATAGTATGATGAAATATCTTGGAGGACTTGAAAGTTTGAAAGAAATTATGAGTCGGCACAAGCATTATCTTGAAATGAGTCGAATAGGTACAGGACAAATGTTTGTAATCATTTTGCTTCCGTATAGAACAAAAATAGGAACTGTTGGCTATTGGGATCGCATATGGGATGGTAAACTTGTTTATGAAATTGGTTGGAGCATTTTACCACAATTTCAACGAAAAGGTATAGCAACAATCGCAGTAAAAAAAACTATTAAGAAGGCCCAAAAAGAATCGAAGCATAAATATATTCACGCTTTTCCTTCCACTAATAACATTCCATCTAATAAAATATGTGAAAAATTAAATTTCAAGTTTATTCAAAAATGTAATTTTGAATATCCAATTGGTAAATTTATGGTATGTAATAATTGGCGACTAAAGGCAAATAAGAAAAAATGAAGTTAAGCCTAAAATGGCTTAACTTTTTTTAAAAACCTAATTCCTAATCCGAGATGTTAAGTCTATCTAAAAATTCTAGTTTTCTCACATTTTTTTAATATAATAAGTAGATGATTGTTTACGAAAAAAAAGCCGATTCCAATAGATATTGGCTCAGCTTTATGTATATTTTATTCAAAATAAAATAATGAATCGTGAGAAGTATTTGTCTGATAGTAATTTACTAAATCTTCTACAGAGATTCCTCTAATTTCAGCGATATCATTAAAACTCATATCATAATGATATGACAGTTCATGTAAAGATAATGCTGGATTATTCGCTAATAATTCATAATCAGGTAAATTGTCATATTGCTGTGACATACTCTTCACTTCCTTTTGCAGTTTCTTACTATCCTTTCCTAAAATTTACAAATTTAGTCAAGATTCGAAAAAAGAATTGAAATGTACATAAATATGATCAGTTAGGTGGTTCTATGATTCAAACTATTCTACACGCATCATTATTATCTTTTGGATTAATACTACCTTTAGGTGTTCAAAACGTCTTTATTTTTCAACAAGGTGCAACTCAAAAAAAGATTTATTAAAGCACTTCCTGCTGTGATAACTGCATCGATTTGCGATACTTTATTTATTACTTTATCTGTTACAGGAGTTTCAGTGCTAATTTTAACATCACCTTATTTAAAAACCGCTCTTTTTTAGTTTTGGCGTTTTGTTTTTTATATGGGCTGGCAAACATGGAAAGCTAAATCTTCAAATATATCTACGAATCAGCAGCATTTTTCAGTAAAAAAACAAATACTTTTTGCTGCATCAGTTTCACTTTTAAATCCTCATGCAATTTTGGATACTATAGGCGTAATTGGAACAAATTCACTTCAATATGACGGAATTGAAAAAATTGCTTTCTCGGTAACTTGTATTGCAGTTTCCTGGATCTGATTTTTGTCACTCGCTATAGCAGGAAGAACGGCAGGAAAACTTGATCAATCTGGTAAATTTATGTTGGTTGTTAATATAATATCAGCTATCACCATTTAGTGTATTACTATTTACCTAATTAAAGGGATAATAAAAGGATAAAAAAATGCAGGTTAAGGAGTAATCCTGATTCCTGCATTTTTATTTATTCTATATAATTAGAAAAAGTGTATTGAAGACAATGTTAAAAAAGCTTCTATTAACCTCAATAATTTCTCTTTTTCTTCATTGTTTAGCATTGAATTAGCTTTACGTATGAGGTTCATACCTTCTATCCAAACATTTTCTTCAACTGGTACATACCCAGCTAATTGAAACAACTGAATTACAGGAACACCGAGTGGTTCTGCCAACTTTCGTATAATTTCTGTTGAAGGAATACCTCTTTTACCATTTTCAATTTGTGAAATATATGAATGGGATACATTTGCTTTTTTTGCAAGGCACTTGATTGAAAGATTATTTTGTAATCGTGACTGTCTAATAAATCCTGCAAATATTTTTGAACGATGCTCAACATTTTGTTCCTTATATACCACATCAAATTTAAAATTACTATTCATTTCTTTCTTTGCAAGATTGAAAACTTCTTCTGAAATGTTTCGTAAAGGAGTTTTCAATCTTTCAGGTGCATTAATAATATAAGCATACCAAATTAATTCTTCAGCATTTCCACCTGTCACTTTTGCAATCGCTCTAGTTAATTTTTCTTCAGGTGGAGTCAATTTCGCATTTTGTAATTTGCTTAAATAGCTCTTGTCTTTTGAAAAGCCCAACTTATTTAATTCTTTGGCTATATCAGTCAAACTTAAATTTGAATTTTTTATATATTGCTTTAATAATTTGTAGTACATGCTCACACCTTTTTCTTATTTTGCTCTATTTTTATTTTTATGTGTACTACATGGACTTTGACACTGTTATGAATTGGGTTATTTTAGAAATCTTTCATATTCATGAGGAAGTACTTAGAATCTAAACGTTCATAAGGTAATTAGAACTAAACCCACTCTTTTAGCTGAGTGGGTTCCTTAAAACTTATAAAATTTTAAATTTTTTTTCGCTTCTTGCCCGTTTACCCTAAATTATTTCGGATACTCTATTTTGGAGAATTTCAATTAATTCTTCGTCCATAAATTGATAATCATCAGCTATATCTAGATTGACAATCTTTTTTTCATTGAGTAAATCACCGAATTTATCGCGAATTCTTCTTAAATGTTTTTTCTCCATTACAAAAATAATATCTGTCCAACCAATATGTCCCTCTGTCACTTTAATCCTAGCACCTGTTTTGAGTCCCTGCTGATCTTGCTTGGTAGCCATTATATAAGTGGAAAATTTTTTCTGCTGTAGGACTTCTCCATTGATTTTTGCTACAAATAAATAATAATTTAATCGTTCTTCACACCTTACTATTAATTGTTTTTCACTAAATAAATATGAGCCAAATGATGTTCGCTATGCCAAGCGTATAAAGCTAAGATGAAATCTATACTAATATTAATTTTAAGTTCAGGGTGATAACAAGTGCGATTAAACTCTTCATCTGTTAGTGATTCAAGTAAAACTACGTAACGTTCGTGAATACCTTCGATTATTTTTAAAGAACTAAGAAAATCAAAATTCGAATCACTTAACGAAATCCATGCATTTTCATCATATGCTTTGATTGTAGGATTTTCTTCAGTTAAAGCTAGTTTAACTCTCATAAGGCTATTCATATGGCTATCAGCAACATGATGAATAACTTGTTTTGGTGTCCAACCACCTTCACGATAAGGTGTGTTTAATTGTTCTTCTGTAAGCGATGTGATTGCTTCTTTATATTTAATCGGAGCATCTTTTAGTACTTTAATAAATTCTTTACGTTGTTGATGAGTGTAACTTGATGGTAAGTTAAATCTGCCAATCGGATATTTTAAATTTTCCATTTCAAATCCCCCATTTATTAGCTATTAAAAAAACAACAAAGCCTTTCAAAGACTTTGTTGTTAAATTACGAATTAAAGTGTATTAAATGTTTCAGTTAATACTGGAACGATTTGTTTTTTACGAGATACAACACCTTTTAATAAAGCAGTGTTGTTTTCTAATGTAACATTGTATGCTTTTTCAACTGCATTAGTAGCATTTCCTTTTGCAACTGCGACTGAGTCATTTGTTAAAATATCAGTTACAACGAATAAGAATAAGTCTAATCTCTTATTAGCAACGATGCCCTCAAGGACATTTTCTAATTCAGCCTGACGAGAAAGTACGTCATTTGTATCAACTGCGTTTACTTGTGCGATTTCTACTTTATAGTTACCCATTTGGAATTCTTTCGCATCAAGTGATACTAAAGACTCAATTGATTGATCAGCTAGGTTTGCACCTGCTTTTAACATGTCTAGACCATATTCCTCTGCATTTACAGCTGCGATTTCTGCAAGTTCCTTTGCAGCAGCAATATCTTGATCAGTACAAGTTGGAGATTTGAATAATAATGTATCAGAAATAATTGCTGAAAGCATTAGACCAGCAACTTCTTTCTTAATTTCGATATTATTTTCTTTATACAATTTGTTTAAAATTGTAGCAGTACATCCAACTGGCTCACAACGGTAGTATAAAGGATCGCTAGTTTCAAAATTAGCAATACGGTGATGATCGATAACCTCAAGTACACGAACTTGTTCGATATCATCAGCACTTTGTTGACGCTCATTATGATCAACTAAAATGACATTATTTGTTTCAGCTGCAACTTTTTCTACTAAACGTGGTGCTTCAGATTTAAAAGTATCAAGTGCAAATTGAGTTTCTGCACTTACGTCACCTAAACGAATTGCTTCAGCATTTTCACCTAATGCCTTTTTCAATTCTGCATATGCAATTGCAGAGCAAATTGTATCTGTATCTGGGTTCTTGTGACCAAAAACTAGTACTTTTTCCATCAATAATTCTCCTAACTATATCCTGTTTTTCATTTTTTTATGTATTTTAATGCCAGGAATTGGCTTTAATATAAAACGCTTCAATAATAATACCATATCAAAATAAAAAAAAATAGCCAAAATGGCTATTCTTTACAGTATGAGGACAAAGTCAAAAAAACATGCCAAAGAGACTAATTGAAAACGCTTAATTTTCAAGTCGCTAAGCCTATTCATCCTATTGCAATCAGGCAACAATAAAAACAAGTCTTTTCAAATTACAGTCTAATTAATCTTCAGCATTTTTATATGACATTGTTTCCGTAATCGGTTCACTTTTTGGTAACCAATCGATTGGAATATCATCTGCAGTTTTTAGATCTTCAAGTAATAATTCGTCAAAATTATTTTGATTCGAATCAATTGATTTGTTCTTTTTTGGTTTGCTCATCTTTTATACCTCACTTAGTCCTTAATGATTTGGTTTTAGTTTGTGTAAAAGACGGCTTGGTTAATACTTATTTTATGTTTTTTATAATAATTTCAGGTATGGCTATATTTTTACGTGGTTTTATATTTTCAATAATGATTTCAGCTATATCATCTGGATTCATCATTTTTGAAGTTTTATCTTCATCAAAAATACCGGCCCAAAAATCTGTATTCATTCCACCCATATATGCTGCAAATACCGAAATTGGTGTACCTGTTAATTCAACAACCAAACTTTCAGTAAAGCCTTTAACTCCGAACTTACTTGCACAATAAACTGATTCTGTTGCTTTTCCAATTAGACCTGCAGTAGATACAATATTGACGATTGTTCCACTATCTTGTTTTTTCATTTGTTTTAGAACTTCTTGTGAACAGAAAATAGTTCCCTTTAGGTTAATGTCGATCATATTATGTACTGCTTCATCATTTAATTCTTCTGCAAGATCAAAAATTCCAACTCCTGCATTATTAAATAATAAATCAACTTTCCCATATGTTTGAATGATTGTATCGAAGACTCTTTTTACATCTTCATGTTCTGAAACATCTACAGTATGTATTGAATAATTGTTAGGTAATTGTTTACCAATTTCTCTAAGTTTATTTTCAGTTCTTCCTAACAAACAAATATGAGCTCCGTTTTCAGAATACTTTTTAGCTAATGACGCTCCTAATCCACTTCCTGCGCCTGTGATGATAACAACTTGATTTCCCAATCTAAGACCAACTTTCTTTATATAATATTTATCCGAATAATTTCATTATAGCTATTAAACCAAAACATGATACAATTGTAAAAGTGTTTGTTTAGGAGGTCGATAAATTGAATACTACTAAAACGGATAAAATATCACGCTTTTTTAAACTACTACTTCCGATTTTAATCACTCAAGTGACATTATTTTCGATGTCATTTTTTGATACAATCATGTCTGGTAATAGTAGTCCAGGGGATTTAGCAGGGGTCGCGATAGGTGTTAGTATTTGGACGCCAATCAGTACAGGGTTAACTGGCATTTTAGTCGCAATTACGACAATGGTTGCCAATTTAAATGGGGCAAAACAGGATGGAAAAATAACGCCTCTTGTTACGCAGGCACTTTTTTTGGCTGGGATTATTGCAGTAGTCATTATTATTATTGGTATATTTTCAATTCATCCAATCTTAAATCATATGAATCTTGATCCGAAAGTTCATCGTGTTGCTCTTCATTTCTTATTCGCATTATCATTTGGAATTTTACCTTTATTTCTATATACAGTCATTCGTCAGTTTATTGATGGTTTAGGTAAAACAAGAACTACTATGGTCATTACAGTTATTTCAGTACCAGTTAATGTAATTTTGAACTATTTCCTTATATTCGGTAAAGCTGGTCTTCCACGTTTGGGTGGCGTAGGTTCTGGTGTAGCATCTGCAATAACGTATTGGATTATTTTTGGAATTGCTTTTTATATTATTAAAACTAAAAAACCATTTAGTACCTTCAATCTATTTAAAAAACTTCCTCCAATTTCATTTACAACTTGGAAAAGTATTTTAAAATTAGGAGTACCAATTGGACTTAGTATCTTTTTTGAAGTAAGTGTGTTCTCGGTCGTAACATTATTATTAAGTGAGTTTGATACCGAAACAATTGCTGCACATACAGTGGCAATGAATTTTGCAAGTCTACTATATATGGTTCCATTAAGTATTTCGATGGCATTAACTATTGCTGTTGGCTATGAAGTTGGGGCGAAAGAGTTTCAAAATGCAAAAGAATATAGCAAAATTGGTTTAGTAATGGCAGTTTCAATCGCTTCATTTTTTGGGATCATCATCTATTTATTCCGATATGATGTAGCTGGATGGTATACAAATGATCCATCTGTACAAATTTTGGCAGGCGGATTCTTAATCTTTGCAGTTATGTTTCAACTATTTGATGCTATTGCAGCACCAATCCAAGGTGCATTAAGAGGCTATAAAGATGTGAATGCCACGTTAATTATGATGATTTTAGCTTATTGGGTAATCGCATTACCAGTTGGGTATGCACTTTCTAATACGAATCTTGGTGCAAAAGGATATTGGGTTGGATTAATCGTCGGTTTAGGAGTGTCAGCACTAACTCTATCTTTCCGATTAGTACAACTACAAATAAAAAAACTAAAGTTATCTGAAGCATAATGAAAAGGATGGGAAGCACGATTGCTAAACCCATCCTTTTTTTGTATCTTAATCATCTTGAATTGTTATATTTGGATGATCATCTTCAAATTGGTCAAGTAATTCGCTAGGGATATGTTTTGGGATTACATCAGGTGGAAGTTCTCCATCCATACCTAAATAGTAATGTCGAATTGGCTTTAGGTCGTCATTTAATTCATAAACTAAAGGAATACTTGTTGGAATATTAAGCGAAGCAATTCCGTCAGCTGAGACTTGATCTAAATATTGCACGATCCCCCTCAACGTATTTCCATGTGCGGATATAATAACCTTTTTACCTGCTTTCAAGGCTGGTGCAATTTCTTCATCCCAATATTTTAATACTCTTTTTTCTGTATCCTTCAAATTTTCAGTAAGCGGGAATTCATCTTTTAACAAGGTTTTATAACGAGGTTCATTTATTTCGTATCTTGGATCATCCGGTTTTAGAGCAGGTGGTCTAACATTCATAGATCTTCTCCAAATATTAACCTGTTCTTCCCCATATTTTTGAGCTGTTTCAGATTTATTCAGCCCCTGAAGTGAACCGTAATGTCGTTCATTCAATCTCCATGTCTTATAAACAGGAATCCACATCATATCAATCTCATTTAAGATAATCCATAATGTACGAATTGCTCTTTTAAGTACGGATGTATAAGCGACATCAAATGTAAATCCGTTTTTCCTTAAAATGATACCAGCTTCTCTTGCCTCAGAAAGTCCGCTCTTCGTTAAATCAACATCTGTCCAACCTGTGAACCGATTTTCAACATTCCATATACTTTGCCCGTGTCTGATTAATACAAGTTTAATCATATTGCTCTCCTTTAAAATCAGTTAAATAAGATATAGTTTGCTGAAATGTTCATTATTTGATTCATATTTGATTGGGAGAGCAACTCTTATGTAATTTGAAATCTAATTAAAAACTGTCATACTTCGCCTTGTTAATATTTCTTCATCATTTTAAGAAACACTACTTTTTCCACTATTTGTTTATTCGATTTATTTTTATTGAGCTAAGTTCGATCGGGATATAAATTTTATTTTTAAGTACCATGTTCCCCATTGCGTCATATAGATTTTCAACTAGTAAAACGAATAAATTATTAGTTGAACTTAATTCATAGTTTGATGAGGGAAGGACTGATTCTGTATATTTTATTTCGATTGTTGATGAATGGATTAACTTATAAATATCTTCTTCAAGTATTTTTAGTAAACTCTGCTGATCGCCTAGGTTTATTTGATATTGGGAAGCTGTCTCACTTGGGAACATAGTATAAGCGTGGGCGACAATTTTATTTTTAGATTTGTACCACCTATTAAACCTGACCATCACTGCAGAATCTTGATTAAAAATCTTTTTAACATATTCATAATCATCTGAAAAACTAACTTCTAAATAAGCATTTATATCATCAATCGTTTCTGTACAGCATTGAAAAACTGAGTTATCAATTTTTTCTAAGCCAACACTTCTTAAATTCACATTTTGTTTTATAAAATTACCTTGTCCATGGATTGTTTCAATATAACCGTCCTCTTTCAGTAAACTCAACCCTTGTCTTAAGGTCATTCTGCTAACATTCATCAACTTAGAAAGTTCTGGTTCAGAAGGAAGCTTACTTCCAATTGGATAGACTCCCTCATTAATTAATTTAAATAATTTTTCATAAACCTCTACGTATAGAGGTAATTTTTTTTTATTTTCAACGGACATATCAACACTCCTTATCATTATTATATCGAGTTATGATTTATTCGCAAACTTGTCTGTTAGAGTGCAGGTCGTAAACACGACATTATTTTTTTAAATAACGTTCTTGAAAAAAGTATAAAATATTGAGCGATTTTAAGTTGCTATTGATTTATCTATTTTCTTGAAATATAATTTAGTTAAAGAAAAATAGACAACTGATTATACAACTATACTTCGTAGTATTACTTTATCATTATTTTGAATATGTTGTTTGTTTTATTTTGTAAACGGAAACATATTAGGAAAGAATGATAACGTTAAGAAAAATTAACATGTGAAATGTGTAAGAATACAAGTTGTATGGATTAGTTAAATAAAATTATTAGAAAAGAAATGGAGAGAAAATAATATGACAACGCCACATAATACAGCCAAATCAGGAGAAATTGCAAAAACAGTTTTAATGCCAGGGGATCCATTACGTGCAAAATATATTGCAGAAACATATCTAGAAAACATTGAGCAATTTAATACAGTACGTAATATGTTTGGCTATACAGGAACTTATAAAGGAAAACAAGTATCAGTAATGGGATCTGGTATGGGCATGCCAAGTATAGGAATTTATTCATACGAATTATATAAATTTTATGATGTAGAAAATATTATCCGAGTTGGTAGTGCAGGAGCTTATACAGATAAACTAAACATTCACGATATTGTGCTTGTAGATAGTGCTTGGAGTCAATCTACATTTGCAAAGACTCAGGCTGGTGTAGAAAGTGACATTCAGTATCCATGTGAATTACTAACAAACAAAATTGAAGATACAGCAAAGCAGATCAATACTTCTATCGTTAAAGGAAGAATACATTCTAGTGATGTCTTTTATTATGAAAGTTCAGTTCCAAATTTTGTTAATTTTTATAATGAGCATAATTGTATTTGTACAGAAATGGAAAGTTATGCACTTTTCCATAATGCGAAAGTCTTAGGAAAGAAAGCAGCTTGTTTACTGACTATTTCAGATTCTTTAGTTACACATGAAGAGATTAGTGCTGAAGCAAGACAAACTTCATTCGATAAAATGATGAAACTTGCATTAGAAGCTTGTTTGTAAAATAAATAGATTTTTTATTAAAAGTCTAAAAGTAAGTTTTAAAATAGGGCCTCTCTTATTATTGTAGAACAAAAAGTCGATTTTCATTTTTACGAAAATCGACTTTTTTCTTCTATTGTAACTTAAGCTAGTACTTATACTACCTTATTTAATTGCTTTACTCACTTTTAATTTTTTTCCTTTGATCGTCGCATTCTCCATGGCTTGTAAAACAAGTGATCCTTTTCCATTCAGAATATCAACATATGACATTTGATCATGAATACTTATAATGCCGATATCATCTGCTGTGACTCCAGGAATTTTTGCGATTGTTCCTACAAAATCAACAGCACGGATTTTCTTCTTTTTTCCGCCGCTGAAATGGAGTTTCATAATACCTTGGTTAATTCGGGCTGTTTTATTATTTCTTACTACTCGCCTGCTGTTAAGTTTTTCTTCGAAGATTGCTGTTCGACTAACCACTTCTTGTTGACTAGGAGCTTCAATTGTAGGTATCTCAAAGCCGATGTAATTTTCAATTGCTTTAACGAATTTCCCTTCAAACTGTGTCGAAAACGTAATTGCTTTACCTTTATTTCCAGCACGTCCAGTTCTTCCAGTACGGTGCACATAGCTCTCTTTTTCCATAGGAACGTCATAATTGATGACTAACGTTACATTATCAATATCAATACCTCTGGCAGCTACATCGGTTGCTACAAGATAGCGGAAGTTCCCTATTTTAAATCCTTCCATTACAGCAAACCTGTCTTCTTGTTCCAGTCCTCCATGGAGTCTTTCACAAGAATAATTAGCTTTTTCCAGTTCACTATACACAGTATCAACATTTTCTTTAGTTCGGCAAAAAATTAGGCAGCTATCTGGGTTTTCGACAACCGTGATGTCTTTAAGGAGTGAAATCTTTTCTTCCTCTTTCACTTCTATTAAAAAATGTTCAATTGTATCGGCCGTTATACCTGTTGATTCAATTTTAATATGAATCGGATCTTTCATATATTCATGGCAAAGATTTTCAACATCTTTAGGTAAGGTTGCAGAAAAAACCATCGTTACCCGGCTTAGAGGCAGCTGGTTGATAATCGCTTCTACCTCATCGATAAAACCTCTATTAAGCATCTCATCAGCTTCATCTATGATAAGATATTTTATTTGATCGATATCAAGGGTCCCTCTTTCAAGATGGTCAATAACCCTTCCAGGTGTACCAACTACTACATGTGTTTTTTGTTCCAATTCTACCTTTTGTTTAGTAAATGGTTCTTTTCCATAGACGGCCACCGCTTTTATGCGTTTAAATCTTCCAATATTCGTAATATCTTCACGGACTTGAGCTGCAAGCTCCCTTGTTGGAGTTAGAATTAAAGCCTGTGGTTTTTTTTCTTCCCATTCGATCATTTCACAAACTGGAATACTATAAGAGGCTGTTTTGCCGCTACCTGTTTGAGATTTTACGACTAAATCTTGATTTTCCATTGCCAATGGTATAACTTCACTCTGAACTTCAGTTGGAGTTTCGTATTTTAATACAGCAAGTGCTCTCTTAATTTCTTCACTTAGATGATAGTCCGCATAACTTCTTTTAGTCATTTCTTAACCTCGTTTTTGTTTTTTTCGATATATGTATAGAATTCTCCTTAAGAAAAATCATATTCATTAATTCAATATGATTCATTATACTTGAAAATTGTAAGATAAAAAGGTTTTTATTTTCATTAATAAAAGTAATAGATAGAATTGGCATGAATTTTAGGGATAATAATTTCTAGTAAACTCATAAAACACTAGATTTTTCAGAATATTCATTTTATAATATTAAAAATGTATTTTTTTAATGACCTCACTTTTAATGCTTTCTTATTTGGAAATTTTAAAATTAAATTTATCAAATGAGTGCAAAAAAGAGCCAATTAATTGACTCATTTTTATTAACATTCATTGTTTAAATCTACCCATTAAAATCGTATTATAAAATTTTCCATCAGAAAGTAACTTATCGTTTTTTAATACACCTTCAACTTCAAAGCCTAACTTTTCATAAAGTTTAATTGCTTTTTCATTTGTTTCTAAAACACTCAAATTCATTTTATGTAGATCATTAGTATCTGCCCAAGAAATTGATTGTTTTAAAAGATTTTTACCGATGCTATATCCCCAATATTCTTTTAAGACACAAACTCCAATTTCTACTTTATGGGAAAGTCTTTTTAATTGGCTACCTTCACATCTAGAAAAACCTAATATTTTATCTTGAACCTCAGCTACTAAAAATAAATTTTTTAAAGTTTCTGTATCAGAGATAATTAATTGTTCAAAGCCTTTTTGATCAATAAATGCTTCTCCTGCTTCTCGATCTAAATTTTCAGTTTCTCCGTCAATCTGTACCCTCAAACTAGATAATTGTTTCGCGTCAGTAAGTACTGCATGTCTAATAATATATTGAAGGCCATTTATTATAAATTTCTGAGGTTGTATTTTCATAAACCACTCCTTATGCTTGTATTCTTTGTTTTAATAGGAAGTTGGATTGTTTGTGTACTTCTTCTATTTGAGTGGATATTCCTCATTAACTAAATATTATTGATTCATACTAAAAGTGATCATCCCTATGTTAATATTAAAAGTTTTTAGAGCAAACTATATTAATATGAAAGAGGTGTATCAAAAGTGGAATTTAGAAGTAGTGGAAGACTTTCCAATTTTTTAGTTGCAATATTGTTTACGATTTGTATAATAACACTCATCTTTTATGTACAAAGGCATGGATTTCCTAATTCGATTAAGTCATATATGATCATGACAATGATATGCTTAATTTTTCTAGCTTATATTGGCTATACTCGTAGTATGGTTATTAGAATAACCGAACACGGTGTTACATACGAACATTGGGGCTTTAAACAAACGATTCCCGCTCATCATATTACTCGTATTAATTTACAATATCGCTATAAAGAAACACGCTCACATAGTGCTTATCTAGTAATTAACCATCCCGAAGAATCTATTTTCATCCCATCTATGATGTTTCAAGGTCAAATCGAACGAATAACGAAAGAAATCAGAGATATAATGATTTACTAATTAAATCTATTTTAAAGAACTGAAGTTCAGCTTCAGTTCTTTGCAATTAAGAAAATGATATCTTTGTTAAATTAGCGCTTTACTGCATCGACAATGATTGAAGGAAACAGGACTTTTTCCCCATGATTTCTAGGATCATATTTTTTCGAGCGGAAAATAACACCATTCTTGCCATCCCATTCATTTAAATGAAATTTTCCTTCTTCATCACAATATTCTAGCAGTTTTACTTCAAAACCCGCTGTTTCAAACATGTTAACTAGTGTTTTATAGTTATAGACAATTTTATGGCTTGCAGCCGGATGATCTTTTGGTCCTGGTCCACCAACTTTAACAATACTTTGATAAGTTTCGTCTTGAAAAAATCCATCTGGTACTGCACAACGAATATAGCCCGATGGTTTTAAATAATCATAACAAATTTTAGCAGCTTCTAAACCTTCATCATATGTAAGGTGTTCCCAAACATGTTCAGCTAAAATAGCTGTAATTGAATTTTTCTCGAATTTATTTTCCCAAGTCGACTTAACTAATAAATTAAGTTCTTCTTCCTGAGTTTGAATCCATGTTGGATTATTGTTATATTCACCTGCTCCAATTACAACTTTTAATTCATCTTGTTTAATCACTAGTAGATTCACCTCGTACTAAATTTTGTTCGATTAGTAATGTTCTACAAAAGTTACATGAATCCCTTCTATAATGTAGAGAAATGTCAAAATTTAGAAATGCAGATTATTTGAGCTATTCTTTTTTAATTAACACCTCATTATTCATTTAGATTTCTTCTACTTTATCTTGGGTATAATAATTCCAGTAAAAGGAGGCGATATCAAATGACAATCGATCGAATTTGTACGATTGGACCAGCTAGTTTTGATAAAAAAATACTGTCTGAATTGATTGAGCATGGCATGACCATCGCAAGACTAAATTTTTCACACGGAACACATGAAAGTCATCAAAATGTTATCGAACAAATAAAATCAATAAGCAAAGAAAAAGGAAAAGAAATCAAGATTTTAGGAGACCTCCAAGGTCCAAAAATTCGATTAGGAAAAATTGAAGAAGAAAAAATAATTCTTGAATCTAATCAAACCTTTACACTAGTAATTGATGAAATAACAGGTGATCGTAATCAAGCAAGTGTTGACTATAAAGGGTTAATAAATGATGTGAAACAAGGAGATCGTATTTTAATTAATGATGGTGCAGTGGAGTTATACGTTGAAACGATAGAACAAAATAAGATTGTCACTACAGTGAAAACTGGTGGCGAAATTTCTTCACATAAAGGGGTTAATTTACCTGGTGTCGTTACAAGTTTACCTGCTATTACAGATAAAGACCGAAAAGACATCGAATTCATTTTGCAAGAAGGTTTAGATTTTATTGCATGCTCATTTATTCGACGGGCATCGCATTTACAAGAAATCAGAAGTTTTATAAAATCAAAAAGTAATAAAACACCTCAATTAATAGCAAAAATTGAAACGATAGAAGCAATTAAAAATTTCCAAGAAATTAATAAAGAAACAGATGCCATTATGATTGCTCGTGGTGATTTAGGTGTTGAACTACCTTTTCAATGGATTCCTCTCTTACAAAGAGCAATGTTACATGAATGTAATTCTACAGGGACATATGTGATCACAGCAACTCAAATGCTACAATCAATGGTAGATAATTCACTTCCTACAAGAGCTGAAGTAACTGATGTATTTCAAGCTGTGATGGATGGGACGAATGCCGTCATGCTATCCGCTGAAAGTGCTGCTGGCCACCATCCAATCGAAAGCATTGAAACATTAAAACTTGTATCTCAATTTGCTGAAACCGTAAAATCGAAATCTCCGTTTGATTTTGATGATATGCTTGAATTGATTAACTCATCAATCAAATAAACTTGAATTTCAAGACAAAAACGCCCCAAAAGGGCGTTTTTAAATTATCACTTTTCTTTTTTATAAAATCGTTCACCTGTATCTGGATTATAGTAAACTCTTGTTTTCTCCCCTGTTACAGGATCAATATTAACTTCGCTAGTTCGTTGAAATCCTTCTGGTATTTGGTTTCCATGATTTCGATTAAATCGTTTATCGTAAATAAAATAACCTAGCAATAAACAAATAATGAGAAATAATATTTGGATACCATAAAAACCGAAAATAAATGTTTCCACTATATTTTCTCGACTACTACAGCAATTCCATAAGCTACAATTTCACTCATACTATTCTCCATGAATTCAGACCCCCAAAAATTGTTTGTATTACAATACTTTACAACCTACTCACTAAAATTTGTCCGTCATTTTGTCCTTATTTGGGATATACTAACATTTCGCAGACATTAATCATTAACAACTTGTTCGGACGTTCACAACTACTATAGACAAGCAGAAATTAAGCATTCAAATTTTAATTATTACTACCGAATATATTAGATCCCTTATGGATTTGATTATAGCAAGCATTTTTTGATAGGTCTACGTGAAACTTATTTTATTTAAATTGTAATTTCTATCTTTGATTTATCAGACGTAGATGTTGTTGCACATTCAAAATATGATATGTCTATTTATTCTGAATATAACCCTAAATTTGTTTTCCTGTGATGCTGATGGTTCTTATCAAATCCTTGGAAATGTGCAAGTTAGTCTTCTTGCTAGGTATCTATATTCCAAATATTGTAAAACATTTAAAACAGCTGTTTACTTGTAGCGATCGGCATGGGGGTTTATTTGCTCCTACCTTTTTTAGCGGCGAAGAGGTCAACTCGTTCAGTTGGAGTATGTTGCTGCTTTTCGTATCGAGTATCTTCTTCTTGAACAAAACCGAATTTGTTTGGTTGATAATAGAAACGGTGTTGCTTCTTCGAAAGCAGACACAGTTTTTTGTAATTAGGCAGTTTTGTGATCGCTATTTCGATGCTTGACTGCTTATGTTCGAGGAAGTTTAGTCAACTTACTATTTCTCCTATTTCTTCAACACCTCGATTTGGTTCTTGGCGATAGTCCTTAGCTAACGATCCTCCTACTTCCAATATAGTAGGGGACTTCCTTCACAAAGGAATTGCACATAACTGACGCATTTTAAAAAATAGGCAACCCGAAGTTTAATTCTAGTTGCCCATTTCCTCAAAATATTTGATAATTTAGATCAATTAATGACCAACCATCATTGTTTCCCTAGCCTGTTTATTTTCATCATCTGTAGACTGCTGTAACTTTGGTCTCTTAAGAGTCCATGCAATTAACCAACCTAAAACAGCAATTCCTGCAGCAAGTAGGAATGTATCTCCAAATGAATCAACCGTTGCGTGTAATCTAGCTTGAATATCTGCTGGATTCTTTATTGTACCAATATAATGTTTTGCTCTGGAAGTTAAGAAACTCACCATTCCTGCAGTAGCAAATGAAACCATTACTTGTTGCGCGGCAGAAGTAAGTGGTGTAACACGATTCACTAATTCACGTGGTGCAGACTGTAGTACATGAGTGTTTAATCCCATCATTGAAGTCCCCATTCCAATACCCATTGAAATTTGGCACAAGATGAAAAAGGTTTTACTACTACCGACACTGAGGTTAGATAATACAATCAGTGTACATGTCACAATTGCAAGACCAACAATACTTAAAGGACGAGCGCCGAATTTGTCATAAAGCCTACCGCTAATTGGCATCATGATTCCAGATGCAATTGCTTGAGGGAAGATCACGAGCCCTGTTTCAAGTGGTGTATAGTTCTTAATTGTCTGTAAATACAACGGTATAATTAAAAACATACCGAAAAGCGCAATTTGCATTAGCCATGTTGTGATTGTACCAAGCGTAAAACCTCTTGATTTAAATACTTTTAACTCCATGATTGGGTGAGGATGACGTAACTCAACAATAATGAATAATATCAAGCTAACGCCGCCTACGATGAGGCCAATTAGTGTATTACTTTTAAGCCACCCATTTGAACTTTCACTTACCCCATATGCTAGCATCGAGAAAGCAATTGGTGCTAAAATCATACCCAAAATGTCGAGTTTTGGTACTGGTTTTGTATCAAATTTTGGTAGAAATTTAAGTGCTAATAAAACAGCAAGAATCCCAACTGGCACATTAATTAAGAAAATCCAGTGCCAAGTTTGATATTCAACAAAGTATCCAGCAACTAATGGTCCAAGCGCTGGTCCAAGCAGCATAGGGATACCCAACATCCCCATTAATGCTCCCATTTTTTCTGGCGGTGCAATTCTAAAAACCATTGCCATACCAATTGGTGCAACCATTCCACCACCTAAACCTTGTATGACACGATATAAAATCAATTGATTCGGTGTGGTCGCAAAAGAGCAAAGAAGTGAACCTAATGTAAATAAGACAATGGTTATGATGAAGACTCGCTTCGCTCCAAAATGATCCATCAGCCAACCTGCTAATGGGATAACTGCCGCTACGGCAAGTGTGTAACCAGTAATAGTCCACGACATAGTTGTTAAATCACTATGCATGTCTTTTGTTAATGAATTCATCGCAACATTGACAACTGTACTATCCAAAATAACCATAAACATTCCAGCTATCACAGCTGTCAGTTGTAAAAATGCTTTCTTCATTGAAAATTCTTGTGCATTTGTCATCTATTGTTCTCCTTATTATTTAATCATTCCAATTAATGATTATTGTTTTAAAAGGTCATTTTAATGAGTCGTCTAATATTAAAGAACAATATGTAGTATTTCCTTTTTTGCTAGAAAAACGTTATTTCGGAATGTGAAATTTAAGCTATCGGATAGCCTTATCGAACCTATTGACCAGGTTTTCTCGATCAGGTAACCGAACAACCCTATCCCCATACACTCATATAGCTTTTGTTGCCAGTAATATTCACTTATGAAAACTGCTTACCTTGTAGACATAATAAGTATCATAGCCTATATATGCAGCAAATAATGGCTATTGATGCGGGGGTAAATTAATATTTTTTAAAATACTTCAATGTATTTTAAATGCGTTCAATATTCGATAGAAACTAATATGAATCAAACGCCAGTTATACAATTATTTTATTATTTATTGGAACACAATCAATTTTGATCAGATATTATTGATATACTATATGAATTTTTAATAGTATTTATCCTTCAGCATTTTTGGTCCAATTGAGCAAAGGTTAAGAAAAGATTAGCCAGATTCTTCAGAAGATATATCAATTTTGTTTATGAAAAAATTGAAGTTATTTTCCAAACTGCAACTGCTTTTATCGGATAAGTCTGATCATGAAAAAAACTCCCGAACTTAACTTCGGGAGCTTTACTAATCAGCAAAAATCTTTCACGTCAACTTTACAAAACAACTTAAAACATTACTTATTCTCTTCAGCCAAATAAAAATACTCCCTGTCTAGCACCCTAAAATAAATCCAATAAGGAATCTGCCGATGCCCTGGAAGCAATGCATTTACAGCCTGCTGCTGCGTTTTATAACACTTAGATAACTCATCTATCTGCTTACCATAGTCTTTAACTAACACAGCATTAGTTGGTGTCGGAGGTCTTTGATTTTCCCTAAGCGGATATTTTTCGCGAAGTTTCTTTCCAAACTTCGAAACACCATCCCAGACTTTCGGGGGCAGTGTCACCATGTATAATCTTTTAGCAGAAAAAGACGAATCGTCCTTATGTTCACGAAACACTTCTCGAACCATTTTTGCAGCAAAAATATGATCTGGGTGCCCATAATATCCCACTTCATCATCGTAAGTGAGAATCGTCGTAGGTTTATATTTTTTTATTTGTTGATAAATGTAGTTTTTCAACTCAATTGGATTGACTTCAGAAATTTCACCATCTGGAAAAGTTGCTTGAACAGGTGTTACGCCAAGCGTTTTTGCTGCTTGCTCTCCTTCTTTTTCGCGTGCTTTTCCTAGTTCATTCTTCGAGACTACACCACCTGTTTTTCCCGCTTCTCCTTCCGTCAAAACAACCATCGTTACCTTGGCGTTTTCTTCGTGAATCTCACGAAAAACTTCTCCAGAAACGGTAATCTCGTCATCAGGATGCGGAAAGATAAGCATCATTCGTTTTGGTGAATCTTTCGGAATCAGAGAATTTGTTACAACTGCTTTTTTATCTAAAATTAGGTTATGCACTAACCCAAGTCCGACAGTCAGTATTATTAAAATAGTGAACAACACAATTAAAATCCGACCAATGAATTTATTAACCATATTAGTTGCTACCTTTCTTACGGCCTTGAAAAATTGATTCAGCGTACTTTTCCAAAGAAATAAGCGAATCGTCTAGCTCAGATCCGCCTAATTCATAAAAATTTCTAATCATAGTATCCTAAATAATTTTATGTTTTGCTAACTTTTTGACGTTTCTTAGTTTTTTCAAATACCCACTCGTTTTGAATTTTGAAACTACTGAACGAAAGCAATAAGTCCACAACAATTTTTAATATACTAGCTCCACCGTGGAAGGCATCTTGTAGGAAAGTAACACCATACGCTGAAACGAGCATTTGAATCCCTGATAAAATATAGTAGCGTACGACAGACCTTGCAGACGAATGTTTGAAAACTGTTTTGGCATTTAATATGTAATTGACGATTGATGAAATGACCCGAGAGATAATCCCAGCCCATAACACGGCCGCGCTTGTGCCAATCCTATGTTCTAATAAAAAAATAAATAGCACAAATAACCCATAGTCAACGACAAAAGAAATAAGAGATGATGATAAAAACTTAAAGAACACAAAATAAATTTTGATGGAATCCACAAGAGGATTAAAGTGTGAACTACTGTTATTATCTAAATAGATTGTTTCAATTAGTGTCTCCTTGATGTCGATCCCCTGCTGTTTACAGCCTAGAAGCATGTTCAACTCATATTCAAACCGAGCACCAGACAAATTAAGTGAAAATTTCATATATGAAACAGGAATTCCACGTAAGCCCGTTTGTGTATCTGTAACAGACAAACCTGTTAGATATTTAAAAATTGAGCGAGTTAGTGTGTTCCCAAATCGACTACGGAACGGTATGTTCTCCTCAGCAAAATTTCGCACTCCTAAGATTAAATTATCTGGCGATGCCATCAAAGCTCTTGCCACTTGATCAATATCCTTCGGTGTATGCTGTCCGTCACAGTCTGCTGTCACAAGTCCAACCGAATTTGAGAAATTTTTTAAAAAATATGAAATGCCTGTCTTAAGCGCCATCCCTTTCCCTAGGTTGTGAGCGTGCTCAAGAACGGTACATTGGTCCACTTTACGTAAATTCTGAAAAATTCCATTGTACTTGGCATCACTACCATCGTTAACGACTATAATATGTGGATTAAATTTAGATTTCAATTCCTTAACCAAATGGATCAGTCGATCATCTGGACTAAGAGCTGGTATTAAAATAACGGGAAAGTGATACTGCATTTATTCGCGTCCTCTCAATCATTTCCAATAGCAGTTCTAGTATCTCACAAACACCACCGTATAAACGATTCCAAATACTGTGGTTTCATGGATTCAGACGTATTTCTTAGAGTTAGTCCTTAAATAGGATTGACAGCTTAATTGAATGTTATGAACGTTGAGTTTATTCCACGCTTTTCCATGATTCGGTCTTTTCTAATCACTGTGATTAGTACTATCCATATCTCTTTAATCACATTTAGTGTCATAAATAATTCTTTTCATTCTGGAATGAACAAGATTACTAAATGTATAATTAGCCATCCTTGTCCAACTGTTATATCATTTATTGCAATAAATGATCGCTAAAGCAGGCGGCGTTGTTCAACTAATGCACTGCCTTATCCATACATGAATCCTCAGATTCACAACAGTGAATGGAATAGTAGTTGAATAAGGTTTTATTATCGGTTTTTTTACAATCCTTAGTACAAATTGATGTAACAAAATCGTTATCGCACCTAATATTAAGACTAATAGTTGAAGTAAAAAAACCTTGAAATTACAAGGTTTTTAATCATATTTTCTCGACTAATACAGCCGTTCCATATGCGACAATTTCACTCATGTTTTGCCCGATTTCACCTGAATCAAAGCGCATCATAATAATTGCATTTGCATCCATTTCACTAGCATTTTTAGTCATACGGTCCATCGCTTCTTTTCTCGCATCCTCAAGCATTGCAGTGTATTGTTTGATTTCTCCACCAACAAGACTTTTTAGACCAGCTAAAATATCGCCACCTAGTCCTCTACTACGTACAATTACTCCAAATACAGGACCTTTTACTTCAACTAGTTTATACCCTTCAATGTTTTCAGTTGTAACTACGATCATATTGTTCACCTCAAAATTTTTATTCTTTACACAAATATATTTATCCAATTTTGTGTATGTATTTCAATACCATTTTTAAACTTCATTAGTGAAAAATGGAAAATTTGAAACGTATAATGTATTAATTCTATGTAATAGGTATAATCCCTTTTTACTAAAGAGAAATTCATTTTCTTAGAAAATTATTATGAGTTAAAATTTCCAAGACTGATTCTTCTACTTCAATTGAAGCCTTCTCATTTACATCAATAAACTTAGTGTTAAACTGCTTATACCAATCTTTTTCATATTGATATAATTTCATATTTTGGTCAAATGAACTTCTTCTTTTTGACAAATCTTTTTGTTTTCTTCTTTCAAGAATTTCAAATTCAGCATCTAAATAAATAATTAAATCAGATCTGCATTTTCTAAGTTGATTTAATTCATCTTTTAAATAATATTCTATATCCCATGAATAACCGTTTGCGATTGAAAAAAATAGTGTATAGAATTCGATGTCTTCTGGACCACGATCAAAAAGAATATTTTCGTTATAAAAAAGCTTAAATCGTTTAATTTCTGCTTCAATAAATAATTGCTGATTTTTTATAAACCCCTCTAATGTATGTATATCAAGTTTTAAATTATTCCTACTTTGAACAATTGGATAGGATTTTCATATATTACGTAAAAATTTTTCAAATGTTTTTCTAAGCTTTTCGCAAGTGTTGTTTTTCCACCAGCCATTGGGCCTTGGATCGATATTATCTTTCTCATTTTATCACCTACTCACTTTTCGATAGTACAATCTTATTTCATCATAATATTATCTGCATTTAATTACCAAGAAAATGTAAATTGGACTATAATATTGTTATATGATTATTATTATTTAAAGTTAGTTAAGGAGAATTTATGCTTAGAATTTTCAGCGTAATCGGAGGTTTACTATTATTATTATTTATTCTTTATGGTCCATTCCCGAGTTTACTAACACGTTTATTTAAATTCTTTTCAATCCATCAAGTTTCTACTAAAGGTCAAAAACGAATTGCTTTAACTTTTGACGATGGGCCACATCCAGTTTATACGACTTTACTTTTAGATTTACTCCGAAGTCATTCAATTAAAGCAACTTTTTTTGTATTAGGTTCAGAGGCAGAAAAGTATCCTGCGATCATTAAAAGGATACATGAAGATGGTCACCTAATAGGAATACACAATTATAAACATAAATGTAATTGGTTTCTAAGTCCAAAATACTTAAAAAATCAAATCGAAAAGACTGCAAGTATTATTAAAAAAATAACGAATAGTGAGCCACTATATTATCGACCACCTTGGGGATTAGTTTCACTACCACTCCTATTTCAAAAGAAGTACCAAATTATTTTATGGTCTGTAATGGCAAATGATTGGAGTAGTAAAAACGGAAGTGAAGGCATTTATACTCTTTTGTTAAAACAAACGAAACCAGGATCAATTATATTGTTACATGATAATGGAGATACATTTGGTGCAGATGAGAATGCTCCTATTCATACAATAAAAGCATTAGAGAGATTTATTGAACATTGTTTACAAAACCAATATCAATTTGTAAGGATTGATCATTAGCTATTTAATAAAAGCAAACACCACAAGGATTCCCATACCTTGTGGTGTTTTTACGTATTGATAAAGTTTATAGTCATAAAGCTTCTAAGATAATTGAACTAAAAATATCATTGACAATTAATTGTGAACTAAACCCTTTATTTAATGCAGTTAAAGATGATTTCATTTGTTCTAAATGATTTGATTTGAAAAGGATTCGGTTAATATAAAAAGTTAATTCATTTAACGACTTTACTGTAACTGAAGCACCAGCATTTTCAAAAATTCTTGAATTCTCTTTTTCTTGACCTGGTGTTGGTTTATATAGGATTGTCGGTAAATTACATGCAATACATTCTGATAATGTAATACCACCAGGCTTCGTAATTAACAGGTCAGATTTTTTATACAAATTACGTATATTATTTACATAGCCATATACTTGTAGTCGGTCTTTGTATTCTTCATTTAACTTACTTAATTTATTATAAAGTATGTGATTATAGCCACAAACAACTGCTATATGAAGTTTTGTTTCAGCAAGTAACTGCTTGGCCATTTTTTCTACGTCCTTTAATAATCCAACTGCCCCAGCAACTATTAAGATTTGATCGTTTGATTTCGAATTACTTGTTCCTTCATTTAAAAAATCTATTTCTTTAAATTCTTGGCGAAGTGGTATACCAGATACAAATATTTTCGATAAAGAAACGCCTAAGTTCACCATCTGATGAATTAACCCTTCCGTCGCGATATAATAGCGATCGATTTCATTATGGATCCATGAACGGTGAATATAATAGTCAGTAACAACTGTATATAATTTACAAGGATGTGATGAATATTTTTTCCATTTTGCTACAGACCCAACTGGAAAAGTAGTAATGATAATATCTGGCTTCTCTTTTTGAAGAATACTTTTTATATTCTTTCCACATAATTCTAAAAGCCTGTCAAAAATGACTGTACTAAATAATTTCTCAGTCCCATAGAAGAACCATTTATAAATTGTTTGGGCATGTTGGAATAATTGCAAATGAATATTTTTTGCAAATACATTTATTGTTGGATAAGCTTCTTCGTAAATATCAATAATTGTTACATCGTTAAAGTTAATATGTTCAAACTCACTTTTTAACGCTTTAGATACTTCTTTATGCCCATTTCCAAAACTCGACGTAACGACAAGTATTTTAGGCTGCATTACCATACTAATCAACCTCTTTTGAATAGACAAATTAATTAAACGAATGTATGAATTAACATTGAGATTACAACTGCAAATGAAAGATAGTAATGCCAGTTTTTATCTTTTCGTTTATATCTTAAAAAACCGAATATTCCTAATGGAAGTAGGAGCAAATAAGTTATAACACCTGAAATATAAACAGCATCTGTTTTCCATTCAAAAAAAGTCATAATCACAGAGTGTACAGTAATTAAAGCAAAAGTAATTAACGAGATTGGGACATGTATTAACTTGCACCATTTCAATAATTTACCTAAGTATTTTTTAAATTGCTTTTTGTCATTTAATTTTTTAAATCTAATTAAAAAATAAAGCGGAAAGAGAACAAATGCCGCAAATACACCTATTCTTCCAAAGGAACCTTTATCTTTCGCATACATTTTTAAAGGATTTATTTTATGAAAACCATGTTGTATTCCATTTTGTATATGAGGTCCCATATTCGTTAATAATTCAGTTCGATGCGAGACTTTCCACCCTGCAATGATGAAAATTATGATTGAAATTGCTAAAGCTATATAAATTAATTTTCTCTCAGATTTATTTTTTATCCAATTACTAATCATTTTGATTTGTTCCTTTCAATTTTTGAAAAAATATTAGTAAATACAATATCCATTTTCCCTCCCTTTATCTACAACAAATGTACAAAATGAAAGTGAAAATTTAATGAAAATAGTATTATGATTTAGTGAAAATGATTAATTTTGAGTCAAATTTCTTTTCTTACTTAATTTTTTAAGTAAATCGATTACAATTGGAATGATTGAAACAAAAATGATCCCAATTGTTAATAGACCAAAATGATTTTTTACAATTGGAATATTTCCAAAAAAGTAACCGATTGACACCATTAGCCCAACCCAAAGTGTCGCTCCGAAAATGTTATATGAAATAAATTTTGAATAGTTCATTTCACCGATCCCTGCTACAAATGGTGCAAATGTTCTAACAATCGGAATAAACCTTGCTAATACAATAAATTTAGGACCTTTTTGTTTGTAAAAGTTTTCAGTTTCATGAATGTATTTTGTATTTATTTTCTTACTCTTACTTAATTTACTTCCAAATTTCTTACCTATATAATAATTTAAAGAATCACCTAAACTAGCTGCGATTATGAAAAGGATTAATAGTCCAAAAAAGTTCAATAAATGTAAGGAAGCAAGGGCACCTGCTGTAAAAATTAAAGAATCTCCTGGTAAAAATGGTGTCACAACGAGTCCTGTTTCCAATAAAATAATGAAAAATAAGATGATATAAGTAATTGCCCCATAGTTGTGCACAAAAGTTAATAAATGTTGATCTAAATGCAATATGAGATCAATTAAATTTTTAATAATCTCCATCTAACTCTAACTCCCCCAAAATTTTTCTATATATTTGATTTAATTTGAAATAAATTTGAAATCGGAATTTTAATTTTAAAACTGCTACCCTTTCCGAATTCGCTATTAACGATAATTTCTCCATTTAAAGACTCAATAATCGATTTTGCGATTGATAAACCGAGTCCAGTATTCCCTTCATCTCTTGACCTATGCTCTTCAATTCGATAAAACCGATTAAATATTTTGTCTTGAAGCTCTTTTGCAATTCCAATACCATTATCCTTTATTTCATAATAGAAATAGTTTGCTTTTTTTTCTGATCTTACGTAGTAATTTAACGAAATAATACGTTCGTCTTGTGAGTATTTAATCGCATTATCAACAAAGATGTTAATCAATTGTTTCAGACTTTCTTGATTTGTTTTTACAATAAATTTCTCTTCATTTAATAGCTTTATTAATTGTTTTTTTTCTGATGCTTTATATTGCCAAGCTTTTTGAATTTGTTCAGAAAAGACATCGATTCTAAATTCTTCAATATTAACTTTGGCTATTTGTTTATGATCAAGTCTTGCTAGAAACAGTAATTGATGAACTAGATTTCGTGTATCACTTAATTCCTTTTTTAAATCGGATAAGGTTTCTTTTCCAAAATCAGATAGACGATCTTGTTCAACGCTTAATACATCAATACCAGCTTGTAATACAGATAATGGTGTTCTTAGTTCATGTGAAGCATTTTCTACAAATTCTTGTTGTTCTTTATAAGATGCAATAATAGGTTCCATTGCCTGATTTGTAATTTTCTTGCCGAAGTAGTACGCCATAAAACAAAAGATAATTGAGAGTAAAAATGAGATACTGATAAACTGTTTTATTAAATAAATAACTGACGATAAATCTTTACCACTATAGATTGTACCGAGGTAATGATTTGATGAATCATATACCTTTTCTGCAGCAATCATTAAATTTAGTTCTTCTTTTTCATGAGGTGCAATTCGTTTAATAACAACTTTATTATGATTTGGATTAATCTGTTTTAAAACTTTTTCTATATCCTTTGTATACCCGGGTGCAGTTTCATCATAGATTTCAAATCCGTTATTTTTATTTAAAAAATAATTAAAATAAACATTTTTACGTTTATGTTTTTTTTGAGTAATGTCATCATTTGGACCTTGAGATGCAGCACTCATTTTTACTTCTTTTATCTCTTGCTTTAATACTGTAATTAGATCACTCTTTTGGTCTAAGTAAATGTAAAACGATAATACAATTCCTACTGAAATATTAAATAAAATAATAAAAATCATTAAAATTCTAAGATTGAAAAATGTTAATCGCTTGCTAATTTGTTGAAATAATGAGATCTCATTTTTCGATTGTATATCCAACACCTCTAACACTCTTTATATAAGTTTTCTGATCTGGTGGATCAATTTTTTTTCTTAGATTTTTTACATACGCTTCAACAGCATTACTTGTTACCTCTGATTCAATTCCCCAAACTCTTTCAAAAATAACTTCTCTAGTTAGCACAATCCCTCTATTTTTTACTAATAAATCAAATAATTGTAATTCTCTTTGCGTTAATATAATTTGTTCATTGCCTCTACTTAAACTAAAGTTTGTCCGATTATATGTTAAGTCTTCTATCGTGATTATTTCATCTTGAAGTGGGGCAAAATTCCTTCGATTAAGTACTTTAATTCTTGCGGCAAGTTCACTAAAATCAAATGGTTTGATTAAATAGTCATCCGCTCCAGCTTCTAATCCTTCAACACGGTGGTTAATACTATCTCTCGCTGTTAACATTAAGATAGGTCCTTTAAATCCATCTCTTCTAAGCTTTTTGCATATTTCTAAACCACTAATTTCAGGTAACATCCAGTCCAAAATAAGTAAATCAAAATCATAGTGAGTAGCTAATTCCAATGCTTGCTTCCCATTAGTAGTCCATTCGATTTGAAATGGAGTTTGTGTTTTTAACAAATGGGTTGTCATTTTCCCTAATTTTTGATCGTCTTCAGCAAATAAAATTTTCAAAAGATGTCTCCCCTATTAAGTTCTTAATCAGGAACTTAATTTCTTTTTCATATTAGATGGTAACTTTGTTATTATTCTTTCGTATATTTCCAATAATATTTTCATTAATGGTTCCGTTAATGATGATGTTTTTAAAACAATAATCGCAACTATACCAGCCAAAATAAATGCACCAATAATATCAAAAGGATAATGTACCCCAACAAAGATTCGTGAAATACCAACTAATATCGCCCAAACAAGTGAAATCAAACCTAAACGATCTTTTCTAAGTAATAAAATAAGTGAAGTAGAAAATACTAATGTTCCATGATCACTTACAAAAGATGAATCGGATGAATGTGAAATCAGTTTCGTCACATGGTGATTAACAAATGGTCGTGCATGGTAATAAAATTGATGGATAATAAAGTTACCACCTAATGCTAAAATAAGGGTTAAAACGATATAAAAAGCTGTATGCTTACGTTCGCTACCTTTTTGAATCCATAAATAACATAAAAGTCCAATTACGATTAAAATGGCAGATTTAGATAAAAGTATCATTGCATTATCTAATGCCGGCCATTTGCCAGCAAAACTATTTATTAATTTAAATATTGAGTAGTTCATTAAAATTCCCTCCATTTTTTTGATCGGAAATTATTATATAAAAGTTTTATGAAAAATTGATGAAAATTTAATTGGAAGTTTATATTACAAATAAAAAAAGACCTATTGAAAAATAGATCCTTGTAACTTAGACTGCAGTTATTCAAACAAGTTAAGTCTGATAGATAGTATTTTTACTCCACGATTTAACAGATATAAAAAATTGTAGTTTAGGACAAAGAATTCCTATTTCTTAATTATTTACCCTACACCTGTTTTAGTAATCGTTCTTCAATAACATGCTTATAAATAACTTCTGCTAATTCTTTTTCTACTTCGAATCTTGAATTTTCAGATAAATCAAACTGACTTCCGTTCATAATAAAAATCATGCCAAATTGTTTTTCTTCATGCCAATATAAGTTGCTGATTAATCCGTATGCTTCACCCGCATGCCCGATCATTTCTTTGTAGCCTGGTAAGAAGTCGTGGCTAATATGAAAACCAAGCCCCATTTTACTAAAGAAGTGATTATTATCTTCTCTAGACCATTGAATTGATGTCATTAATTTTGACGTATTTTGTTCAAGAATTTGTTGTCCATTTAAACTCCCATTTAACATATGGGCCCGTAAAAACTTACTTAATTCAACTGCGGAAGTCCTTAGTCCACCTTGAGGTTCAAATAATCCTCCATGATTACCGATGATGTATTGATCCCAATGATTTTTCGAATATCCACTCTGCCTAACATCATCAATCGTTACTTTATATTCATTTGTATGTTTATTTTTCTCATATAGGTTTGCAAGTTCATGGCGTTTGTTAAAATTAGAATATGAAAAAGCTACATTCTTCATTTCTAGCGGTTCAAAAATATTTTGTTTGATAAATTGGTCAAAGCGTACATTAGTGACTTTTTCAATAATAGCACCGCATATGATCGCGCCAATATTTGAATACATCCAATGATCGCCTGGTTTCCAATCTCCCCATATATCTTTCGTAAAATACTTTCCATTTTCATCTAATAAATCTGTAAGTTGTAATGAAAAATTTGAATGTCCATCTTTAATATACTTTGCATAAACACTATTTGAAGCATCGTCTGAGTTAAGTGAAGATGTATGAGTTAAAATTTGTTTCAACGTAATAGAAGAATTAGGGAATTTAGGATTTCTTATTTTAAAACCTAAATAATGACTAATATCTTGATTTAAATCTATTAATTTTCTTTCGACTAATTGCATGATTGCTGTAGCTGTAAAAAGTTTTGAAATGGAAGCAATTCGAAACATCGTATTTTCTGTAACTAATTCTTTTGTTTCTAAATTACGATAACCATAAGCGTCAGACCAAATCAGTTTATCTTTTAAAACAGCAGCAGCTTGACACCCGACAATATTAAATTTGTCCATTATTAATTGAATTTCTTTTGATACAATTTTATTTTTATGTTGTTTAAATTCGTTTTGCACTTTAACCTCTCCAATCTATATATTCAAGTGAATTTTATGTAAAATACTGTAAATTTTTTATGTAAAAAATTTTTTTTAAATGAAGCGTTTTCAAAGTTATTTTAATATTGTAATAGTCCCAACCTGTTGCTAAAATGAATCATAGAAAATGGAATTAAGGGGATAGAATGGATGATTTTGATCGAGGTTTTTGTTTATGCAGGGATTATAGCTGCTAGCATTTCTGGTACTTTGGTTGGTATTCAAAAGAAATTGGACTTATTTGGTGTTGTTTTTTTAGCAGCTTGTACTGCGCTTGGCGGAGGGTTAATTCGTGATATTATTTTAGGTCAAACGGTACCGAATGCTTTCGCAAAACCTCAATACTTTATCGTAAGTACAGTCGTTTCAATTGTAACATGGTTATTTTACCAACGAACAATGCAGTTCCAATCAACTTTAATCATAACTGATGCAATTGGTTTAGGTGTTTTTACGGCTGTTGGTTCATATTCAGCAATTGATCACGGTTTAAAAGGTTCTTTTTTAATTATTTCGATGGGTTTAATTACTGGAATTGGTGGTGGAATTATGCGAGATGTATTCGCAAGAGAAATTCCATTTGTATTCCGAAAAGAAATTTATGCAATTGCAGCAATTATTGGCTCTATTACAATTTTATTTACACATGGTGAATTTACTAAACTGCAATCTTTGTATATTTGTTTTCTAATTACTACAGCAATTAGAATGATCGCGGTACGATACAAAGTAAATTTTCCTATTAGAAAGGTAAATGATAAATCGTTTTTACTTTAAGCTTAACAAAAAATGTTAAGCTATTTTTAATGGTCCTAACCAATAATTGATTAGGACCATTTTTATTACTTAGAAACACTATTTGATTCTATGTATTCTTTATATAAAATTTCTTTTTGTACATATTCTTTTAATTCATCAATCACTTCAGCTACTTTTGCAAAAGTTTCAGGCTTCACAACTGTATCATTTTCAAAATCAACTGGATCTAAAACTAGTTGTTTTGGTAATGCATTTCCATAAACCCCACGAATGACAGTTCTCATACTATTTAAAGCGTTTATACCACCTTTTCCACCACCAGCTACTGCTAATAATGAAATTGGCTTTTTCTTAAATGGCTCAGAGCCTAATAGTTCAACTAGATTTTTTAAAGCTCCACTCATCGCATTATTGTACTCTGGCGTACAAATAACGATTCCATCAGCTTTAACTAGTAATTCTCTAATTGCTTTAACTGCTTCTATTTCTTTTTGTTCAGCTTCCCCATTATAAAGAGGAACTTGTTCAAATGCTAAATCTAAATTTGTAAAATTATTAGAATCTGCGATTTGTTTTGCTAAGAATCTAGTTCGACCATTTGCTCTAGGTGAACCATTTACTACTACGATATTCATTTAAATTCCCCTCACTATTTAAAATAGTTGTCAAATAATTGACAAATTTTTACCAATAATTCTTTAAAACTACAAATTATAGTATAAATGAAATCTATTTATTTGCCTATTAATTTAAACAGAATTTAATGAAAACTTCGATTTTAAATCTCTTAAAAGACGTGGGATTTATTATGAACTTCATATGAGTAAGTTAATCTCATTTTTTTACCTTTTTACTTCCTCATGTACTCTTTATGAGGAAGTTAATCTCATCTTTTTGCCTTTTTACTTCCTCATGAATCCTTTATGAGGAAGTATGTCTCATCTTTTTCCCTTTTTACTTCCTCATGAAGGTTGTGCCCATATAATTG
>NZ_NUHI01000029.1:0-42608 GCF_002575105.1 Bacillus sp. AFS053548 | reverse complement strand
AAGTGTAGCTTTCTGCTATGCATAAAGCATCAGCCCTCTCGATTTACTAACATTATGAAGCTCAATCCCTTCAACCATTTGGCTTTCGCCCGCTATCTAACTGTCTACGCTTAAAGATTAAAGTTACCTTTAACCCTCCAAGACTCGCTACGAGCGAATGGCTAGTTCTTACTCGACGGGAATCTCACCCGTTATATGATACGACCTAGGCTCGGCCGCACATGCATGCGTTAGTTGAATTAATCAGATTTTAAATTTTGGTCAACAACTTCATCCTCAATTGTTTCTGGATAATAGTGAGAAATGATTTTCTTTGTTGGAATACCTGTTGGAACCTTTAAAAAACGCGAATATATTTCTGTACCTGGTCTAATTTTATCATCTATTAAATTATAACAATCGATGATTTCAACAAATTTCCAATTAACGACTTCATCATACATATTTTTATATGAATGTTCGCTTTTAATAGCATTACGTTCTGCAATTGAATTGGCGTGATCTAATGATCTTGCTTTAAAAAGCACAATACTTTCTTCATACATTTTAAATTTATCGTAATAATCCTCATCTATTTTTTCTGGAGAAGGATTTCCCGAGTGAATGCTTTCATATAATACTTTAACTGCATACCATTCCCATTCATTAGACAATTTCTTACGCAATCTTTTTTTCATTTTTCCCCTCCTAAGAAAAATCATTTTTATCCTTTAAAATCTATTATATATTAAATTCCTTATGCAACTAAACTGCCATTATGTTGAATAAAAAAATCGACTAAACAGCCGATCATGTTGTACAACTATTTCATGCGTTAGTTGCATAAAAAATCCAAGTTTGCAAACTTCCTCATACTAGCTTTCCAACTCACATTTCCATTCCATAATCCCAGTAAACTCCATACAACCAAGTTAATTATATAGAATATAACTATAAACCGAGTCGGAACTTTAACTTTAGCTAGCAAGAAAATTGGTCCTCCAAATAAATTTATTCATACAATTTAGACAATTACTTCTACTTTTGTATCTAATGCCGATCTTAGAGATACAATAAATTTGATAAAGTCATTTTTTGATTCTACATTTTCACATTTTTCCCAAATATCATTCTAGTCCCCCGAACGTATAAGTATGTGTATTCTACTAAAGCAAGGGTTAGTTAACTAGAATTATATTTTTACTTATTATTTTAAAAATATCTAAAGTGAATTACATTAAATATTAATTAGTAAACTTCCATCGGAGTGAACTGTTACTAATGGATTATCAGGGTCACTTTCTACAGTAAGAATACTTTCTTTTCCAAGTACCATTGATATTTTTTTCATAAATTCGAAAACTTTTTTTACATCAGTCTCACTTTTAATTTCATTTGGATCTATATCAAATTCAATTTCAGTATCTGAAAAGAAATAGCAATTAAATAAAATTCCATTAATATTAATAGTCATCATAATACTGTGATTCTCTTTTTCTTTAAATAGCATATAAACAGTTTTATTCTCATATTCAGATATCTGTCCATCTATATATAAAGTAATATTCCAAGGAGAACGATGGACTAATTCATATAATCTCAGCCACCCGTTTATATCTACTTTAAATACGTAAATATCTCTTAGACTTCCATCTACAAAAAACACCTCATTTATAACCTCATTGTTGATGTTTTTCTCCATTCGTCCATTCTCCTTAAAGAATAATTTAAAATCCATACCGTAGTTTCTATTTATTCATTGTACTTAAAACAGGTTGTGCACCTTTTTCGGAAATAATTGTTACAAGTAAACTAGTAACCATATCGGCTTTTTGACTGTCTGTTGCAGTTAATAATCCTTTTTCTTCAAGCATCATCAAAGCATCTTCCACCATACCAACAGCACCTTCTACTATTTCTCTTTTAGCTTGAACAACAGCTTTCGCTTGTTGTCTTTGTAACATACTACTTATAAAGTTATATCTGCAGCATTACATAAGTTTTCTTTATTTTTTTCATTTGTGATTATTCCTTGTAGCAATAAGAGACCACCTGTAATTATCAATTCTAATCGAAGTATCCAGTTGATCACTCCATATAATCCTCCTGATAGTTTTTCTACTCTTAAGTTTAATAATAGGCTAATTATACAGCTTAGATTGACTTCTGTAACTTGGGGTATTTTTGCATATTTGATAGAATTTTAGAAAATAATTGCTCAACTAAACTGCCTTTTTGATTCAAAAAAATCGACTAATTAGTCGGTCATATTGTTCAACTAATGCATTGTGTTAGATTTACAAATAAAAGCCAAAAAGTTGAGTATGAATTGTTTTAAGTAATTATCTATCTTCTTTTACAAATGAAAAATCCATTATTATCTCATTTTTTAATTTCTTTGACGAACGTTTACGTTTTTTTTCTTTACTTCTTACAGTTGAATTTTCAATTCCTTTTTTAATCATTGTAAAGGCTAAGATAGTTAATATAAATCCAATACTCGGCCCAATCACGATCCATTTATCCAACATTAATTCAGCGTACGATAGCCCAATTAACCCTGACCATTCATTTGATAATGAAACAGTAACTTCCCTTTCGCCTGTATTAAGGATTTCACTGTCACCAATTACTAACTTAAAAACTCCTAAATGAACCATTAGTAGTAGAACTTGAATAATTTGCTGAACGAACATAAGAAGGATTCTAGAACGTAAAAACGGAATAATATGCTTTTTAATCACCCAAAAATTACTACCGCCTATGATCCTAGTTGAAGTGATAAACTCATTTTTTTGATAGAAATTCACTTCATTTCCAATCACACTTGTCAAAGGTGGTAGTGCAACAACTGTTAATACCATTATTTGTGAAATTAACAACGAAAACCCATTGCTAGTTGGATTGAAAAAATTCACATTTAAAAACATGAATACTAGAAAAACCGCTGGAACAAATCGGCAAGCACGTTCAAATGCTTGAAAAAGAAATCGAAACCTTTGTAAATAGACTCCGTAGATCACTCCAAAAACCATACCTAAAAGTACACGAAAGAAACTGATAATGATCGCAAATACAATCGTAAATTTCGCACCGTCAATTACTGACCAAAAAACATCTCTCCCGTGCCGATCTACACCAAATAAAAAGTGTAAACTTGGAGGAAACGGGAACGTATCAATTACTCTACCTTCCGAGTTATAAAAAAAAGTAGGTGGAGGTTGAATCAATTTCTTCAGATAAAACGAATACATGAAACTAACAATTAATAATCCGACAATAAAAAGTGACCCGATTAGAAAGGAGCTGCTCCTTAGATAATTCTTCATATGATCCGCTCCTCACCCGTTAATTTTAAAATGAACAATTTCGATGCCACGTCGAATAAGTAGAATGGTATAAATAAAAAGACTAAACAAACAAAAAAAGCTTCTGGGTTATTGTGATTGATTAGGGAATATAGCAATTTAAAATACCCATTCATATTGAACAAATACTCGAGTACAAGCTGGTTAGAAAGTAAAAACCAAAACAAATATTGAATATTTGAGAAAACCGTTACTAACACATTTCGAAAGATATGCATAAATAAAATCCATTTCTTTGTTAATCCTTTTGAAATTGCGTATTCGACGTATGTTTTTTGACTTTCCTCTTCTATCGCAAGTAATGTCATTTGAGACAACATTATGCCAGGAAGGATTGAAACGACCAAAATTGGTAAAATGTAGACATTATCAAATCCAGCGATTGGATCAAAAATCATCACACCCGTTTTATGATAAATTCCAATAAAGATTAATTGAGTTGCTAAAATAAACATGACATCCGGAATGCTTTGTAGAAAATACAGACATTCTTGGACCAGTTTTCGGAGTTTTACTGGTAATAAAAAAGAACCAAACGACAGTGTAATTGCTACCACTAAAGACGCTATAAATGAAGTTGCTAAAATTATTAATGAGTAAACATATGGGTTTTTCATTACGTTAATTAAAAGATCATACCCTGTTTTGGAAATTTGAATTGAGATATAGTTTATATATACTAAACTCCCCAGATAGAGTTGAATTTGATCCCAAAATGTATAGAACGAATCCTCTCTTGGCCCTTGTAAAGAAACTGAAAAAGCAAGGATTAAGCCAATCATGACAATCGTTAGTAGTAATTGAAATAGTTTTTCTAACATATATCCAATGATTTTCAAATTAAAAACGACTCAAGAATTAACTTCTTGAGTCTCCTCCATTCTTATTTAGGACTCTGCAAGTTAAAAATACCGCCCTTTTTATTCCCACCTGTTTTTACAATGGTTCCGGATATTTTTACAATTTGGACACCTTTTTTCGATTTAATTAGACCGGAATACTCTCCATCTTTTATGTATTCTCCTTTTTCACCATATTTTTTTTGAATTTCGCTGGATTGCTTACTCGGATCAAATAACAGATTGATCGTATAATCTTTAGACGTATCCAGTTCTGTATCTAACCAGCTAAAATAACCTTTTTCTTCTACCTTGATCTTTTCATTATAAGTTAAATCATTTTTACCAATCTCATTAATTTGCAATTCTAAGACACTGTTTTTCGGTAGGTTCGTATTCCCACTTAAACGGATATACGATGTAGTGTATAATCCATTTGCATTGAGTTCGATTTTTTGAGGTGGTTTTTTAATCGAACATCCTATTAACGAACAAATTAAACTAATTAATACTAGCATAAAAAAAATACGCTTTTTCATCCTAAAATAAACCCCTTCATTTTGTACTATTTAAATAACACTGCACATCATTAATTCAGAAACACCCCCGGTAAGAACAAGCAAAATTACTAGTGTGATAATTGCAAAAATAAGTTACTTCAAGAAATCTTCTTCTAAAAGGAACTTATCTTTTATAGAACAACTATAAAATATGGTAAATTTCACCAATATTTATTTAATTATAATTCAATAAAAATACGATAAGTTCCTTCATGAAGTAGAATCCTTTTTCAACTAAGCTGCTATTTAGCTAAATAAACACTTCAACAACCCTATTCATCAAAACCTAGATTCTACTTTTTCTATTTTTATTTCGATTTTACATAGTCTTTTTTTACTATTGATGAGATAATAGATTTTGTCGAATTATATTAAGGGTAAATGGGGAGAAATTTTTATGTGGAAAAACCGAAACGTTTGGATCGTGTTGTTCGGTGAATTTGGAGCCGGTATAGGTCTTTGGTTCGGAATTATCGGAAATTTGGAATTTATGCAAAAACATGTGCCTTCTGATTTCTTTAAATCATTAATTCTATTTTTCGGTTTATTAGCAGGAGTTTTTGTTGGTCCGTTGGCTGGACGGTTAATTGATCAATATTCAAAGAAAAAGATTTTATTAATTAGTGGCTTAGGTCGAACTTTAAGTGTGATTCTTATGTTTTTTGCCATACAATACGAAAGTATTATTTTCATGGTTTTATTTTTAGTTATGCTGCAAATTTCTGCTGCATTTTACTTCCCAGCGCTTCAAGCTGTTATACCAATGATTGTGAAAAACGAACAGTTATTAACTTTAAATGGGATTCATATGAATATTTCTACAATATCAAGAATTGCTGGGACTTCAATTGGCGGTATTTTAGTTGTATCAACAAGTCTTACAAATGTATACGGAATGAGTATGCTAGCATATGCATTTTTATTTTTTATGACGTTCTTTTTACGAATTGAAGAACCTACAATCAAACCAATGAATGTAGAAAAAACAAATAAATCTAAAGCTGATAAAGGATTCGCTGAAATATTTGCACTCATAAGAAAAAGTCCAACAATTTTAAATTTATTTATCTTAAATCTGGTACCAGTACTTTTCCTTGGCGGATTTAATTTAATGGTAATCGAAATAAGTGATCTTCAACATGATCCTTCAGTAAAAGGCCTTATTTATACAAGTGAAGGGATCTCATTCATGATTGGAGCATTTGTCATTAAACGATTAACAAAAAAGTATACGAATAAGCAATTATTATACTTTTCAACCTTTTTAGTAGCTTTTGCTCAGCTATCACTTTTCTTTGCAGATCACCATTGGATGACACTTATCTCTTTTGCAATTTTCGGATTTTCAGTTGGTTGCTTCTTTCCTGTTTGTTCAACTGTTTTCCAAACTTCAATTGACAAATCATATCATGGTCGACTTTTCTCATTTAGAAGTATGTATGACAGGGTTACATTCCAGATCGTCCTTTTAAGTACAGGACTATTTTTAGATACAATTGGTTTACAATATATGGTTTTAATTTTCGGAACGGTTTCTCTCTTAATTCTTGCTAGATTGTTATATAATGACAAAAAATCTAAAGCAGAGTTAGTGAACGAAAATCAAAACTTATCAATGTAATTAAAGAGGCTATCTCAAAAGTCAGGCTAACTGACATAGAGGCGCCTCTTTTTCATTATTATTTATTTTTGAGCTAACTTAATGGAAGTAATCGGGGGTATCATAACAGCGCTTTTCATTTGTAGAAGATATAATCGATCTCGTTTTTAAAAAATGGAAGGATTTTTAATGGATATAGTAAGAATTAGAACAAAATTACTAGTAACTAATTAAAAAGTATCATCAATCTTACAATTTTAATGTCATAATACCCTAACCAGTACACGTAATTATTTATTTTATTTGCGATTCTCATAGATTTAATTGCATTTTTGTTATTTTTATTTGCGGTTCTCGATTTTTAATTGCAGTATTGCTATTTTTATTTGCGATTTTCAGATTTTATTTGCAGTCCACTCTTTTTTCATCATTTATTTGCACAGAAAGATTACTTAATTGTTGTTGATTACACTTAGTCCCCATAAAAAAAGGGGCCCCATTCTAATTACACTTTTGGAACACCCTCATTTTATTAAAATTCAATATCCATATGCCGCTAAAAATTCATTCAAACTAGAATACAGTGTAACAACTTCCCATTTTCGTTCAAATTCATAGGCAGTACATACTTCTCCTGATTCCTCGTTGATAAAGATAACATCATCCGTTTCGTCATCGAAGCCAATTATTAACCAATTTTCTGGCCATTGTATTTTTTTACTTAAGTCCTTTTTAGCATCGTTTAAATCTTCTTCTTTTATAAAATAGATGGTCATATTTTCATTTGAGACTTCATCTATACCGATTCCTTTAATTCTTGAAAACCATTCGTTTTGCATTTTTATTCCCCACTTCCAATAAGAAAGCCTGTATCAACCAAGTGATCACAGGCTAACTTTTTTACTTTTGTGCTTTTTTTGATTCAGATAAATTGGATTTATCTTCGTAGTTTGGTTGTTTTTGACCGGCGTTATTTTTTCTTCCACCATTTCCACGTCCCATTTCTTTCGCCTCCTTAAATTGTCATAAAAATATTTTATACAATTAAGGTAAGACTATCCCACTAAATTACAGGAAGAAAAAATAGATTACAAATTGGATAAATAGGATGATCCAATAGCCAAAAACAAATTTTGGATGTTTTGTTTTATGTTTAAAATAATACATTCCTAAAATAGAACCAATCGAACCTCCGATAATTGCAAATAAAAATAAGATGCGTTCAGGAATTCTCCATGCTTTTCTTTTCGCCCTAGACTTATCAATTCCCATAATTGCAAATGAAACAATGTTTACGATTACTAAATAAAACATAAAATACCCTACCATTTGGATCCCTCATAAGACTTGTTTATTTTGAAATTTTTGCTATTTTGCTACGAGTTGTTTGTATTAAATCTTTTGCATTCAATTGAAGTTGTATACCTATTTTTCCACCGCTAACAATAATCTCTTCTATATCATTAACAGATTCTTCAATAAAAGTAGGATATTGCTTTTTCATTCCAATTGGTGAACAACCACCTCGAACATATCCTGTACTTGCTAAAAGGTCTTTCACTGGTAATAATTCTACTTTCTTTTCGCCAGATGCTTTTGCGGCTAATTTTAAATCTAATTCTTTTTCGACTGGTATGACAAATACATAAATCGCCTTAGATTGACTGATTGATACAAGTGTTTTATAAACTAATTCAGGATCTTTATTTATTTTACTTGCTACAGAAACCCCATCAATCCTTCCATCATTCGAGTCATAGTTTAAGGTTGTATAGCTAACTTTTTTTGAATCTAACATTCTCATTGCATTCGTTTTACTTACAGCCATTTTTACTCCTTTCAATGCTACAAACATAAGATATTTTTAGGCAGAAATTGATTGCTTTTTATTACGTTTTTTAAGTTTTTGTTCAATGGATTTCATAAACGGTGTAGTTGAGATCGCAAATACGATACAAGCTACCCAAATAAATGAAAATGAGATAAAGTCTTTCTTTGAGAAACTTTCATCGTATAATAAAATCCCTATTAATAAACTAATTGTTGGTGAAATAAATTGTAAAAATCCAACATAAGTATACGGAATTAATTGTGCTGCTTTACCGAAAAATAATAAAGGAATAATTGTTACTAAACCAGCACCTACAATTAATAATTGCTCAATTGGTGCACTTTGTACTAGTCCTGCTTGGCCTTTATAAGCTAGGAAACCAAAGTATAGTAAGGCTACTGGAAAAATTAATAATGTCTCTATTGTTAGGCTTAAAAAAGAATCGATATTTAAAATCTTTTTCAATAATCCATAAAAAGCAAATGTTAAAGATAATAGTATCGCTACGATTGGTAATGTACCTGACATGATTGTTAAATATCCTACACCTATTGTAGCTAAACATACCGAAACGATTTGCCAAATTGATAGTGACTCTTTCAATACAATTACACCAAGTATAATACTAACTAATGGATTAATATAGTAGCCTAAACTTGCATCAAGTATATGATTTGAATTAACCGCCCAAATATATATTAGCCAATTGGTACTAATTAATAGTGAAATAGCAATCATTGAAACTAATACTTTTTTATTACTTACAACATGCTTCCAAGTAATTTTAAATTGCTTTAATTTTTTTGTAAGAAGAATGAAAAGTATTAAAGTAACAAAAGACCATATAATACGATGTGTTAATATTTCAAAAGGTGAAATATCTTGAATTAGTTTCCAATAAATTGGTAAGACACCCCATACCACATATGCAAGTACACCGTACAAAATCCCTTTAAGTGTGTTGTTCATTCTCTCCCAGCTTTCTTTTTCTATATTAGTGTGCTATTTCAACCTTTTTTTCTTCAGATTGTTCAGACGGTAAAAATAAGACGAAAATAAACGTAATAATACTAAATACCACCATAAATAAAGTGATGATTTCAAAACCAGCAGTTACAGCTTTTACTGTCGATAAATGATTGATTTGATTATGAGCATTTAGTACTAATTTTTGACCATTCAATACTTCGGAAGCCTTAATCGTAAAAATGGTTCCTAACACAGCAACCGTAATTGTTTGCGAAAAAGTATTTAAAAAGGAATTTGCGGCAATTGCAATGCCCCGCTGGTTCATTCCTACAGCTGATGAAATTAGGATCATATAAATTGGAAAAGATAATCCAAAGCCAAGACCTAAAAATGCATTAAATGGATAAATTAATATTTTTGAATCATGGAAAAAGTTCATTCCTAAGGCACCAATAATACATAAGAAAGTGCCTAATAGGATAATATTTCTTGCCTTCATTTTCTTAATGAATCGACCAGATAAAAAAGAACCTAATGTCCAAGCGAATGAAAGTGGAATTAACATTAAACCTGATTGTGTCGCACTTAATCCAAACACACTTTGATTATAAACTGGTAAATATACCTCGATCGAGATTAGAAGTGCATGTGCAATAAACATTGCTGCATATGTTACGACTAAATGACGGATTTTAAATAAAGAAAGTGGTAATAATGGTTCCTTTGCTCTTGTTTCAACAAAAAGAAATAACCCAAATAAAATGATTGCAAACGCAAAAAGGAATAATAAATTTGGAGAAGTCCAGTTATTTTGCTCTCCTCCTACAACTAAAGCATATAAAGCAGATAAAGTACTTAATATAAAAAGAATGGATCCTAAATAATCAATTGAAATTGTATTTTTACGGTCAATTTTTTGATGATAATATTTCCAAAATAGAATAATAGAAATGATTCCGAATGGAAAATTAATAAAAAAGATATAACGCCAAGAAATGAAGTCTACAAAAAATCCTCCAACTAATGGACCGATTACACTTGAAACTGCCCATACTGCACTAATATACCCTTGCACTTTAGCCCTTTCTTGGTATGGATACAGATCACTTATTACCGTCATCGTTAAGGGTAATGCAGCTCCAGCACCTAGCCCTTGAATTGTACGAAATAATATTAATTGACCCATATTTTGTGAAAAACCACATAAAACTGAACCTAAAATAAATAAAATGATACCAAACATTAATAAGTTTTTGCGGCCATATAAATCCGATAGCTTCCCATAAATCGGAGTCGTTACAGTCATTGCCAACATATAAGCTGCAAAAATCCAACTCATCAACTTAACACCAGATAATTCTGTGGTGATGGTAGGTGTGGCAGTTGTAATAATCGTCCCTTCAATCGCAGACAATGTAACAGCTACCAACAACCCGATCGTCACTAGCCTTCGATTTGTTTCCATAGTATACCTCCATTCGAGAGCAGATATAAAGATTGAATTTTTTTAGGATAGATAAATATTCCTATGCTCCCTTAAAAATAATAGAAGCTCTTATGGAGCTTCTATTGTTTCCCTGCCTACTTTTTCCAATTTGATTCAATAAATTCGTCTCTTCCAGACATCGCTCTATCTTCTTTATAGTGTTTTGGATTTTTTTTATGATAGTCTTGGTGATACTCTTCAGCCTCATAAAAAGTAGTTGCCTGTAATATTTCAGTTACGATCGGTTTCTTAAAAATATTACTTTCAATTAATTTTTCTTTTGATTCCATTGCTTCCTTAAGCTGTGAATCATTATGAACAAAGATTGCAGCTCGGTATTGTGAACCTCTATCTTGGAATTGACCGTCTGGATCTGTTGGGTCAATTTGTGGCCAAAATAATTCTAATAGTCTTTTGTATGAGAATAATTCATCGTCAAACGTAATTTGAACTACTTCATAATGACCAGTAGTCCCCTTTTTAACCTCTTCATACGTAGGGTTTTCTAATTCCCCACCCATATAACCTGAAACAATACCATGTATACCAGGTAAATCCTCAAATGGTGTTACCATACACCAAAAACAACCACCTGCAAATGTAGCTTTTTGAATCATTTTAAATCCTCCTAACATCACCTAGTTTACATAATATTATTATTTGAAACCCATCTTTTTCTTTAATCTTATCTTATCTCTTTTAAAAGAATTTTTAAATATTTTAGCTCATAATTTTCCAATTTTTTATAAAATGTATTCCGTTAATCTGATTGGACATTTACTAAACTGAAAAGACGATAAAAAACAGACAGTAATTGTCTATTTGAATGACAATTATGTCTGTTTTCTTATACTGTTTTAAGCAGCAATTGACTTATTATTATTTTTGATTCTTGTTCCAACAAACAACCAAATGACAAATAGTAATAAAATTAGTTGTGGAATGATACTTTCTAGGGAAGGATAAATCCCTAATTTAGGTATTGTTGGAAAAATAGTACTCATATGGTCAGGCATATAGCCAATTCCTTGTAATGCATGTATACTTTGACCAATGAATTTAAATGTCAAGTAATAAATACATAAACTTGCGATTGTAAAAAACGGCTTTAAAGGAATAAATTTGCTTCCTTTTAAGATGAAAATTCCAATTATAACAAGAAAAATGATTCCACCTGCAAAACCAGTAATCAATTCTTTCGCTGTGATTGAAGAGCTCATACCGATATAAAATACGACAGTTTCGGCACCTTCTCTAAATACTGCGAAAAATGAAAGTAAGCTTAAAGAAAGAATTCCTCCGCCTGCAATAGCTGCTTTTGCTTTTTCTTTCATCTTACTACCATATTCTTGTTGGCGAGATTGTTTATGCAACCATAACCCAACTGTTAACATGAAAATAACAGCAATAAGACCAGAGATGCCTTCTATTAATTGATTACTTATTCCAGCTGAGATTTTTGATAATAAGAATTGGAATAATAAACCGGCTACTAAACTAGCTATTATGCCAAAAGCACCACCAACGAAGATCCACTTTCGTGCTGATTCTTGTTTACCTTTTGACACTAATGCTAATAAAGCAGAAATAATAATTAAAGCCTCTAAACCTTCACGAAATACAATTGTCCCTGCATCAAACATCGTATAAGATGTTTTCTTCGTAGCTAAGTTTAAATTGTTTTGAATTTGTTTTAATGTTTTCATCGTTGTAGCAGATTTAGGCTTTTCCGTTAACTGAGTTAATGCAATGGATGTATCATTTTCAATCTTCTTATATAATTCCATTGAATTTGATTGAACCATTACTTCAACATATGGCCAATCTTGTATAAATTCATTAAAAGTTGATTGTGCTTTCTCTGTATCATTTGATTCAACATAATTGATTGTTTGATTGAGTAGTTTTATTGCTTTCTCAATACTAACTTCTTTTGTTGAGTCACTACTTGGATTATTCAATACATCAATTAATTTAGTAAAAGAATCATTAACTTTCGTAATTGAAGGATTTTCAGTAAACAAAGTTGACCTTGATGTAATCATATTTGCTTCGATTGAACCATAAAATCCACTGTTTGCATTTCTTACATCATTTTCTACTTTAGACCATTCAATTTCAAACAGCTTATACTCTGATTGTGCTTTTTCCCAATTCGATTCATTGGATAAAGTTTTAACATTATTTAAATGTGATACTAGTTTAGTAAGATTAATTTGAGAAAGATCTTTCTTATCATTCGTATTTTCAATCCACTTTTCTGTTTCAAAAGCTACCCCACGAATATCATCTTTTACTGTTGCAAGATCATTTTGATCAATATCTTTAATCGCTTGGTCAACTAGTTTATTTAATTTTGAAGTTTTTTTCTCATTTTTAATTAAAACTTTAATCGCTAATAAATCTGTTTTTACTTTATCTTTTTCACCATTTTTAACTTCTGTTAAAGAGTTACCAATATGTGAAAGTACTTGTTCTTGAAGATCAGTTTCAGCAAATGTTTTATGAAACGGACTAAATATTAAACTAAAAAATAGTAAACTAGCTATTAAAAGTATATTTTTTTTCATGCAATTCACCTAAAGTAATCCTTCACCAATATAGCTTCCATTCTTAACCCCTGGGAAGCATGCAAATACTGCACTACCATTATGTTCAATGTATTCGTTCAATAAATCCATTTTCGCTAATTTATCTTGTAAAGGAATAAATTGTTTTTCTAGGTCCCTTTGGAAACTAACAAATAGTAAGCCTGCATCTAATTTTCCCGTTTGGATATCAAGTCCGTCAGTATATGAATAAGATCTTCTTAAAATTTTAATTTTTCCTTTTCCTTTTGCTAAGGCAACATGAGAATTTGCAGGAATCAGTAATTTCCCATTATCATCTGTTTTCTTTAGATCTATCTTAGCAAATTCACTACTTTCACCAATTGGTGCACCATTTGCTCTGTATCGTCCAAATGATTGTTCTTGATCTTGTAATGAACTACGATCCCATTCCTCAACACGGATACGAATACGTCTTGCAACTAAATAAGAACCACCTGTTAGCCAAGCTGGGCCATCGCCATTTTGTACCCAAATATGTGTATTCATTTCTTTTTCATCTTTTGTATCCGGATTTCCAGTACCGTCTTTAAAGCCCATTAGGTTCCTAGGTGTACTACCTGACGGATCCGCTCCAGATGAACGTTGGAAACCATGCTGCATCCATTTTAAACTAACAGTTCCACGTCCAATACGAATCAAATTTCTAACGCCATGGAAGGCAACCTGTTGATCGTTTGCACAAACTTGAACTACGATGTCTCCACCGTTCCATTCCTCTCTTAAATCATCACCAGGAAAATGAGGTAAATCTTTTAACCCCGATGGTTTACTTGATTGAATTGATAATCGGTCAAAAAATGAAGGACCAACTCCAAATGTAAACGTAAGCTTCATTGGTTGTAAACCTGTTGCTTCACCCGTATCAATTGGTGGCGATGAAGGAAATTCAGAATCACCTAATTCCTTTCCTTCACTCATTAAAGCTGCTGCTTCAGTCCATTTTTTAAACATTGTTTTGACATCTGCTTTTGAAGTAGTTTCTAGTTTAAATGACGCCAAATACATAAAATCTTGAGCAGGAGTTGTAATACCTTGTTGTTGCTTACCATAAAACGGAAAAATCTCTCTCGCATCCGCTTTAGCAGGTGAAAAGAAATTTGTTACCTTTTCAGTAGCTGCTTCAATTCCAGTTGCACCAATTAGTATACCAGCTCCACCAACTCCCATAAGTTTTAATGCATCTCTTCTAGAAACTTTATTCGTTTCTAATTTTTTCATATTATTTAACCCCTAATGTTGACCCAACTTGAGAAATCGGTTCTGCTAATGCATCTACTTGTTGAGCCAATTTTTTCACTTCATCTTCTTTTAACTGTTTGTAATCAACGTACCCGTCACCTTTTTTATAAGTATTTAAAGTTGTCATTAAATCATTGAATCTAGTTTCAATAGTTGAAGCTAAATCAGCATCTTTTGCTTTTAGTTTTTCTGATAATAATTGAACGATTTTATCCGAACCTTCCACGTTAGCTGCAAAATCAGCTAAATCAGTATGTGAATATCGCTCTTCTTCACCAGTAACCTTTGAAGAGGAAACTTCATTTAATAATTCTACAGGACCAGTTACAAATAATACAGGATCAATTTCAGCTGTTTCTACTTTTGCTCTTAAGTAGTTAGCATCCTTCATAAGTTGTTCTGTATATTTTTCAAGACCTTTTGTTGTATTTTGAACCCAAAGAACTTGCTCAATTTTATGGAAACCAGTCCATTCATTTGCAGGTACATCACCTTCACGTGCATCGATTTTTGGATCTAAATCGCCAAATGATTCTGCCACTGGTTCAATTCTTTCATAATATGAACGACTAATTGGATACAAACGTTTTGCTTCTGCCATGTTTCCTTCATTAATTGCATCAACGAACTTCTGTGTATTTGATACGAACTCTTCCGTTTGAGATACAACGAAATCTCTATAATTATTAATCTCTGAATCTAAATTTATTTTTGCTTCTACTTTTGATTCTTTTTTTACGTTACTAGCTTCTTCACTTTTTTGTGCACAACCTGCCATCATTAAACTTGTAGCAAGAGAAATTGCGATCATTGTAGTTTGCTTCTTCATGAAAATACCCCCGAAAACTATAAATTAAATATATGTAATTGATATTGATAACTTTTCTCATTACTTATCATAATACAATTGATAAATATTTTCAATTAGATTTTCATAAAAAAATGACTGAAGCATGTTCAGTCATTTTAAACTATTTAGAAATATACCTATTATTTAGTCCAAGTTTTCTAATTAATTTCACTTAATGTTCGTACTTTTTAATATTAGCTCTTATATAATTAAGGTACTACAGCAACTATTAAATCATTAAACAGCAAGACTTAAAATCAACAACTATTATTCAATCTTAAATAATTTCGCTAGATAAGCATTTACAAAAATATTATTCTGATCTAATTGACTTCGAATAGTAAGAAAGTTAGATAATGATGGATACAAGTGATTTAGTTTTTCTATATTCATTGAATGCATTTTTCCCCAATGTGGTCTACCGTTGTAGCTTTGAAGAATTTCTTCTATTCTATTAAAATAGTCTTGATGATCCATTCCTTTATACATATGGATTGCGATATACGCTGAATCACGCATCGAAGCAGGACTTATTAAAAAATTATCTCCTTTTACGAATCGACATTCGATTGGGAAATGAACGTTAAATCGTTTATTTTTTATCTCTTCTTGTATTTCTAAAGTTGCATCATTCATATATTCAGCTGGAATACTATATTCCATTTCGTTAAATTTTACATTTCGAGTTGTTGCAAATAATTCATGGCTCGGTCCAACCATCCTTGAATTTGGAACACTACTACCACTTATTTTACTAATTTGAGAACTACTTTTTGGAAAGTTTCTACTAAATTCACTTAATAACCAGAATGCTTTATTTTCAATGGTGGCTACCTTCCATTTCTCATATTTAAATGAATGCTTCTTCGTTCTAGTTTCATTCATTACCTTTACTTGAACATGATCAGAATAAGGAAATAAGTAAAACTCAAAATGTTCATTTTCTTTTTTCAAATTTAGTAGATTACTATAAACCTCATCAATCATTATTTTTTTACTCTCATAACGATACGTATTAGCAGGCTTTATTCTAATTTTAAATTTAACAACTATGCCAAGTAGACCTAACGATACGCCAATTGCCCTATAAATATCTGTATTTTTTGTCTTTGAACAATCTAATAGATCACCTGATGGTAATACTACTGTCATCTCTTCGATTTGTGTAGATAAAATTCCGTGATCAATTCCTGTTCCGTGTGTACCCGTTAAAAATGCTCCTGCAATCGATTGAACATTAATATCACCTAAATTTTCTTGCGAATAACCTGATTCGTATAATTCATTTCCTAATTGCTCAAGCTTAGTTCCAGCCCAGACTTCGGCAATCTGTTCTTCTTTGTTGATTGAAATAACACCATTTAAATTATCTAATGACATTAAATAGTCGTTTGTTGAAATTAGTGGAGTAAATGAGTGACTTGAACCTACTACTCTTATTTTCTTATTTTCCAAGTTAGCTTTTTTAACGAGGTTTACAACTTCTTCAATCGATGATGGATACAATACTTGATTCGGTTTAAACTTTACACTTCCAGACCAGTTTTTCCATAACATACTTTTCATAGGAAGCACCCCTTATCTCCTCTGTATGTTGTAAACTGGTCGATGATTTTATTTTTACTTACTACATATAAATGAGAAAAACGCTCAGCAATTTCGCCGGACTTACTTGGTCTAAATAAAATTGCTTCTCCTATTTTTAAATCTTCATTTCCTGAATAAAAAACTGGGGTTTGAACTTCACCAGCACCTTCTAGTGGCAATAAAGTACAATGATCTGGGGAATATGGAGTTGGTAATTTTTCTTTTCCTACAGCACCAGATGCGATAAATCCTCCACTTGTGCATGTAAAAATCTTATCCGCTGGTTTTCGAATAATTGGTAAAGCAAAGCCTATTGCTGGTTGATATTGAAAACTTCTGTATTCATCAAATAATGTTGGAGCGTAAAATCCAGAGCCTACTGTTACTTCAGTAACCACTTTTTCCTTTGATGTCGAGTGAAGACTTCCTGTACCTCCACCATTTACAAACTCAAGATGATAGCCATCTTTTTCAATGTATTTAACAATTTCTCTTCTTTTTTTCGCTATTTCACCTAATGATTTCGTCTTTAAAAACTGGATTATTTTATTTTTCAAAACCTTATTTTTGGCATCATCACCAACACCTGCAATTTGCGCTTCATATCCCATAATTCCTTCTAAGCGGACGTTCAAGGATTGCAAAATATGAGTTAGTAACGGTACTAAATCTTTAGATTCTTTTATTGGTGACCTTCTAACTCCAAAATGAAAACCAAAATATGATGTACTCATATCTATATCAAGACAAAGTGGAATAACAATCTCATTTTTTGCTGCAATCTTTTCAATCATACTAATTTGTTCAGTCTGATCCACCATACAAATTATTTTTTTACCCTTTTTTATTTGTAATGCAATTTTATTTAATCCTATTACATCAACTGTTGGATAACCAATTAATAAATTATCAAATCCATTTTCAGCAAGAAAATCTGCTTCATGGGGGTTATAACACATTAGCCCCTCATAACAATTATTGCTCTCTAAAATATATTTTAATACTTGTACACTACGAATTGATTTTGTAGCAATTCGTATTTTCTTTCCGTTTGATTTAGTTGCAATATCATCCACATTTTGAACAAAAGCATCCCAATCTAAAAAAGCACATGGCATAGACAATTTAGAAAATACCGATCGATCGACCATTTATTCACCTATCCCGATAGCATTTATTATTAATTTATGCTGAAAATTATTTAATAAGAATAAAAAAAATTACATAGAATACTTTCTATGTAACTTTTAATAGTCTATAAATCCTTTTAATATTTGACATGTTAAAGGACAATTCAATCTTGCGGAGTTATTTGATTGGTTTAAACTAACATTTGACAAAGGAATTCCATACCATAAAAGTTCATTATCTATCATAATGAAAGGTTGTACTTGATCTTTTTTAATAAAACTTCTATTTTTTTGATTTTCAAAATGCGCTTCACTTATAAATAGAATTGGTATCTCAACTTCATTGATAAGTTTTCGAATTTCAAAAGACATTTCAGATAAATTTGGCATGGCGACAATTATTTTTTTAGTAGCATTTTTTAGATCATTTACTAATTCATTTTTCAGGTCCATTGAATCATTTGAAAACAGTCTTAACCTCTTTGATATACTCTTTGAAAAAACCTTCTCAAACTCTTCTTTACTCACCTTGTATTCATTATCTATTTGGAAATGAATTAACTTATTTATCGTCTTTTTTGAATTTGTTTTACTTTTTATAAATGGAATATCTGCAATATGAATAAATTTACCTCGAGCTCTAGTCAAAGCAACATTAATTAATCTTTCACTGTTTTGATCTGTTAGCAATAATCCAGGAGAATATTGTGGTTTCGTATCAACTGAATCAAAAATGATTACGTCGCACTCCGCTCCTTGAAATCGGTGAACTGTTGCGATTTGTATTGGTAATTCTCGATATTTTGTTTTCCCGATAATCTCTTTTTGGAGTGCCGTAAGTAACTTTGCCTGTGCTCTATATGGCGTAACAATTCCAATTGACTTGACCCCATCTACTATACTTGAAAGAATACACTGAATTGCAATAATCGCAGAACCTAAATTATATCTAGAATTGGTATTTGAATCTTTTAAAGCATATGTTTTTAGAAATTGTGAATTTATTAAACTATTTGCTTGCATTGGAAATGGTCTATGTTTTGCGATTTCCTTTCTTTTTTTGACAGAAGGATGATCAAACACCAATGAATGATAGATTTCATTATTTGTAAATCCAGATATGGCCGGATGCATTCTCCTTTGTTGATTCAATAACACTAAATTGATTAATGGCTCACCATTTTCTATTTTTTGTACAATACCAGTATGGTGAAATAAATCTTCTTGTAGCCATTTTTTCACATATTCATTATGAAAGCATGCTGCAATTGGTGGCAATTGTTTAAAATCTCCACATACAACAATTCGTTTCCCTAATGTTGAAGCAAAAGCGATTTGTGGTGTATACGCCATACTAATTTCATCTACAATGACTAAATCGAACTGTCGTAAATAGATTAAAGGATCAATCGAACATTTCGATAATGTAGTTCCAATCACTTTTGCTTGATCAATCAATTCTTTTTCTTTTTCACGAATTTCCCCTCGAATTTTATTTAACTTATTTTGAATTTTACTTAAATCATCTAATTCTTTTTTTGAGGCTGCACCCCTTCTAGCTTTCCTTAGCATCGAGTGCTTTCGTTCATCTAAATTTTCCAACTCATATTGATTTATACTTCCATTTACTTCAACAAGCTTTGAAGAAAGGACATCTTCGTGTTGTAATAACACTTCATCTTTTGTATACCCATAGCGGACAATCTCGCCACTTTTCCATTTATCTTTCTCTTCTAATTCATGAATTACATTTTTCATTAAAACATCTACTGCTGCATTAGAATGAGCAATTACTAAAACCGACTTGTTTTTTTCGTAATGTTTTAAAATAATATTAGTTAAATTATAAGATTTTCCAGTACCAGGTGGTCCCCAAATATATGTTGTTGCATTATAAAACGAACGATAAATTAGTTCCTGCTTTTTTGAACTTTCTTTCTTCATTTTACTTAAATGTTTAGCAGTAGAATCAGCATTTATTAGCTTCATAATCATTTTTTGTTTACTACGATAATCTTTTATTTCCTCAAGTCTTTCAATTAATTGATCTAGTAGCTCCCATGGTTCATTAAAAAGCTCCGCATATGGAATCGTCGAAGTAATTCTTTCATTTATTTTAATTTCAACTTGAGAGCCTTTAAATGACAATAATTCACCTTGATACTCTTGATTTTCTATTTTTATTCGAACCGGCGTTCCTTCTGGGACAAAAATTTCTGCATAAATCGTAAACAAGATTACCGTACTTTGTCCAATTTGATATAGAGGAGTCCCCTTAGAGAGGGTGTAACTTCTCCCACCATGAAATTTCAAATAATTTCGTTCCGCTTCAATTGCAGTTTGCCATTCTGTAATTAACTTATTTACGTCATTTAGTGTATTTACAATCATTTATTTCACCTTATTAATTTTTAAATTGATATTTAAAGAATTCTCTTTAGTCCTTTTTTTTACGTTAGTGAGTTCCCTTAAATTTTGGACAACATTTTAACAAACAAAACGTTCCTTAACGATCAAAGTTAAACTTTAATAGTAATTTACTAATCATACACTAGTTCTTATAGTTTATTAAATTATTACATCCTATCTATTCAGTTAAAATTTTGTTCTAATTGGTTCTTAAACAAGTATTTAATAAAAAAATATAGATCCGATAATTTAATTATTGGTTAGATAGGTAGAACTGTTTGAATGGAAATAGGTTTACATTTTATATAAGGCTAATGCATTCTGTCTGATTTTTTATTACTTCTTTGCAAAAGTACTTTGGTTATTTTTATCGAGCTATAGGGCAGGTTACTTCAATAAGGAATCTCTTTGGTATACATTTTTATAAGAAGAATAGAGGTGAATAAAAATGAAATATCAAGAAGTAATGAATGATACAAAGTGGGATGAAATTAGGTTAGCAATTTATGATTACTCAAACAATCGACAATGGAGAACAAAGGACATTGAAAATGGATTCATTTGTCCTTGGGATGGTGAATAGTATCATCATTTTAAAATTGGCGGTTATAAGTGTATTGAATGGTTAGAGATAAAGGCAGAGAACGAAGAGATAAGGAATGAAGTTTTAGAAATTCTAAAAAGTATCCACGTTCCTGGGGAAGTGCTTGATGGTGTGATTAGGGTTTATGGTTATGTTGAAATTGGTACTCCTATTGACTATCTATAAAATTTCTTATTGAACTAAAGCAGTGCGTTAGTTCAATAAGATTATTCCTCGTATAACCAATCAAATTCATCGTGAAGTATATATTCTTGATCATCTAAAGTTAAGTAATAATTAGAACAAACAATATCAAATTCTTTATAATCTACACCATAATCAATACCTAAATAAATATGCTTTATATCTTTATTTTTTCTCGCTTTAACAGGTATTCTGTCAATTACATTAGAGTTATCTTACACAGCTGAACGGTAAAATTCACTCCATTCATCCCATTCAAAACTATAAGGAATGTTTGCATAAATAACACTTTCAAACTTCAAAGTCCCTTTCTTTACACGATAGGTAAACCCACCTTCTCTATCTATTTGAGATATAGGCTTTGAAATTTGGAAGCTAATACTTTTTACGCGATGATTGATCTTTAATTCTTCAATCACCGTATTGTATATCTCTAGATCATCGTTATCTCTATAGTCTTCCGTCAATCACACAACCATTTCTACTTTTTTATCTTTAATTCGTTATGAAAATTTATTATTCCTTCTATTAGAAACATTAAAAAAACTGCAATTAGCAGCTCAAGGGTCTTCAACTTATACGAGTTTAAGTATTTTGAAAATTCTATTATCTACAAATATATTGTTTATATGATATAATTACAAAGTGTGTAACCCACACAAGGAGGCAACAAAAATGGAACATGGTAAAGTAAAATGGTTTAATGCAGATAAAGGTTTTGGATTCATAGAGCGTGAAAATGGAGATGATGTATTCGTCCATTTCTCAGCTATTCAAACTGATGGTTTCAAATCATTAGATGAAGGTCAAGCTGTTACATTTAATGTAGAGCCAGGTCAACGTGGACCTCAAGCGACTAACGTTCAAAAAGCATAATAATTATAAAGAAAGACAGATCTTTTAAAAGGTCTGTCTTTTTTTATACCCTAATTAAAGAAATGCATATAAAAAAACCTTATTCATATCGAATAAGGGTGTTCACAAAAGGTATCTCAAGTAAAGAAAATGGTTTAAGGTATTATAGCCCATATAAAATGAATGTACAAATTTACTAGTAAATTTGTATTTAAGTTTAATTTACGACATACTTATTCTGGTCTTACATTTCGTGGCATACTCTCGTAGAAATATTTAAATGTACTCACAATTAAGTAATAAATTCAGCAAATATTGGTGTATGAATAAATCCACTTGCTAGCCTACCTCTCCCCTTAATATTGCACTTCAAGACTGGTTCGATGAAATTTTATTAAAAGTCAAGCAATTGAGTGAAAATATTTATAATTAAGAGCTTGTATTTAATGTCACACATTATAATGTAAAAAAAAGAAGGGTAGAAAAGCGGAAATGATATCTGCTTTTTCTATCCTGTTTTTGTACTACAAATGACCTCATTTACTACAACAACATTAATTTTTCTTATTGAACTAACGCATGAGTTAGTTGAACAAACGGGATTTTATAAATTACTTTTTTTCCATCGATCATCAGTCCAAGGAAAATTTGAAGATTGTATTAGGTTAAATTCATTTATTTTTAAAATCTCTATCGCTTCATCTGTAAAATTATGGGCAATAACAATTTTTTTATTATTCGTATTCCCAAGTTTTTCAATTCCTTTTATAGCATGTGTTGAGGTAACAACAAATCTATCATTTTGATAATATATTGCAGAGACAACTTCATCGCTTGGCTTCATTTGTTCCCCATATTTTTTAGGCAAAGCTTTAATTATTCTTGAAATGGATTGATTTTTGAATAAAGTGAAATTCTTTATACAATATTCTCCTTTCGTTTACTGAGAGCTGATGATGATCAGCACCCAATTTTATTCAACTAATGCATGCGTTAGTTGAACAAGAACTCACATTTCCAATTGGGAAATTCCTGATTATGCTCTAGAAGACACTCTTTCATTATATTCGAATCTTCAGGTAATCTTTTAACCAATTCTGACCACCCAACAAATTCTATTTTATTTGGTAACTCAACGACTCCAGTAATGGTCTCCCAAAAAGAGTCCCAATTTTCATTATAATAATCTGGAAATTTCAGTTTTTCTTTCAATAGTGAATGCAATTCTTTGTTAGTTTTTACTTTCGTTACATCAACTATTAATGTGGGTGCTTCAGTTTTTTTCTTTTCAATTATGTATAGAAAAACAATAAAATAAGGCAAGAAGAATAAAAAAAACAATAAAATAGAACCTTGTAATTTGTAAAAAAAAGTAACTGGAGCTGCATAATGGAGCATTATTAATGTTTTTGGATTTGGTAAACAAACCATTATAAGCATAAGAATTAATAAAAAAGGTGGTAATAGAGTCCAATATTTTTTTCTATGTTTTTTCATTTTATGTCCAGCTTTCGTTATCTAATTAATAAATTTTACCATGTAATGTACATTACAAAACAACCCTAAAGCATAATAAAAGAATGATTAATCAATCCTTTTTTTATGTCACTTACGCATGCTTTAGTTGAATAAGAATATAATCTTGTTGTTGTTTAAAATACAATATTTTTTATAAACAGAAATCCATATAATAAAGCGATTCCAATTAAAACTAACAATCCTACCATTACAAATCCATATATAAAGCCTTTTCCCATTGCAAATAAATCTAAAAACATATTTTTAAAGGTTCCAAGTAATTTATTCATAAATTCATCCCCTTCATAATCTACTAATACTAATATTTTACCATAAAATTCCAAATACTTATGCAACTATACTGCCATTTAGTGCAATAAAATTTGATCCCCTTCTAGTTTTAACCCACCTATTTTAATCATGAATTTCGTCAATAATGCCTGGTAAAACACCTATTATTGGAGGGAATTCATTAATGTTATTATCTAAAGCATGGAAAAGTTACTATAATGATAAGTTAATTGAAGGATACTCAACAACTACTCTAAAAGCATATAAAATACAGGCAACACTATTAATTAAACATTTCGGTGATATTAACATTGCTCAGATCAATACTGATGCTTTGAAAGAGTATCTTGTATTTGTTGGAGAAAAGTTAAAACCTGCAAGTCTAGCACATCGAGTTCGTTTTATAAAATCTTTATTCCGTTGGGCTCATGAAGAGGGTGAAATTCATAGTAACCCCTCCTCAAAGCTAAAAGAACCAAAAGCTGGAACCAGAATTCCTAAATTCTTAACTGTTAAGGAAATTGAACTCCTTCGGGAAGCTTGTAATACACCAAGAGAACATGCAATAATTGAGTTTATGTATTCATCAGGATGCCGTATCGGCGAAATTGTCTTAATAAATAAAAATGATATAAATTGGACGAATCACTCCGTAATAGTACGAGGAAAAGGTGATAAAGAAAGAGAAGTATACTTCAATATTCGTGCTGAAATTTGGTTATTTAGATACTTAAACGAACGACATGATGAAGATCCTGCATTATTTGTAACTGAAAGAGCACCTCGTCGGTTAAGTATTGCTCAAACGCGCCATATAATTAAGGAGGTTTCTTTAAATGCAGAGTTTAACAAAAAGATTTCTCCCCACCAACTAAGGCACAGTTACGCAACTCATTTAATGGATAACAGAGCTCCACTTGAATTAATCCAAAGTTTATTAGGTCACGAAAAGAGTGAAACAACACGAATATATGCGAAACTAAGTGGAAAGCAACGCCAAGATCAATACTGCAAATACTTTTAAAAAAGGACCTGCACGGTCCTTTTAATAATGGATACTTATAAGGCTAATGCATGCGTTAGCTATCCATGAATCCTCAGATTCACAACAGTGAATGGAAGTTTATATCGTACTCCATGGTAGTTGTATAAGCAACAGTCTGAATTTTATTGTAGACCTGATGGATTTCATAATATATTTTTTTATTGCCTACTGACTTAATATGTACACCAAAAGACACTATCAACTATCGGTTCAAAGTTGGATACCTTTATGAAATTCAATAGAATGTCTGTGTTATTTGTTCCAATATATTCATCTTCATCAACATTATAAAATTGAATAAATTCGACCCTATATATGCCACTATCAATCTCTATTCTATAATTTGAACAATTTTTATCTGGTACTTTTTCATCTTCAAACTGCGCTGCCATCGTGAGGCATCCATAGTCTACCAAAAATAATTGATCATCTGTTACCCGTATGTAGCCTACAGACCTCCGAAAGCATTTAGGACTAATTTCTTTTGTTCCAACTTTTACGTCAACTTTCCAAGAATGTTCAATACCTTCTTCAGTCATTTGAAAAACCAAAATATGTCCCTTTTTCATTTCAGATGCAAAATGGTTTAGGAGAATATCAAACTCCCAATCTTCATCCACGAATGATTTATTTTGTTCAGCGTTAGCTATTCCAATAAAGTTGGTATCATCAAATTCCATACAGTATTTCATTGCTTTTCCTCCCTAATGCAAAAAGTATTGTGCCACTTGAGATATAATTAGCTGAAACAATTTGTTTAATATTTTCCCTCTCCCCATATGGCGAATATTTTTTCAATAAACCAATAGGTATACACAACAATTAATTACACTTATATCAATAAAATGAACATCATTTCCTTCTTTTCTTATTAAACTATCCTGCCAATTAGTTGTATAAAAATGAGTAACTTTAGAAGAACCAAAATAAAAAAAGCAGCCGGTCTGGCCACTTATTTATTCCATTTAGTTACTAATAGATTTTTTAGCAGTAGGTATACCACTGCTTAATATAAGGTATTTTCAACAAAAAAGGATAGACCTTTATCATTCCTAGAAACCAACTAAGTTTCCCATCCCAATCTTCTGAATTTCCAGGTGGATGTAAATCCCAACCAAGATCCTTTAAAGTAAAATTAGACTTTGCACTATTCCTTTTCATTGAAGTAGTAACTAAATTTTCTTTATCATTTTTCCCACCTAATGAAACTGGTGTAATATGATCGATTGTAGGTAGTAAATCCCAATATGCCGGATGACATTCATTGTATTTCCAATTTGGATGGAAAGGAAATTCATTAGGATAGATTTCTGATAGTATTCTAAGTACCGGTGGTAATAATACCTTATCTCCGCTATAACGATCTATGAACCTATCCCTTATAAAAATGCTTAACATATCAGCTTTTGAATAATTCCTTTTTACGTATTCAGTTTTTTTAAATGGATAATTGGAATTTAGTAGTTCCTCCCCTAATGCTTTCTTCCCAGATTCAATTAGATCACAAACTTTTGCAATTATATTTGCTTTATCCAATAATGGTACTCCTCTATTTGACTCATTTATTACTATATTTCTATTGAAGACTATTTCCTATACATACTAATTTTTAATAAGTTAATAGCATTTCGTCCCTCGTCCAACTGAAGCAAGAGTTATTTGAACAACTTGATCGCCAGAATTGAATATTTATCTCAGAAAATATCAAAGGTATTATATTAAAATGAAATCGCATAGTTAAACTAAAAAGACGGATTCTATATTGTTGAATCCGCCTTTTTATAGATAACTACATTTTTGGTTTTCTATTCTGTCTAAAATCTTTGATAACCGTACAAACCCTAAAGAAAATTTATTCGTAAATACCTCTTAGATAAGTTTTTAAGAAGTCTCCTTTTAAACAATCGACTAATAAAAACATCTTTGACGTCAGTCCCATCTAGACATTTAAATTCTATTTTAAATGTTAGAAGCTTTTGTGAATAATTAATGTAATCAATATTCGAGTAATAAACTTTTCGATATTTTGCTAGTTTATAGTAAAAACCCGATTGAAATATATTACCTTTTATCTCAAAAAATTCTTTGCGAAATAATATTTTTCCCCTTGCCCTTATCTCATCTTCCGAACCGACTGCACAATATATTTTTTTCAATATTTAGTTCCCCTATTGTAAATTTAAGAAAGATAATTATAACCTAATACTGGGAAACATCCATTTTCAATATTATGAACATGCATAAGAATAAACTGACAATCATATTTCTGACATTTTATTTAAATAATTCTCCTATATAATACGGCATTTGTTTTCGCCACCAAACCCAGTCATGCGAAACATCCCCGCCCCACTCATCAAACCATGCTTTAATTTGTTTTTCTTCAAAGGCTTCTTTTAATGTAAAATATGAAGGTAGTCCGTCTTGTTCCCAATCTCCCCGTCCGGTACAAATTATGATATCTGCTGAACGGTATCGATCAATAAACCACCCGTCATTTTGATTCCATATGTAATCACTTGGTGAATTTTCGTATACAAGGGGATTATTTCCGTAGTCCCCGAAAAAGAAACGCACATCGTAAACACCGCTAAGTGCAACGGTTGTTTGGAAGACATCCGGATGTCTTAGGAAAAAGTTCAACGCATGATATGCCCCCATACTACAACCCGTTGTCATCATTGGATCAAACCAACCTGTTTTATGTTTAATAAATGGAATAGCTTCTGAAATCACATATCGATCATATGCTTCATGGGCTAATGCACGGTTATGTACCGATTTTGAGTCGTGTAGCCAGCTTTCACTATCTATAGTAGACAGTGTAAAAAACTGAACTTTTCCAGATTCAATAAAGTCATGACACACATCAATCATTCCAAAATTATAGTATTCAAAATGAGTCCCCCCAGAAGAAGGAAAAACTAGGATTGGCATGCCACTGTGTCCATATCTGTTCAACTGCATTTCGCGTCCTAATTCCCCACTCCAATGGCTTAAATGTTCTATATTCATAAATAAATCTCCTATCCTTATACGTTTACAATGCTGCAATTTTTTCGTTCATGTACGAAACTAATGATGTCATCAACTTCTTCCTGAGAATCTGCATTAATCGCATAAAATTGATTACCTTGTAGTTCCGCAAACGCATCTGGAATACGCTTTTCAAATTTTACACTGTCGCCAAATCGTTCATAAATAGCATTTGTGTCGTGGTTATACTCATACGCATCACGCTGTGTTATACCGACACAATACTGGTTTTCGCCATCGGATTCCTTAATTTTCCCACCTGTCACTATAGAAGCATACTGATCAAATAAATCAATAGAGTACGCGAAATTATACATATCTATCGTGTAGCCACCAGCTAAGCGGTTATTATATTCAAGTGCAACATAATCCCCATCTTCTAATTTAAAAAATTCAATATGGAAAAAGCGTTCTTTCATCCCAAAAGCTTTTACAATTGATTTACCATAGTATTCAAGCTTTGGATCAATTTCTTTTTGAATAATATAAGCTAAATCCAACTGACCTTTTACAAGTTCCAGAGTTGGCACATTATATGTAAAGCTTGTTTGGAAAACAATATTCCCTTTCTGATCGACTAAACCATCAAATGTACAAAGTACCCCGCCTTCGACATATGGTTCAATGAAGTAGACCTGTTCTTCATCCCATACTTCTTCAAAATTGCGTACAACCTCTTCTGAACATAATTTAAATGTTGCAGCCGAACCAACACCATTATCCGGTTTAGCAATAACTGGCAAACCTAATTCATCAATGGCTTTCGTTAACTCATTTTTAGTTTTAACGACTTTTCCGTCTACAACAGGCACCCCTGCTTTTTTAAACAGCTTTTTCATTTCAGATTTATATTTAACTTTTTTCAAGTCACTTGGTTTATTACCGTATACATTAAATTGCTCACGCAACTTCGCATCAAGTTCTAACCAGTGTTCGTTATTGGATTCAATGCGATCAATCGGACCATGTTTATAAAATAAAAATGCGACAGCTCGTTTCACTTCATCTAGGTCTTCTAAATTATTCACACGATAATATTCTGTTAAAGCGTTTTGTAATTTGGGACCTAATTGGTCATATGGCTCTTCGCCAATACCTAATACATTAACACCTGCTGCTTTTAAACGATGAGCAAATGACTGAAAATTCTCTGGATAATATGGAGAGATCAAAATATAATTCATAAAATTGCTCCTTTATAAAAAGTAATAGTTATCTAATTTAAGTCAAATATCTTTAATCAGTTCATTTAAGACCATTTCTCACTTAAGAAACGTAAACATTCTGGTAAGTGCTTTGCCCAAGCTTTTTCATCATGTACTTCATCTGCAAAAATATTTAAACAAATGCTATCAATAGGAACAGAGCCTTTTATTAGTTGTTTATAATACTTAAGCGAGCAATCGATATATGCCTGCTTCATATTTCCATACATCAATTGACGATCGGTATCATCGCCTTCCTGAGTACCAACTTGAATATACACTCGTTGTTCAGGATCCAACTCTTCACTTGCTATATAATGATCAAATGCTTTACTTGTAATCCAATTGGCTAAAGAAAAAATACCTAAACCACCAATTTGATCTTTATATTCAACACCCATAAAAGCAGAAATATTTCCTCCTAGCGAACTACCAATCACCGCTGTATGATATTTATCCGATTTAGTTCGATATTGCTTATCGATAAACGGCTTCACGACTGTCATGACAAAATTAGCAAACTCCACGCCTTTCCCACCTAGTTCATAATCTTCAGGAAGTGGGCTTTCAGTAATTTTCCAAGGTGTATATTCATTAATTCGATCTTGTCCACCGTTATCGATTCCAACAACAATCATCCTCGGTAAATCAGGGTTTAGTTTAATTGCCGGAATCACTTTCCATGAATATCCGCTATAAGATTCACTACTATAGAAAATATTTTGACCATCATGCATATAGACAACTGGATAATTTTTATCTAGGTCTTCTTCATAATTTTTCGGCAATAAAACACGCACGCGACGTTTTTCATTTTTATAAGCCATATGTAATTGATGTGTTTCTAGTTTTAAATAAAAATAGGATTGATTCATTTTAACTTCCTCGCTCCTTTAAACTTACCTTTAGAAAAATACAACTGCTTAAGTTCTTCTATTAAATAAGTGTTTGATAAATATAAATCACACTAGGAAGTGAAGAGAACTCTTCAATAACTTTATAAACTATTTGTTCTAATTTCTTTATTAACTCTAAATCAATTAAACTTACATTCTAACCAGCTACCTAAATAATGTTTTTCCAACAGGTTAACACATAGTCTGAAAAATCATTTGTAATTAATTCAACGAAAATAGATTAGATTCCTTCTTGAACAATTAAGTCAATTAATGATATAGAGGATAACTGGTAAATGAATATCCTCGATTTCACACTATTGGAAGATAGTTTACTAAGGAAACAAGGTTTATAATATAAGCTATGAACAATTAATAATTGGGATTATCATTTGAACAAGCCGATCTATAGGAACAAATATCATTTTCAATTTTACGGTTTGTCTAAAAAGTTCTAAAATAATAAGAGATAATAAATTAAATATGGGGGAAAGAAAAAATGATTAGAGAAGCTACTCAAAATGATTTAATCGACATTTTAGAAATTTATAATGATGCCATTCTTAATACAACTTCTGTTTATACATATAAACCACAATCGCTTGATAGCAGACAAATTTGGTTTGAACAAAAGATGGTTGAAGGGTTTCCAATACTCGTCTTCGAACTTGATCAAAAAGTCGTTGGATTTGCTACATTTGGTCCTTTTCGAGCTTGGCCGGCCTATAAATATTCGATTGAGCATTCAGTATATGTAAATAGTGAATACAGAAAAAAGGGTATTGCCACTTCATTAATGAAAGAATTAATCTCTATTGCCAAAGAAAGAGAGTATATGACTTTAATTGCTGGAATTGATGCAGATAATGAAAAAAGTATTGCCATGCATAAAAACTTTGGATTTGTATATTCAGGTACAATTAAAAAGGCAGGTTATAAATTTAATAGATGGCTTGACCTGTCCTTTTATCAATTAGATCTTGATGGACCAAAGAATCCTACAGAAGAATAAAATTAGTAATCTATAAAAGGTATGTTTTGAACAATATTTTTTAAAACATACCCTTTCTTATTCGATCGAAAAGCGTTCTATTTTACCTCTAAAGCAAAAGCATAGAAGGCATCGCCATGTGATAAGTGCTCATCTTTTTTATCCATCCAATATACTCCATATGAATAATAATATACTCCTTTATTAATAGGTGCTGAAAATTGATTCTTCACTACTACTATTTCACTTTCCTTATTATTATTAAATTGAGTTAAGTGGATTTCACTTGGTTTAGGATTATAATTCATTATAACTTTAACGTTTTCGCCTGGTTTTACTTCAATCGGCTTTTTCCCCTTTAGCAGTTCGACCGGTCCAGCCGTATCAACGCATTCTCCCTGTCCATTCGATTGCCAACAATAAGTACCTAACTTCGTATCATATGTTTGATCCTCGACTTGAACCATTGTTTTTGGTGGCTTATTACCTTTCATACCATTATTTGCTGAACATCCAGTGAAAATGAGAAAGAAAAAAAGTATCGCTGCACTTAACCATTTTGTCATTTTGAACACTCCCTATTTTCAAATTGGACTATAAATATGACTCGAATTTTATTTTAAACAGTCAATCAATCATTTTTCAATTTTTAAAAACTTTAAGATTGTTCCGTCCTCTTGTTTTACAATAATGAATTTTTGGTCCTCATTCGTCAAATAAATTTTATCGCCAACCTTTAACATATTAGACGAAAAATTGACTTTAGGAATCGTATGATCTTTAACAACTTCTTGTACTACACCAATTTGGTCTTTAAGTGTAATTTCCTTATTATGTAAAACTCCTTCAAACCGATATTGAGCCCCGTTTACAATTAATAGTCCAATACTTACATCAGCAGAAGTACTTTTAGATTCATTTTTAATACCTATGTCTTCCTTTAGCGCGTTTTTAATAGGAGAGTTAAAATAATAAATTGTAAATGCAAGAAACAAAAGAATCCCAACTGAAACAAACGGTTTTCGAATTCGATTATATCCCCTATTAGGATTAGCCTTATTCCATATATGATCATAAATGACGGAAGGGTTATGTTGATCTAATTTCTTCTGAAGAGTGTGTTTAATTTCAGAAATGGGATTGTTTTCCACCATTAAGTTCTCCCCCTTTCAGTTTTTGTTCTACTTTAAACAGCTCGTTTTTCGATAAACGATTTCTTAATTTTGTCAGTGCATAATTAAGCCTTGATTTACATGTACCGATCGGAATATTTAAAGAGTCCGCCAGTTCATCTAATTTAAGTTCTAAATAATAATGAAGAACTATCACTTCTTTACTCTTCTGTGGTAATAAGTTTATCTCTTTCCATAGATGATCTTCCATTTCATTTTTTAAAATCGATTGTTCAACTTCATTTTCAGTTAGAACATCATAATGAATGCCGAAAAGTTTCTTAATTTTTTGTTTACGTATCATATTACGGGTGATATTTACTGTCATTCGATAAATCCAAGGTTCAATAGCTTTAGTTTGATCAAACAGATGGAATTTTTTTATGATACGAATGAACGTCTCTTGCGTAATATCATCTGCCATTACTTTTGATTTAGTTAAAAAGTAAGCAGTACGATACACCAATGACGAGTGATTATTAAACAATTCTTCTAAACAATCTTTGTCAATTCTTTCAGGCACTAGTCCTCCTCCTTTCACCATTTACTCTATATACACTTAAAAACAGATTATAGTTCGGAGTTTTTTAAAATTTTTTCTATAAAATTCCTTTTAAAAAAATGAATAGGAATTATGTTAAGAAAATAGACAAATTTCATCTATCCGAGTTTTTAAAATATTCTTTCGATTAGTTATATAGTATGATAAGAATTAACTTAATTAAAGGTAGGTTTTTTAGAATGAAGGCAGTTCAAATTGATGAATCAAAGCATTTATTTATTGACGATTATCATATGCCTGTTTTAGGTGAGAATGAACTACTTGTTAAAGTTCATGCTACGGCTATTAATCGAGCTGACTTACTTCAAAAACATGGTAAGTACCCCGTACCAAATGGTGCATCACCTATTTTAGGTCTAGAAATGGCCGGGATTGTTGAACAAGTTGGGGCTAATGTTACAAATTGGAAAGTTGGAGATCGTGTTTGTAGCTTATTGCCAGGTGGAGGTTATGCGCAGTATGTTTCCATTCCTTCAGATTTAGCAATTTCAATTCCGGATCATTTATCGTTCGAAGAGGCTGCAGCTATACCCGAAGTGTTTTTGACAGCTTACTTAAATTTATTTGAATTAGGTAGATTAAAAGAAAATGAAACTGTATTAATTCATGCCGGAGCTAGTGGTGTTGGGACCGCTGCAATTCAGCTTGCAAGAGAATTTGGTGCAAGTTCAATCGTTACGGCTGGAAATGAAATGAAACTCGCAGCTTGTACTGATTTAGGTGCAAATCATGTGATTAACTATAAAAATGAAGATTTTAAAACTGTAGTCGAAAAAGTTACTGAACATGTAGGTGTAGATGTCATTTTAGATTTTATTGGTGCATCTTATTTCCATCTAAACTTACAATCATTAAATACTAATGGAAGGCTCATTTTGATTGGTACAATGGGTGGAGTTAAAGTGAACGATGTGAACTTATTACCACTTTTGACAAAGAGAATTTCCATTATAGGGAGTACTTTGCGTTCACAAACACTTGAGCAAAAAATCTATTTAACGAATCAATTTAAAAAAGATGTCTTACCACTTTTTACGAATAAAAAAATAAAACCGATTATCGATACAGTGTATAGCTGGCATGAAGTGAATGAAGCTCATACACGAATGGAAAACAATTTAAATATCGGAAAAATAGTCTTAAAAATAGATTAATTATATGTAAGTTAAAGGGGATAATCATGGTACTACTCGGTTCAATTGTTAATGCAGCAGCTATTATTTTTGGCTCTTTACTAGGTTTATTTATTAAAAGAATTCCAGATCGAATGAAAAACCTAGTAACTCAGTCAATTTCTCTCGTAATTATTGTCATAGGATTTACGTTAGCAATGAAAACAAATCAAATTCTAATTGTTGTTTTCAGCTTATCATTAGGTGCAGTTTTAGGTGAATGGTTAGATATCGAAGCTAAATTAGATAAACTAGGTCTATTTATCGAAAGTAAAGTTCAATCTAAAAACGAAGGTTCTATTTCTAAAGGATTTATTACTTCGACTTTATTATTCTGTGTTGGTGCGATGGCTATACTTGGGGCTCTAGATAGCGGACTTCGTCATAATCATGAAATTCTATATACAAAATCAATGATGGACGGTTTTCTATCGATCATTTTAACTTCAACACTTGGCATTGGCGTATTGTTCTCTGCTGTCCCAGTTTTAATCTATCAAGGATTCATTGCCATTTTTGCCTCATTTGTACCGAATCTAGTAACTCAGCATTTATTAAATTCAATTATTGCAGAAATCTCAGGTACAGGAGGAATTTTATTAATTGCTCTTGGTTTAAATTCATTAGGTTTAGTAAAAATAAAAATTGGTAATATGTTACCTTCTATTTTATTTGCACTTATTATTGTTTGTTTCATTCAGTTTTTCAAATAAGATTACTAAAATGAGCCCCAAAAATGGGCTCATTTTTAAATTAATGGAGTTTCTTTCTAAAATAACCTTTGTCTTTGTGATATAAGATTAACGCTATTATTAATACTCCTGCAGCAATCCAAACAGCTTGATTCCCAATATATTTTGTGGAAAGACTCCCAAACAATGCACCAAATGAAAAGGAAAGGATAATAACAAGAAACTCTTTAAATTTTGTTTTTGCTTCTTTGTCATGATTTACAAAAGCTGTATATGCTGCTTGTGAAGCAATTCTAATATTGCCGGTTGTCATAGTTGAATTGTATGTCCATTTATCTAAATGAGTGAAGGTTGAAATTTGTAATGATGAGACAAAGGAGATGCAAACTGTTACAACTATATTAGGTACACTACTAGGTAATAATCCTACAATCAATAATACACTACATTCTAATAAAAGAATTGATCGTCTATAGCTGTATAATAGTTCTCTTAAACGTGGATGTTTAGCGGATTCAGCAACTAACACCCCTAGAATAAAGGCTATAATAGGTAAAACATAATCCACAGAGTTTTTCCAATTTCCAAATGATAGATTTATTGCCAAAAGAACAAGATTTCCCGTTTGTGCATTGGCAAATACACCATCTCTACTAATAAAAGTATACCCATCTAAAAAACCACCTACTAAAGCTAATAATAAACCAAGATAGACTGAATTTGATGATAATGATGGAATTATTTTTTGTTTAGATTTCAATCTAGTTCTCCTACTTCTATTACTAAACTAAGCACAATCATAACACACTTATTATGTAAATAAATGTGAACAATAATCCAACAATTACATAAAAAAGAATCAATTTCACACTTGGGTTAATTGATTTTTTAAAATGGCTCTGTTAAATTAAAAAGTTGATTTTTGAAATAAAAAAGTGGCTGTCAATTTAGACAACCTTTAGGACTCTTATCGAACTAATGCACTGTGTTAGTTACATAACTTACAGCACTACTTTTTAGTATCTAAGTAGTTGTGATATATAAAAGCTTTGTGCTGCAACTAAAATTATAACTACCGATAAAACAAAGAAGCCAATTGACCAACTTTTCTTTTTTAAAATATAATTCTCTATCTCCGATAAAAACATGGTTGCCGCCATAATTATTCCTATAAGTCCGGAATAGAAAAAATTAACAGGAAATGATTTTAAAGAAAATACAATAAGTACTATGTAAGGAATTAAAAGTATCATCTGAGTAATTGCAATAGGCTTAACCCTGTTCTTAAAAAAACGGTTACTTAATTAAATATTATTCCCTCTCCTCTTTGTCTAAAAAATTAAAAGTATATTTTAATTATACACTTGCAATCGATTACTGAAATTTGGGGGAATTCTAACTTTTTAACACAGAATTTAAAAGAATCCTTTTGCAAGTAAACTATTTTGTTGAATAAAAAAGGCCGTTCATTAGCTGCTTATGATTTTCAAATAAAACATTGCATTAATCGAACAACCGTTAAGCTGCTTCGGTGTGCTTTTATTAATTGTTCTAACTCAACTCATGCATTACGTTAATTGGTAGTAGAGTTAAATAATTTAAAGGGAAAATTTATAAATTGTTGAAATTAAATAATTGGATATAAATACCATTATAAAGAGCTTTTTTGAGCTGGAAAATAGAGCTTATTAATGTGTAGAAGTTTTAAAATGTAAATTATATGTAAGTTTAAGGCAATCTTTAATGGAGGAGCTAAAATGAAATTTGATCTGCAAGAAATAAATATTCCATTTTCTGATTCAGGTCCATATGGGATAGCTGTTTCGCATGATGGGAAAATATGGTTTACTCAGCATAAAGCAAACAAAATTAGTTGTTTTGATCAAAATGGACATTTTCATGAGTATACTGTTCCCACACCTAATGCTAGAGTAATGTGTTTAACAGTATCTTCAAAAGGAGATATTTGGTTTACGGAACATGGAGCCAACAAAATAGGAAAGCTCTCTACAAGTGGTCTAATAACAGAATATCCTTTGCCGCATCCAAATTCAGCCCCGTATGGAATTACAGAAGGACAAAATGGGGATATCTGGTTTACTGAGATGAATGGAAATCGGATTGGAAAATTGACTACAGAAGGGAAGATTCATGAATATGAACTACCTAACAAAGGCTCATATCCTTCTTTTATTACACTAGGATCTGATAACTCACTTTGGTTCACTGAAAACCAAAACAATGCTATTGGTAAAATAACGGAATCTGGAGATTTAATGGAATTTCCAATTCCTACACCCGCATCAGGACCTGTAGGCATAACAAGAGGAAATGATGATGCACTTTGGTTTGTAGAAATAATTGGGAATAAGATAGGGAGAATCTCTTATTCTGGTGAGATAATAGAATATGATATCCCTACACCGAATGCACGCCCCCATGCTATTGCTGTTGGAGAAGAATTTGATTTATGGTTTACTGAATGGGGTTCAAATAAAATAGGAAGATTGACTAGAGACCATGAAATTGTGGAATACACAATTAAAACACCTAATGCAGAACCTCACGGAATTGTTTGTGACAAGGATGGAGCCGTTTGGTTCGCATTAGAATGTAACAAAATCGGAAAATTAACCTTGATATAATAAGAGGTATGTAGTTAGCTTGTTAAATATATTAAAATGAAAACTGAATTGGGAACTCTCGTATTATACCTATATATTGGAGATCAGTTATACTGTATTGCCGTGTATCAAGCAAATGATACTTCGTTGTAAGAAAATGTGTCGTGATTCTGGATATACCTGGCATGCATTAGAAGGAGCAGCAAACTTATTTATTATAGTAACGTACCCGAAGAAGATGATATGGTGACATATCAACAAACTGAGGTGGTACCGCGAAATTGTAACTCTCTCTCAAGAATTATTTCTGTGGGAGTGAAAGTTTTTTATTATATAAGTTTCATTAGGACATAATTTAAAGTTTTCGAGAGGGGAAATTATATGAATCCTATTTTATTAGATGTTCCGTTACAAATAGAAACAGACAGACTAATTCTTCGAGCACCTCTTCAAGCCGGTGAAGGGAATGTAGTAAACCAAGCTATTAAGGATTCAATTAGTGAGTTAAAACAATGGTTGCTATTATTCCAATCAATTCCTACTGTTGAAGAAACGGAAATTATTCTGAGGAATGCCCATATAGATTTTTTGAAAAGAGAAAGCTTTCGCTATCTTATCTATCATAAGGATACTAATGATTTTATTGGAACTGCTAGCCTTCACGGAATTAATTGGAAGATTGCTAAATGTGAAATAGGATACTGGATTAACACACAATTTAGTGGCAATGGATATATGAAAGAAGTAGTTAGTGAGTTAACAGAACTTGGCTTTCAGCTACTTAAATTTAGAAGAATTGAAATACGATGTGATTCTAATAACACTAAAAGTCGTTCGATCCCTGAAAAACTAGGTTTTGAGCTTGAAGGGATATTACGTAATGAAGATCTTTCAGCTGACGGTAAAAAACTAACTGATACCTGCATCTATGCAAAGGTAATTTAGACTAAAATTTTAAAATCTATTGTATAACTAATGTTTTAGTTGTATAAGGAAAAAGGAACTTCGCATGAAACGAAGTTCCTTTTGTTATTCAGTCAAATCGTATATAAAATATGGATAAAGAAATAGAAGGCTCTATTTAAGCAATTCGTTAGTTGCATTTGCATTAAAAAAACTATTTGGTCAGAACAATCTGTTTTAGTAGGTAAAAATCAACTTATTAGTTTCCCAGAGTCTAACGAAAAAAAGAAATGTCACATAGGCACTTCTTTTCGTTTTCATACTGTATCTTCCCCATGCATTTTTCGGTAATATCGAAGGTTTTTCCAATAAGGCATAGCCTTATTGCATCGCTTTGAAGAAATCCCCGTCATCGTAACGCATGTACGTGATCTTGCCGTTGCTATTCACGCTTGCACGGCCTGTCACGGTGAATGGTTTATCAATTTCACCATCTTTTTTCGCAACGAAATTGACCGTGAAATCGTAGTCGCCTTTGCTTCCTTTGACTTCACTCGCTTTTACGTCACTCTCGCTGATCGTATAGCCGCGATTTTCCGCGGTCATCGTATACTTAAACGCGTGAGCAGCAACAAACACATCATACGCTTTTGCGGTGAAATAATCACCATACATCTTTTTGTAATATGTTTCAAGTGGGGATGGGCTACTTGGTTGAGTTACCTTCCCATTACTACCCACAATCGTTGCACTATCGCCCGATTCAATGTGTTTGATGAGCTCAGGATCACTCGTAAACTGGTGCGTAAGAACACTTTTAATGTGCGCGATGTTCTTGTCCTCACCCTTCACATCTGATTTTGACGATGTGCATCCAGTTAATAATAGGATGCTGACCAACAATAAACTAAGGTAAACTCGACTTTTTTGCATCTATCTCCCCCCTTCATTATACTCAGTTCGTTCATCCACTCTATTTTACACTATTTACCAGCTTTATCTTTCATAATTCTACTTTTCTGACCACGCAAGGACAGTGCAAATCGAGAAGTACGTTTTCTATGTTCGCCTAACGCCTTACTCCGTTATGTTTTCGTTAGGCAATATTATTTCCTTCAATTTCAAATACTTCTTCTTCATCAGAATTTACTTCCATTTTGTTGAATAAAAAATGCGATCTTCTATTGAAGAATCGCAGTGCGTTAGTCATAATGAACGAAACGGCTCCATTTTGCTTAACGTAGGTTGCAGTTGGCAATAATGGTAGTGTTCAAAAAGCCTACCAAAACCAAATGTAGAGCTACAAACAAAAGGAGCCGTGTATTATGAAGGATAGTCAAAAATTTGTTGGTTTAGACGTTTCAAAGGAGATTATTTCTGTTGGTATTGCTGAAGAAGGACGAGGGGAGCCAAGATTTCATGGTAATATTCAAAATACCCCTGAAAGTATTCGTAAACTTTTCAAAAAGTTAGGTGACCCTGAAAAATTACTAGTCTGTTACGAAGCTGGTTCTTGCGGTTATAGTATTTTCCGTCAACTATTATCAATGGATATCGAATGTATTGTGGTTGCACCAACTCTTATTCCTAGACGTGCTGGAGATCGTGTGAAAACAGACTGAAAAGATTCATTACGTTTAGCTCAACTTCTTCGAGCTGGTGAACTAACTTCTGTATGGGTACCAGATGAAACTCATGAAGCATTGAGAGATTTAATTCGTGCTCGCTTTGATACTAGGGAAGATTTACAAAGAGTACGTCAAAGATTAGTGCATTTCCTACTTCGTCATGAAATACGACCGCCTCAAGGTGTTAAGAATTGGACGGTCAAATATCGTACTTGGTTAAATTCACTTACATTTGAAAAACCTGCATTACGAATTGTTTTCCAAGAATATTTTCATTCTATTTACGAAGTTGAAGAAAGAATGAAACGGATTGAAACCCAAATTCATGAGGAAGCGATTAAGAGCGAACATGCACCAGTCATTCAAGCACTTCAAACACTTAGAGGCGTTGCCGAAATCACAGCTGTTACACTCGTTGCTGAAATAGGATCGTTCTCTCGTTTTTCAAATCCAAGACAATTAATGTCTTATTCAGGCTTAGTCCCTAAAGAATACTCTAGTGGATCAAATCGTTGGCAAGGTTCTATAACGAAAGTTGGAAATTCTCACATTCGTCGTGCTTTAGTAGAATGTTCCTGGTCTTATCGTCATCGTCCATCTCTCAAAGGTGAATTAAAGAAAAGACAAATTGGTCAACCAATTGAAGCACAGAGAATATCCTGGAAAGCGCAACACCGTCTCAATTTAAAATATAATCGAATCACTTCTAGAGGAAAAACTGGTAAATTCGCAGTAGTCGCAGTCGCTCGAGAATTACTTGGATTTATATGGGCAATTGGTTGTAGTATCGAAGAGTCACAATTAACTAATCCAAAAGTAGCTTAAAAACTAAATTTCATCTAAAAAATATTAATTTAATAGAGTCTAAAAAGATTGAAATTTTGGCTCGGAGGCAAATCCGGCAAGGAGAACCCTCTTGTTCAACTATGTACTAGGTATAATAACTGAACGTACGCCGTTAGTCCGAGGCAGCTCCGTAACGGATAGAATGAAATGTGGTAACCAACCCACGCATATCAGACTGTAAACCACCGTTAATATTTTTGCCTTCGTGCCAAGATTTTAAGGATAACTATTCTTTATCTTTGAAAACTAAATACTACTTTTCTAAATTATTTAGAAAGATTTTTCACAGACTTAGTTAACCAGTTTTGAAAAAAACTAAGTTGGTAGTCTTACAATAAGTCTGTCCAAAAACAGATAAAACCCTAATTTTAAAACCATTTGGGTATGGTGATTTGACATTTTCGTTCATATCAGTTGAATAAGATTTTTTTATAAACCTACCAGCATATACTCTATTAAATCAATAAAATTGGTTCGAATTCCAAATTTCTATCTAACTTATTTTTCTTAACTAACTGGAAAAAATCTTGAGAAATGAAAATTAACCTTGCACACATATGACCGTCGCCAAATGTTTCAGCAGACTTAATAATGTCTACATCTACATTTTCAAATACACTTTTCTGATATTTAAACCCTTTTCCGCTATAAATAAATTTGGTTCCTCCACATTTATTACAGCGTATTGTATTTGCTATTGTATCACTATCTTCTAACATTCCAGGTTTAAGTTGATCATTAATATACAGTTGGTGTACATCATCAAGTATTACATTATCTTTGGCATTTTTTTTAACTTCATAAAAATCAAAACCTTTTAGTTTACTCTTTTGCAATTCGTCCTTCGCTTTACTACTAATAAATAATTCATCTTCAATCCAGTTAAGCATAAGAAAATTCTTACTAGACCATTTAGGTGACTTTTTCATTCTAAAACTGTCTTTTTGGACTAGACCACAACCACAACTATCACATAAATTTTCATCATTGAAGGTAATGTGTTTATACGCCATATCTCCCTCTGGTTGAGGGTATTCCCATCTCCATTTACTTCTTACGCTTAGCCATTTAGCATTATTAAACTCATTGGTTGAACTAAAGATGGTATGTCGTACCGATCGGTGATTTGTTTTATTTCCTCCCAATGTTCATTATCTTCAAATACTTCAAAAACAACAATTCCGTAAGAATTATCAAAGAAAATTTCATGTGATTTTAGAAAGAATTCGATCTTTTTATTCCCTTCATTAAGCGCAAATCTGTGTTTATATCTCATTTTTTTCTCCAAGTTAAACCAATTTTATTTACTCAAATATTATCATATTATTTTTAAATTTATTAATAAAAAAATTACAACGTTTTAAGGAAACAAACTCCATTTTCACATAAAAAAAATCGACTAAAAAGTCGATCACGTTGTTAAACTAATGCATGCGTTAGTTAGATTTTAATTATTATCTCTCCAAGTCTAAAAGCATCAAACAATAAAAAAATGGAAAAATTAATAATTAAAAAATAAAAATTGATTTGGACATTTTGTGTTTAAATAAAGAAATAGTATTTAAAAGGATACCAAATCCTATGCACAAATGTGATACCAAATATATAACTTCATTATGAATTAAGAAATCGTAGATAGTAAGAGCCATTCCAATTGTTAATAATAGTAAAATCAAATTTTTTTTCAATTATTTCTCTTCTTTCTCATCATTCATCTAAATCTCCTGAAATGCAGATTTCCAATTAATCACGATTTATTACCTCTAAAAAATATATCAAGTATAAACTCTATTTTTTATTACTATATCAAGAGAAACGTAATTTGTAATTTGGGGGATTTTTACCTCTTTCCATAGAATTTTCAATTTTTTTATTCAACTGATATGAACGAAACTGTCAAATCACCCTACCCAAATGGTTTTAAAA
>NZ_NUHI01000028.1:0-87661 GCF_002575105.1 Bacillus sp. AFS053548 | reverse complement strand
TGCTGGGCACACATAAAAAAAAATCGACTAAACAGCCGATCTTGTTGTTGAACTAATGCATGCGTTAGTTGCATTAGAGTTATTTATGTATTTGTGATATGGAAAAGGTTTGTACTGCTTCTATTATTACAATTACCGATAAGACAAATAAGGTAATTGACAAAATTTTCTTTTTTAAAATATATTGCTCTATCCCCGATAAAAACATATATAACGCAAAAGTTATTTCTATAAGTCCAGAATAGAAAAACTTAACGGGAGGATATGATTTTAAAGAAAAAATAAAAAATACTGTGACTGGAATTCCCAATATCATTTGAGTAATTATGATAGGCTTTATCCTGTTTTTGAAATAACGTTCGCTAAATGTCATTAAACGTAATCCCTCCTTTCTGAACAAAAAATATGTCTATGCAGTCAATCATATTGTGTACTAATGCATTTTCGTTACTTGCATATCAAAAAAATGAAGACAAAGATAAAAGTAATAAGATGATGCCTGAGCATAATGAAATGTAACCTAAAAGTTTTGGTTTTACAAACTTTATAGTATTGAAACTTCCAATAATAATTGAAAGTGAAATTAATGGCAAAAACATTGGATTTTTAGTATTCGTAACTAGGCTAATTATGTACATCACCAATATAAATATAGCAAGTAATAGATTAGCATATGCTAATGTTTTTCTTGATACCAAAACCCTCTCCCCCTAATAGCCGATTACTACTTCCTTTAATTATACCAATACAGTAAGTAATTTTGATTTGGGGGAATTTCACCTTTTCTCATAGAATTTTAGACAATCCTTATGGAACTAAACTGCCATTTTGTTCAATAAAAAAGGACCGACAAAATCGTCGATCACGTTTTTCAACTAATGCATGAATAAGAATTATTAATCTACCAACAACTGAGTCCTGTTCTACTATCATTCGTGTCTGTGATATAGGATAGATTTTCATAATTATTTTCAAATGCGTTCATATACAATTTTTCTAATAAATCAATGTCTTTACAATATATATCTGTATATGTGGAATCAGTTATCAATAAACATAATTGGCAATCGCTATTTAAAAATTCTTCGTATGTTTTTATTTCAATTTTATCTTTATTTTCGGGAAAAGCTTTTAAATCTGCAAATATTAAATAGTATTCATTATTTTTTATTTTATCATCAAATTCTGGACCAGTTAAAACTTGGATATCTTCTGGAAAAAGAGGTTTATCCAATTCTTTTTCAACTACTAAATAAGACTCTTCACCGATGATAAACCAGTTAAAATCCTTAATGTTCACTGGTTTCAATATTTCGGCTATTAATTGTCCACCAAATTGATCTGGATTTTCAAAACTAATACCTCTTTTCAAAATATACTTCTCCTTTTACTTTCTTTGATAAAATAACAACTTCTTATGTAACTAAAGCATGCGTTAGTGGAATAAATGCAATCAGAGAAATGACAATTTTAAGTCACTTCACCTTTAATCCAAAAGGTTTAATTAGGATTTGTAAAATAAAAGTAGATAGCTAGTATGTAAATAATTAAATGAATCACCGCCCAAACTCTACCTACTAACATTAAACAACCTTTTTCACTTTTTAAGAAAGTAAGTATTCCAAGTGCTAGTATCACAGTGAAGATATATAAAGGGCTATAAATTAATTGAGCCAATAAAATAGTTATTGGCACTTCTTCTAATGCGGTCATGTTGCCTCCAATTTATTAATTATGTAACTAACGCATTAGTTAGTTGAACAAATTATTTTATAATTGGATACCTATTTTCTTCTGCCCAATCAATTATAAATGATTTTTGACGTGGATTTAAGTTAGTAGGAAGTTCTGTCTTTCTGAAAAAACGATGTTCTCTGCTTTCAACATCTTTTTGTTTTAACTCTCCTTTAAATTGTTTAGATTTGAAAATTATTTGAACACTGAAAGTCTTATCTCCATTAGGATATTGAACAAAACATTTTTCTCCTGAATAAATACCAAACAACTCTAAATCAGTTATGATTAGCCCTGTTTCTTCAAAAGATTCCCTTTTTGCTGTCTCTTCAAAGGTTTCTCCAATTTCCATAATTCCACCTGGAATACACCAATTGTCTTCGTCAGTTCGATGTTGCAATAATATCTGTTCATTATCCTCTATAATTATCCCACAACCAACAGTTAATAGGGTTTCGTTACCAATATATTTTCTCATTTCTGCTATGTAATTCATCGACTTCTCCTTCATTAAAACCTTTTCTCTTATATTTCGACAAAGTAGATAATTTTTCCTTTTACTATTCAACTAACCTGCCATTTACTTTAATAAAAAAGAACAGCCTTTGGCTGCTCTTGATCTTCAACTAATGCATACGTTAGTTGTATAATTTTTTCATTTTCTAATCGGTCCAATATTGTTTTTAATATCATATTCAAGTTCTTTAATTTCTAATTCCCATTTATCAAGTGTATCATTTAAGATTTGCTTGATAAGTTTGTGGGAATATAATTCTTTATTTCGATCTAATTCAAAGTTAAGCTCTTCTTTTTCTTTTTTAAGAAGTCTTACTGTTTCAATTTTTTCGGGTACATTCATATATTCATAAATTAGTCGAATTCTTCTATCCATAAAATCACCTCCATAATGAAACACTTCAAATTCTTAAGCAACAATAGCATGTGTTAGGTACTTAAGGAAATTTTAGTTTTCACTCTCCAATTGGCTAATTTTCTTAGTTCTAGTACTTTATTCAAATTTCGGATTACGCTCTGATTTTTCCATATATATTTCATATTCTCTTTTCTGGTCTTTCGTCATTGCTCTAGGGTATCTAGCATCAATAACATGTGCTCCGTTAGGTGCTTTGATATCAAAAATACTTTGAGAAATATTGGCATTAAAATCTAGTTTAGTTATTTTAGAACTTTCATTTCGAGTATGATCAGGATTGATTTCAATTTCTCTTACCAAAAAATCTGTTTTTTTATCAAACCATAATTCTATTTTTTCTGTATCTGATGGTTGAACTAAATATTTATTAACTGTACGATTAAAAAAGGTGTCTGTTCCGAGATCTTTTATTTGTGAAGAATCTAATTCTAAGAACATTTTTTTTGCCTCTAAATATCCTTCACCATCGTTTTTTTCGATTAGGAAAATATTTGATTCCTTATCGTATGAAGCAATGATTTTTCCATCTGAAATTGAATAGTTCCCATTTTGCCACTCATCTCTTTCCTTTTTTCCAGAAATATAAGTAGTTAGAGTATCACCATTCTTATACTTTTCAACTGCCATAAATTTAGTATTAGATGGGAGATTATCCATTTTCTCAACCTTGTCTTTAAGTAACAAATTTAATGCCGTTTCAATTGATGCTTTGACGGGTGGAATAGTCATTGAACTGAAACCCAATACAATGATTACACAACAAGCTACAACTGGTTTTTTCCAACTCTTCATTGATTTTTTCTTATTAATTGTTTGTTTTAAAGCTCTTTTTAATTTAGCTTTTTCAAATTCACTTACTTCCATTTCCTCATATTCATTTACATCTATGTCAATCTCATTTAATAATGCATAAATATCTTTCATACAATACTACCTCCTAGATTAAGATTCGTAGCTTTTTTAGAAAGTTTCTTTTTTCCTCTATAAATCCGATTATCAATGGAAGCTTTAGTCAAACCGAGTTTTGTAGAGATCTGCTCCGTTTTTAATCCTAGAAAGAACTTCATAATAAAAATATCTCGATCAAGTTGATCTAATTGATCGATTAATTTAATTAGCTCAGATTTATCTTCCAATTTAATTAATTCATCTTCAACTGATTCTTCAGCATTCAAATCCATATATTTTGAAGGGAACTCTTTTTCTTTACTAATTCTCCTGTAATAATCGATCGACTTAAATTTTGCAATCGCACAAATCCATTTCTTGAAATCGCTTGAATTTCCATCGAACTTTTTCGAATGGTGCCATATTGAAAAAAAAATATCATTTATACATTCTTCTATAATTCCATCATTTTTAAGGGGAGCGAGAACCTGATTAGCCACTCCCTTTATTAACGGCAAGTATTGATCAACTATAAATTCTAATGCATCTTCTTTTTGTCGCTGTAATCGCTGGATAAAATTTTTATCATTAGACTTCATTTAACCATTCCCTTATTTTTTTGGTAAAAGATTTTACATATTATAAAACGTATTAAAAACGATTTTTTCTCACAATTTTAAAATAAAAAAAGCATTACTTCTTGATTATCGAAGTAATGCATGTTTAATTCTATTTTCACTTTAAAAAGACCTTTTTTTGTTGAACTAACGCATGCGTTAGTTGTACAAGATTCAGTTATTAATAATGTATTTTTCCCAGCCAATAGTGATTATTTCCTCATCAGATGGTTCTTCAATTTCTATGTCAGTATCAAAAATTGATGTTGCTAAGTTCTTATTTTTTATCATATTGGGATGTTCCCACCTGGATTCACATTCATCACAGCATACAAAAAGCGATTTCAATTTTTTATCTTTTAGGATTTCTACCCAACCTTGATCACAAATCGGACACCAATCAACTTTATTCTTATAATACTCCATTAAAATCATCCTTTTATTAAAGTACTTAAGCAACTATCGCACTGCGTTAGTTCAATAAGGAATCTTATCTTTCATTTGTAGGAAGACATAAATTTATCTTCCAAATCAAAAAGAGTAATTCCTGTTGTTTTTTCGAAACTTTCCTCAAATTTCCCTGATGAGTTAGTTAAATTTATTATTTCTTTTATAATTCCTTCTCCATAGTTATCTACAAGATATTTTATAGCGAAGTAACTTTCCATATATACATTTGTGCCATCTTGAAATCTTGCTGTTTGCCACTGTTCCCCATCATATAATGAATCAAAAGATACTACTTTGAAATTGGAAGGCTCTACGATTGTTTTATCATTTCCGATGTATTCAGCTATCCCCTCATTAAACCATAATGGGTAAGCTGAAGCACCAGCTTTTGAACCTGCTACCATTTGACTAAATATATAATGAGTGTACTCATGTAAGATAGACTTTTGAAAGAAATATAGTGGTGTTTCCTTTCTTTCTAAAATCGATTCTATATCGTCGTACTTTATTGCTATTAATTTGTCAAAATCCGAATAAAACCCTGACACATCAATAAGACCACTTAACTCCTGTAACTCTTTTTTATCTTTAAATACGATTAGATCAACAGGCTTTACTTCTACTTTTCCAAAGACTTTTTTGTTTTTATTTATCGCCCAATCTAACGTTTCCTTCGTTATTGGAATGAGTTCTGAAAAATCATTTGGATAGTAAATAGTAATATTATGATATTTTTCTTTTAATCTATTTTCTTTTAATGCCTTTTCAGTTTTACCCTCAAAATTCGCAGTCAGAAACATTCTAATCGATTGAATATACGGTATATTTTCATGAGTTTTTTTCTCCAAAGTTTTGTGAATAAAAACACCCACACCAATGACAAATAAAACTAAAATAAGTATTATGCTTGATAAAGTGATACTGAAAGTTTTAATAAGTTTTTTCATTTTGCTAAACCTCGTAAGTTTCAGGGATAATAGAATTAATAAATGTAAGAATATTCCCATTTTATCATTAAATTTAAATAACCTGCACTAGATTTTCGTTAATTAAAACGAATTGCTTAGCTATTTCTTATTCAACTAACCTGCCATTATGTTTAATAAGGAAAAGGAGTTTTGTTCAAATGATTGACCCAAATTGACTTTATTTGAAGGCAACATAAAAAGGGTCTTCTTCTTCATTTAGTTGTTTTTTTATTTATTATTTGAAATTTGACCACGTAATTCCCTCATGCCTCCTACTGGAAATAACCTACCTCTTATCTTTCACTCTTCAGGTTTGCAATTCTCCACCTATAGTTTATTCCAATTGTGCATCTATTAGCTTGTCTAGGCTCAATTATATAATATCAATCTCTTATATATAAAAAATAATGACCCAAATTAAAATAGGGTCATTTCTATCTACATAACACAAATTTGTTGAAGTACCTTAAAGTAATCATCATTATTTCTCCATGCATACGAAGCATTATTTAAATGAAATGGATTGTGCCCCGACCAAAAATGTAATCCCAAATCAACTAAATAATTTGTACCTTCTCCATCATTTAAAGAATACACCAAATTAGAATTTTCCTTATTAAAATACCAATCAAATGGTCCATGTAGACGCTCAGTGAAATCGATACGATTAAAAATTATAGGAATAGCAGCTATATAACAAGCCTTTTTATAGTCTTTATGATCATTTTTAAAATATTTTAATAAGAATTCATAATTGTTCTCGTGTTCTGGGCAAATAAAGTACATTAATTTCCCTCCTTATTAAAAGCCGCTTGATAAATTAATTAAAATAGTATATGTGGACAGCATCTGTTTCATGATTACTGACTATTTATTAAATAAAATGAGATAGATCAATAAACTTATATTTAAAACACAAATATTTAAAGGGAATATTCTTTATATATCGAAATTATGTTTAATAAAGCTTGATTCGGAGGGAAATTATGTTACTTGACCTGGGTGAAAAAATGCGGGAATTACGGCTTCAAAAAGGGTATGGTTTAAATGAATTTGCTAAAATACTAAATATTTCACCGAGTTACTTAAGTCAATTAGAAACAGGAAAAACGGAGAATATCTCATTCTCCCTACTTCAGAGATTGCAAGAAGAACTTGCCTTACTTCCTCTAAATATTGATGAAAACTCAAGAATTAGTCGTCTATTTCAACAATTAGACTTGCTAAGAGAAGTGGACAATGTTTCTTATGAATTTGTTTTATTTAGTTTAGAATCAAATATTAACTGGTTAATTGAAAAGAAAGTTAGATAACAGTAATCTCAGTTTTTACATTTTTGATTTAGTATTAGTTTATAAAAGTAAATAACATGCGTATTAAATATTATTTTTCATTCGAATATTCATCTACATTGTCGATTAGATATACTGGTTGTTGATATTTTTCGTTATAAGGATTAGTTTAGTATGCTGTATCTCATAAACAGCCATACTAAACTTCCATAAGTAATTTTTATTATCATCCTACAATAGTCTATTAGTTTTTTAAGCTGCGTTATCGTACATCAGAAAATAAATCACTATCGTTAATGTAGATTTATTTTAAATGTTAGTTTAGTAACATTTTTTTATTTTGGAAACTCCATATACTCAGTGGCTGATTTTACAAATAAACGCTGTTGTAAAAGACATGATACATCGGTATTTAAGTATAACGCTCCGACCTTATACATCTACCGTTATTTTAATTAGTTGCTATCCGATTTTTCCAAGTAATTCATTGGTGTTTCATCCTTACTTTATTTAATCCCATCCTTTTCCAAAAGTTCAGTTGCAACATATTTAGCTGTCTGCTTCAAAAATGGTTTACACATTTCAAACTGTTTCCCTGAGTATAAACATTTATATTTCTTTTTCTCTTCTGAATTTTCCCATTCGGCTCGTCTATCTGATAAAACATATTTTATTCTATTTAATATTTCTGATTTGTACTTAGTCATTACATTTATATCTAACACTGATTTCATCGCCTCGAATATTTGTTCCTCATTAAATGGAAGAGTGTGCCCTATTTCTTTCTCTTCTTCCACTTGATCAAATATTGTAAATTGTTCAAATTTTTCACCCTCTTTCACATTTTCTGCCGATTTTTTCTTATTATTAGCTGAATTCTTACTTCCTTTTTCTTTTAATGAAATGAGAAACTCACTCATAAACTGAATACTTGCTTCTAAACTATCTAACTTATTGTGAACTTCATTCAATTTAGTTTCTACCTCTTTCATTGATATAAGCTGTTCGGCTTGTGTTTGAAAAGCATGTGACATTTTTTGATCGATTGAAATTATTTTCTCTGTTAATGTATTCACTACGTTATGTATAGAATATGTCTGTTCAAGTAACTGGAGCATTTTTGGTTTTTTACTATCAATAAAATTAAACAATTCCTCTTCACTAATTTGATACTTATTTTCTTTTTTCTCACTTTTAATTAAATTATTACTTACCCACCTGTATGCAACCTGCTTTGAATGTGAAATATCATACTGTTCTAATATTTCAAATGCTTCATCAAATGTGTAATATTTCATGTATTTTCTCCTTAGATTGGTCATTTTAATTATGTAATTTTATGAGAGTGTAGTATAAAAATTGACTAAATGTTTTCATCAAAAATACAATCCAAGTTAATAAAAAAAATATTTTTATTTTATAAGATAGGTGTCATTGATTAGTTAATATTACTATTTCTTATTTTTTTTATCTCATCTGACTATTCTATTTGTCTTCTCTTTCATATATCAAAAATAGAGTTAAAGACAATTAAAAATTGAAAATGTTTTAAAATTAAAAGAAAATGTAGAACGCTTAGATACTTTCGTCATTGGTAGGACAAGTTTAAATCCCTTTATTCTAGCCATTTTTACTTAAGTAAATTTACTTAAGTAAATTCCAGTCGACAATTCTCTTGCAATTTCTAAAGCATCTTCTATAATTCTACTAAAATAAATTATAAATTTACCGAAACAATAAATCTTAATAACCGCGTGTCCAAAACCCCGCAAGCATAATTACCGAAAATTAAAAATCTAACAATTCTAAATTTATTAACCAATGGACATGAACCCTTGAAATCCATAGGTACAAGCACATTTTTTTCATTTTTTTTCGGTAAATAGGATGGAAACCGATCGCTTTCAATCCTAGTCACCGATAGGGATAAATATAGGTTTCCAAATAACCGAAAAAAACACCTTTTATTTTTGTCGAATCTAATAAAGTATTACTCAATTAAGCTAGTAAACAGAAATTAATCGTTCAAATTGTTCGTTTTTATCCCTCCTATACAACTTGTCCAGTTGGATCTCATTCGGATTTTAATTTTATAAATAAATTTCCTGCATGCAAAGAACGGTTCACCCCCTTCGTAAATCGTTGTTGGTATCATCTTTTTCATTTTTTTTCATTTTTTTAATCATTTTTAACTTAAGAATTGATAAAAAATAGATTTTTACAAAAAAATAAACCAAAAGCTTCATAGCCTTCGGTTTACGTAAATCCTTTTAATTGATTACTTATAAATGTAGCTTGCCATCTAGATCAACATATAATTCAGAAATTAACTCCAATATCATTTTTCTAAATTGAACATGATCATCATCTTCTGTTGATGGATATCCTTTAAAATGGATTGCGTGAGGACCTTCTGCATATGTTATTGCTTTTTCAAGCTGTTGTCGTTTTTGTTCTAATTTTCCAAGCTGATTGTACATTAGTTCTCTTTCTTTTTTCTTAAATAATTGATAATGAATTAGAGACTCCAAGAACAATGCATTTTCCTCATTTTCTTCTAGATCCTTCATGAACATTTCCTGAAGGAACACTTCCATTTCATCAATTTCAACGCTTACCTCGCTTGTTTGCTCTTTTAATTGACTAATTGTATCTTCGATGTTTTGTTGGTCAATTATTAATTGCTCTGTTGCTTTATGTAAAGCCTTCTCTTTGCTGGATGCCAGTAAGTTCGGTAATAATTCACCTTTAAAATAATCGTGAATCTTACTTGCTATTAAACTTAACGAGCATTGATCGGAGTCACAAAAATAATAGAGATCACCACCACCAACAGTCTTTTTCTGATTTTTCGTTTTTAATAATCGCTTACAATATTGACATCTTACAATATCCTTTAAAATGAATGGTGTATTGTACCGTTTTGGATTATGCCCTTTACTTTTCTTTTTTTCATACAATTGCATTACATATTCCCATTCTTCTATTGGAATAATAGGAATAATTGTTGGATTCCTTGCAAATTTCCACGTTTCACGATCAGTCAACTTATTCTTTTTCAACCGATTTGCAGTTATATATCCTGCATTAAATGGATTTGTAATAATCATTTTGATTTTATCCTTACTCCATTTTTGAACACCATCATTTAGCTCAGTTTGTACTTTTAAGACGATTTCATTAAAGCCATAACCACGTTTAAACCAATCAAATATTTTAATAACAATTTGTTTTTCTTCTTTCACAAGAGAGAATGTTTTTGTTTGACAATCATAACTATAGCCATAAGGAGCTTTTCCGCCAGTCCATTCCCCCCGTTCTTGCTTGCTTCGTAAAGTATCTGACGTTCGTTCACGAATGTAAATATATTCCATTCTCGTCATACCATCCTTTACTGCACGCGGAATTACCTCCATCGACGTATACAATTCCCTGTCCGATACACTAATTACTGGCATACCTAGTTCATTCATTTCTTTTCGAAACTGCTGATGTTCTACTGTGTCACGTGCAATTCGGTCATCCTTATAGATCGCTACAAAATCAAATTCTCTCATTTTCGCAGCAGCTTTTAATTTTTGCAATTCGGCTCGTTCTTTAAGTGGTGTTTTAACAGCTGATACCCCTCCATCTATGTATTGATGATTTTCCAAAAAGATACAATTATGTTCAGCTAAAAAATTCTCAACAGCATTTTTTTGCATTAAAAAGTCTTGTTTATCAGTCGAATAACGTGCATAAAAAGCTGCCTTTCGATTAGGTTGAAGTACCTCATGATAAGTTAACGGTTTTTGTGTCATGATTATACATCTCCTTTGCTGTAAAAAATGGATGTTTAAACTGAAAATCAATTTCGTATTTTCCGATATGAACACTTTCAATAATATCCGTATAAAAAATGTCCAATTCATCAATTGATAATTTCTCTAATAAATTTCCTTTAAATAGCTTATATGAGCCTTCAATTTTACCCATAAAGTCATTTATTTCTTCTAACTTCTCAAAATAAAAAGCTATTTCTTTCTTAATCTCTTTTAATTTACGGTAACACGCTACGAGATTATCTTTATGAAGTTGGCTTTTACTTTTAATAAACTTTTCCGTTCGCTTAATTGCTTCATCTTCTAATCCTTTGACCAATTGAATATATTTCTCAATGATCGTATTTAAACGATTTACGTTTGCTTTTTGCTGCCGCTTATAGAGCTCACTAAAATGGTTAGAGAGTAGATTTCGAAAGTAAAAGTCAGATTGAACTTTAATATTCTGCTCAACATCATCTACAAATGCTCTTGTATTACATTCCTCGTTTTCACACTTTACAATCCGATAGTTAGTACTACTCACCATTTGCTTACTTAAAACTAAATTCGCTTTACACTCCTTGCAATAAAGGAATTTTAGAATAGGACAGCGAAATTTAACTTTACCCTTTTTATTTTCGAGAATTTTTTCAAAAATTTCATTTGCATCAAGCCATTCTTTTTCTGTAACGATGGCTAAATCGTCGTATTTTCTCTCATATTTCTCGTTACCAAATTTCATGATTCGAGTGCCTGCATACATCATGTTACCAATGATTTCTTTTAATTGTGTCTCATCCCAAGAACGCTTTTCTCCTTTTTTGGTCTTTCGGATAAAGTTATTTTTCTTTAATTGTTTGGCAATTGAAGATGTGCTCTCATGATTATCATGTAAAATTGTATCAAAAATAGCTTCGACAATTTTAATTTCCTCTTCATCTTTCTCGATTGAAGGTAACTTATTTTCTACTTCAATTTTTTTATAGCCAAAAGGGAGATTACCGAGTTTAATTCCTTTTGTATAATTCGCAATCCTTGTTTCGAGAATTCGAAGCGCAATCTGTTTCCCTTCGTGCTCAGCCATTGCACCTAATATGGTTTCTAAATACTCACCAACAGGTGTGTACATCATCGGTGCTTCATTTTGTGAAGTAAAATAAACTTTTACATCATGCGTTTTAAACAGTTCGTACAATTCCAAGTGTTCTTGCACATTTCTTGCCAGTCGATCACGTTTATATACAACAATCCCTTCGATTAAGCCTTGCTCAATTTGTTTTTTTATTTTATAAAGTCCTGGTCTTTCTTTTAACCCTAGTTTCCTTGCAGACATATCAATGTCTTCAAACTCTTCATCAATGACGATCCGTTGCTTACTGGAGAAAGTTAGCGCCATTGCTTTTTGCATTTGAATCGAATTTTCTTGTAAATTTGTTGAATTACGATAATAGGCTACTGTCTTTTTCATTGTTCTTTTCACTCCTTTCATATTCAATATACGTTTGTCCATCTTTTTTAGACGCATTCGTGATAAGCATTTCTTTTGCTAATTCTACATATAGGTCGAACCACTTTGTTGCTGCACGTTCATCATAGACATAGCGAATTGATCCTATTGATAATTCATGTATTTCATGTTTTTTCATTTGATAAATTTCCTTTCAATTTATATAGATAGTATGACCAGCTAACAATTTGTTATTCTTAATTAAAAATAAATTGTTTTTATATAAAAATAATTTGCAATCTCCGCATACGCACTAAGTAAAAACCAAAAAAGACAACTGCCAAATTTATAGCAATTGTCCGAATTTCATCATACAAATGATGGAATGAAAGTTTTATTTTAGACGTGTAAAACGCTAGAGTGCCTAAAAATCATTACCAAAATATTATTCGACCTATTAAACAAAAGTGAGAAATCAAAATAGCTCCAAGGTAGGAACATTCTTGTAAACTATAGATTAAAATTTGGATGAATCGCTACTACACTAATTGAGCTGTGTAGAATCATAAATCCTAGTAGGAAAAATGAATATTATGGCTTCATTGCTTTGCGGTTTGTTTTATCATCTAGCTACTAAATTAACGATTTGTAATTTTACTAAGTAATGCATTTTTCAAGTTAAATAATAACAATAGATAGAAGGAAGAAAGCGCTATGTATTTCATTTGAACAAGAAATAAAGTAGGGAAATCTCTCACGAGACTCCCCCCTTATCAAACCGTACGTGCCCTATTAAGGCATACGGCTTACCCATATGTTTTTTTTAAAATGATTATCAAGAGGATGCGTTCCAGGCGTTTTGCATCTTTTGTACTCTTTTAGGGTTGAAGTATTCTTCACCCTTTTTTCTTGCACTCTTTAATTTACTTAGATACTTTCTTTTAGTTTCAGCTTTCATCTCGTTTAGATAGTCTTTAAGAGTGTAGTTATAAACTTTGTTTAGATAAAGCCAATAGCTAGGAATTAATTTAATGCTTATAAAATATCTATTATTCCATTTACTTCGCATCTTCAATTCTTTCCTTTGATTAGGATGCTTATGAATAAATGCTACTCGTAATCTCTTTCTTATATACCCATCTATTGATGATAAAATCCATCTCATTTTTCTAGTTTTGCAGTGACTCTTCTGTCCCATTTCCTCATTTGCCTTAATCGCTTTGACTATCGTTACATAGTAATTAACTTTTCCTCGTATGATTGGATTTACTCGATTAATCCATTCTTCTTTACTTAGAGTTAACAATTTTCGTGTCTTCTCCTTAATTTTCATTCGGAAGTCTTTAATCGATTCTTCTTTAGGAGTTACATGAAATTCAGGTTTATTGTTCTTTTCATTTGTTGTCCAATGATGAAATGTAAATCCCAAAAAGTCGAAGTCATCTTTCTTAAAGTCAACAACTCTTGTTTTCTCTTTTGAAATTTCTAATCCTAATTCCTTCAACTTTTCTTTAGTTAAAATCGCTGCTTCTTCGATTGTTTCTTTTGTTTTGGCAAACAAAAGAAAATCATCTGCATAACGGACAAAGCGAATACCATTTAGGTCCCATTCCCAGTCTAATTCGTTGAGGTATACATTCGCTAGTAGTGGGGAAATTACTCCACCTTGAGGTGTCCCATAATAGGAATGAATTAGTTTTCCTTCTTCCATATGTCCAATCTTTAACCATTGTTCAATTAGATTTAGGACCGTTCGGTCCGAAACGTATTTCTTTAATACCCCGATTAGTTTCTTGTGTGGAATATTATCGAAGAAACCTTTTATATCGCAATCGTATATATGATTGTATCCTTGTTCTATATTCCATAAGATTATTTGAAGAGCTCTTTGAACTCCTCTATTTGGTCGATATCCTACTGACCAATTATGAAATAGTAGATCCTCGAATTTGGGCTGTAACACGTTTACTAAACTCTGTTGAACAATACGGTCTTGGATTGTTGGAATTCCTAAAGGTCGTTTCTTTCCATTCTTCTTTGGTATGTATACTCTTTTAACTGGTTGTGCTTTATAGGTCTTTGTTTTCAACTTTTCAAGTAATGACATAATATTTTCATTCAGGTTAGATTCATAACTTTCAATTGATTCGCCATCAATTCCACCTGTTCCTTTATTCGCTCTTACTTGTTCAAAGCTTTGTGTTAATTTACGGTCGAATAATAATTGACCGTAAACACTGTGTAGTTTAAATTTCCACTCTTGATTCATTACGTATTCCATGCCTTTCCTTGATGTTCATCCAAACGGTTTTACCTCAGTAACTTGATTGTTAACATTCCATCTTGTCCATGACTTGGAGCCATAGGTCGTTCCCCTTCCGTTCATTCGATGTTATGGTCATCGAACTACTTCCGTACTATGAGAACGTCTGACTTCTCCACCCGTTCTTCATCACTTCGGATTTCCCTTATAGATTAGAACCCTGCCTGTTTGGTAAGGTAGAGACCTCACGGGGTCATCACATTTTCCTTCAAAACATACCCTGCACCATCACGTTATAAGCCACATTTCCTCGTTCTGACTTCTAAAGAAAATGCCATTTTAGTGGGCTTCCTCACTCTTCGGAGAGTCGCCAACTTACTCCGCCGCCGTGCTTCACACTTCTTGCATTAGGGTCTATCTTTTCGTCTACGGGTCTCTCGATTTACCGCATCTCCTTCAGACATTACCTCACGATAATGCCCTAGATTAGACTTCTCGAGCTAGGTCAGTCTCCTCGAGGATGGATTTTCACCATCTGGAATTCATTATTTTATCCTTCATTCAGTCGTTACACCGAAGTGTCGTCTCTGTCTAGAAAAGAAAATGAAGGGTGCTGACTAGGTCAGCACCCTATGCGACTGCCCGTCGCACAAAAAGCTGCCGAAGCAACTTAAGTGATCCTATTTAATTAATCAATTTATTTTCTTTTTATCCATGCTGTATACAATGACCTTAACTTTTTCATCCCCAAGTATAGACAAAATATCCTCTGATTTTAGGTACTCATTGATTTCTTTATCAATTTTCATTCCTAGTTCTTTTGCTGTTAAATCAGAACTTTGAATGGAAGTACTGATCATAATAATTAATGGCTTACTTTTATACCCCACTCCTGTAACCTTGTACTCTTTTTTTGACAGTAGCCCTTCAGCAATAGCAGGAATAATCTGACTTCCTTTATCAGTTGCTCTAACTTCTACCGTTACTCTCGTTACTTTAATTTTATATCCAGGATAATGATTTGATTCAGCAATTTCCTTCGCTACCTGTTCAACATCCCGTTTCACTTCGTTATAATACTTTTTTGACCCTTCCATATTAATAAAGATTGTATCTTCCGTCGGGTCAGCTTGAACCATGTTAAATGGATAATTTAAGTTGGTTAATTTTTTCGTAATCTCACTTTCAAGTACTGTTTTTTCTTTCTTTTCCGCTACGTTCAATTCATAGTCTTTCCGTTCTTGATATTTGGTAATGTTTACGGAATAGGAATTGTAACCCTTTGATTGAAGAATTTTATCTACAGTCTTTTTAATCCCGTCTTTTACCTCATTATAATATGACTCTGATTCATCTACCCATATATGGATTGTTTTCGGTAAATATGTGATACAGAAAATACCTATTTTATATCCTCTCTTTTTCAGCTCTTCCCAAATCATTTGTTCTAAAGGTTTAGACTTAAAAATAAGGCTAAGATACGGTATTTTTGAAATTACTTCTGCCATCCCTTGTAATCCAGTTAAGTTACCTTTGTTCAAAGTAGAATAATAATAGGTATTCAACCTTTACTAGTGTGTTTAGTAAAGAAAAATAAAAAACTGGCACCAATTTTTTACCAGTTTTTTACAATAAAATATATCCAGATGAATAGAAAAAATAGAATTAAAATTGTTCAAAAAGAGTTTATTTATTAAAAACGATTATATAATTTTTTATAATCTTAACACTACTTCTCTGTGCTTTTTCCTTCTTAATTTTTTTATCAAGTCTAGAACTGTATCAATATTATTTTCTTGATCCTGGAACTCATCTAATAATGTATCATTCTCAGGAATTATTGAAGAGTGATACATTGTACCAATAAAATAATACTTATAATAATTGGATCTATCGAATTCTTCAACTTTAAGGTCACTCAGTTTATAAACTTGATCGTCAATCTCAAGATACCCTGAACTAAGGTGATGAGCCTCAACTAAAAACTCATTGTTTATCAATAATCCATAATAAGTCTCGTTCCCGTTTATATTGAAAGGTTCATTTTCTTCTGTTTCCATTATTATCAAGTCATTATAACAACTTTCTGTATACAACCATAAACCTTTTATTTTTAATTCCTTATTATCTAGCATAAGCTTTTTATTTCCCAAATATCTTAAACTACTAAAATTATTATCTCCTCTACCTGTATTAAACCAAAGTCTATGTTTAAAGTTCTTTTTATTAATATTTTCAACAAATCTTTTAATATATTTTTCATCATCAACATACTGTACCCCTATAGATACATTAGGACAAGTAGCTCTAATCGCATCATTTAATAAGTACATTTCATCAAATGGATCGACAGCTTTCCTTGAATCTTTGATTTCCTTAATATGCTCAAAAATTTCATCAACACTTTGATATCTATCTTTAGGGTCGTTATAAAGGCACTTATTCACTACTACTTCAATAATTTCAGCTTGTTCTGAATTAAAAATTTCTGTAACTCTTCTCCTATTTGTTCCTTTGTGAGTGCTTCCAAATACATACCATTGGCAAACTTGTCCAAGAGCATATATATCCATTGAAGGGGCAGGAATTACCCCCTTTTCTACCTGTTCAGGTGCAGAAAACTCATAATTAGCCAGCCTTTCACTTTTTTCAGTTTTTGCTTTCAATTGATACATATCAGAATTATAGCTTGCAATCCCAAAATCTGTTAAAACAAAGTCAATATTTTTTGTCACCAGAATATTTTCAGGCTTTATGTCCCTATGTATAATTCCGTTTTCGTGTATTTTTTTTAAAGTCACTAACAAAAAGTTAAATAATCTTGCAAATGTCTCTTCTTCAATATCCAATGAATCAGACCTTAATACTTTTAAGGATTTATCATATCTTTTCATAATAATTGCTGGAATACTAAGTTCTTCATTTAAGAGAATATCCTCAAAATTTATATAGTTTACTATATTGCGAAGATCCACCATTAAATTGACATTAAAATACTCAGCTTTAAAACGTTGAAGCTTTCTCATGTTATTTTCAACAAGAAACTTTATTGCCACCTCTTGGTTGTTTTGGATTCCATCGTATACTAGACCGTTTCCACCTTGTCCTATTTGCTTTAAATCCGAAACTTCTCCTAAAGACAAATTTATTGTTCAATTACTTTGTTTGATAAACTCACTAACACTTTTTGCTAGGTTTTTACTTCCATTTTCTTTAGACAATTGAGTCACCCCTGTATGAATTAACATATTCACTTATAATACAAAATTACTAATCCTATATCCTAGTACTTTTCAATGTTGAACTGAGCCAAATAAGTATGTGGATCTCCAAATTTAACAGCTTCAATTATATTAAGGATCCATTTTATTAACTTCGCTTCTATTAATAAGTCTGAATTGATATATTATTTCTCAGAGTAAATTGATTGCTTTAATAAATTGAGTACCCTTTAACGTCTACAATGAGAAATATAATAAGTATTTTTATGTTCTACATGAATTTCTGTTCAATGATAATAATTCCAATTATAAACAACTTCTCCAAATTTGTACTTAATTATTGTTAAGTCTCAACTCATCACCTATTTCTACATTTTTACCAATGAAAAAAAAGAGTCTGCATAAGCAGACTTCATATTATTCAACTAATGCATGCGTTAGTTACATAAGGTTTTTATTATATTAGTCTTTTGAATTTTGCTATAAGCTCCCGAAGACCGAAACGATACCATCACTTTAACAATATATAACTTTAGTTTTTGCGATTATGTCATGCAGTGTCTTTTTATCATCATTAAAAATAAATAATGAATCTATTAAACCTACAACACTCATTATTTGGCTAAAGACTGGAATATTTATTCCTGCCAATAAAGTTAAGATTGAACGTAATGTCATTGTCTTAATCGTAACAACTTCTTCAGTATCTTTTATCACTTTAATGCCTAACAACTTCTTAGCAATTGTTTGCCCACTCCAAATATAAGTTGGTATGATAATTTCAAATACAATTATTGGCACTAATGTAATAAGAATGTAAATTATCGAATATACAATATGTTTGTCAAACATTTCACGCATACTTATTTCTAAGAATTTAGCATGCGTTAAACTTAAAATAAAAAACGTTAAAAATGCTAATCCTCCACTAATAATTCCATCAATCAAGGACGCAAAGAACCTTCTTTTTCTACTAGAGAGTACGTATTCCATTAACTAACTCCTTTTCCAAAGCTTTAATAAGTTGTCACTAACGCTTGCTTTAAAAGCATATACGTTGATTTTATCCCTTTGTTAATTGCAGTTAATTATACATTGTATATCCACCATTGTAACTTGGGGGAATTCTGCCTTTTCCACATGATTTTATCAGTAATCCTTATGCAACTAAACTGCCATTTAGCTTAATAAAAAAATCGGCTAAAAAGCCGATTATGTTGTTCAACTAAAGCATTGCGTTAGTTGAATAAGGATTTAAATTGAAGAATTGCGCTCCAAGTCAAAAATATTGATTTGTTTCTCTTCGAATAAAGTTTCTAATGCTTCTACTCCATATTCCTCTGCATAATTTTTTTCTTCTTCTGAAATAGGAGCAATCATTAACCAAGTAACTTTCTTTTTCTTAATCATGATAAGCTTGTTACGACTATTTACTAGGAAATATCTTTTTTAATGATATTTCATTTACTTTTTTATTTTTTATCTACTAAGAAAAATAAACCATCTAGATCACAACAAAAGAATACCTTAGATAACAAATGCTATCATAGGTATTCTAATTCAATCGTAAACGGTGCATTCCTACGTATCGGATTATTTGGCGATAGATTTATCAACTCTGAATCTAGCAAACGACTATAATATATTTTACGTATAAATCGTTTTAAGTGCGTATTGATCTCCATAGAATCTGCATTACCATTTTCAATATCATCCAACACAGTTAAAACATTAGTAAGCTTTTCTGTTACTGTTGCAGTATTGGTATTTGCTAGCCTAACAGTCAATTCTTCACGTTCTGCATTTAGTGATTCAATCGTATCGGTTATCGATTCCTTCTTATTCGCTATTTCATTAACGGTAAATACTCCATTTATGGCTAATTCAATTAATTTGTTAAATTGTTTTGTTTGTACTTCTATTTTCCCGTTTATATGGATTAACTGTTCTTCTAAATTGGCAGTTAAATTAGTTGTATCATTATTAAGTAGGCGTTCAATTTCTAGCTCTATTTCACCTCTTAATTTACTTACTTCCTCCATTACCAACTCTTCAACGTAAATAGCATTTATACCCATATTGGGGCATTTTGTACCATCCTCCATTAAGTACTCGCACCCTTTAATGTAATAACTTTCATTTCGATTGTTTTTACAAATCACTAGCTTTCTACCGCAGTTATGGCAATAACATAAATCTTTTAAAATAGTTACCCCTGTTACAGAGCTAGGTCGTTCTCTTATAATCTTTGCTGTTTCTGCTCTAGCATCTCGAATACCGTTAGCCTTTTCCCAATCCGCTTCGCTAACAATTGGGGGGTGTGCATTTTCTACTTCTATCGTATTAACGTTTACATATACATATTTACCATTCTGTTTAACTCGTTTACGATCATTAAACACTACCATTCCCTTATAAGCTGGATTACGAATGATACGTCTAATACTTGGTAAGTTAAATGCTTTACCTGTTGCACTTTTATATCCTTCCGCATTAAGGATATCTCGTATACGATAACTACCTAATCCTTCATTTTGCAGCTTAAATATGTAGCGAATAATATCTGCACTTCTCTCATCTATTTCTAACCTTTTAGTATCCTTATTTCGTTTATATCCATATGGTACAGTACCACTAACGTGCATACCTTGTTTAACCATTGATAACTTATTATTTTTACTACGAGCACCTATTAGGGAGTGTTCTTGTGACGCAATTAAACTTCCAAAGCGGTACATTAATACGTCAGATTGGCTATTCGCTAAATCGTAAATTCGTTCTCTTGTAATAATAGGCTTATTATAATCTACACATGTCTGCAACACCTTTTCACTAATAAGCCCATTACGGCTTATACGGCTTAATTCAACTACCAATATTCCGTCGTATTGCTCTATCTCGTTTAACATGCGTTGTAGTTGCGGACGTTCACTTAACTCTGATTTACCTCCGCTTAGTACTTCTTGATACAGATCGTATGCCCATCCACATTCTTTAGCATATTCGATTAACATAGTTCGATGATTAAGTAATGTGTCTGCATTTTCGCCCTTCTTTTCTTGAGATATTCGTAAGTAAATAGCAACATTATATATATCAGTGGCTATGTTATTTTTTTCAACGATTTTCATAAGTAATCCTCCCCCTAATTATTAATATTGTATAAAAGGATAAAACCGTACAAAATTTAGTATAAAATTAATAATACAATGAAATTTAAAGTACTGCATTATAAAAATGCAGTAGGTACTGCATAACCAGAAGTATGACCACGTAACCCCTCAATGATCTCCAAGCCTTTTGCAACTGGTGCTCTAAAATGACCAATTCCTTCTGATAAATCACACTGATAAATATAATATGGTCTGACTCTTATTTTTACTAAGTCATGCATTAACTTTTTCATAATCGGTACGCTGTCATTAATCCCTGTTAAAATAACTGATTGGTTCCCAACTGGAACGCCAGCATTTGCAAGCATTTCACATGCTTTTTTTGCTTCTTCGGTTACTTCAATACTCGTATTGAAATGTGTGTTTAACCATACTGGATGGTATTTTTTTAATATTTCACATAAGTTTTCAGTAATTCTTTGCGGAAATACTACGGGTGCTCTCGTGCCAATTCTAATAATTTCCACATGATCAATAGCTCTTAAATTTTTTAAAATATATTCCAAAATATTGTCATTAATTAATAAACCGTCCCCACCTGAAATCAGTACGTCTCTTACTTCTTCATTTTCACGAATATAGGCGATTGCTTCATCTAATTGTTTTTTCGGTACTCCCATACCAATTTGACCTGAAAATCGACGTCTTGTACAGTAGCGACAATACATTGAACATTGATTTGTAACTAAAAAAAGCACTCGATCTGGATATCGATGGGTTAATCCGGGAACTGGACTATCATCATCCTCTCCTAGTGGATCTTCCGAATCATATTTTGTTTTATTTAATTCTTTACTAATTGGTACAGATTGCATTCTAATGGGGCAGCGTGGATCGGTTGGATTCATTAGAGAAGCATAGTAAGGAGTAATATTTAATGGAATTGTTTTAGTTGATATTCTTACCCCTTCTTCTTCATCTTCCGTTAAATCAATCACTTGTTTCAAGTCATCCAATGTTCTGACTGTATTTGTTAATTGCCATAGCCAATCGTTCCATTGTTCATCCGTAACATCTTTCCATAGAGGAATATCTTTCCAATGTCTTTGAGGTTTATATAGCTGATTTTTCATTTATGGTCCTCCTTGTTTAATAGGACAATTTAAATTTACTAAATTAAGTAAAATTTTCTAGTTATATACCTACTTCTTTATATGCACTAAATAAAAAGTTGGTGAAAAGAGTAAAACTTAAAAAAACAGTATGAATTCTGTGTAAAATGAAATAAACCGACTAACTAATCGTTAGTCGGTATCTGTGGCTGACGCTCAATAGTTTTTTAGCAGGTTACAAAAGACGCACCGATGATAATTAATAAAATAAACAATACAACGATTAACGCAAATCCTCCGCCGCATCCCCAGCCACAACCGTAGCCTCCGCCGTAGTAAGGTGAATATCCCTTCATAAAGATTGCCTCCTTCACTTAACTTTTAGAAATCACAATAAAGTATATGTAAGGTCTACAATCCTTGTTACATAGGCATTTGACCATATTTCATTCAAAATTAAATCGATTTTTTGATCTAAACAGGGTCTTATAGAACTAAACTTACGGGTCTATGAATGAATAATCAATTTTTCGAAAAATCAACTTTAAGAAAAAAAGTCTTGAGAAAAATTCTCCCAAGACTCTAAAACTTAATAAATAAATGATAATATATATGTCCAAATACAAACAAATGCTAGTAATCCAAAACTATATTTTAAAGTCATCTTTGTTAATTTTGATTCATTACCTGTATCACCTACTGCAGCTGTTGCGATTGCGATTGACTGAGGTGAAACTAGTTTTGCTATTACCCCACCTGCAGTATTTGCTGATACTAATAACGAAGGATTTGTACCTAAAATATTACCAGCTGAAACTTGAATTGGAGCAAATAAAGTATTGTTATTTACGACAGAACCAGTCATAAATACCCCTATCCATCCCAAAATTGGAGATAAGAATGGAAATGCATCTCCAGTGTGTGCAACTGCTTGACTTAATGCACTTGTTAATCCTCCATATGTCATTAATTTTGCAATACTAATAATTGCACAAATCATTATGATTGGTATCCAAAATTCAGAGATTGTTTTTTTAAGTAGAGCAAACCCCTTCCCTACATTTATTGATTTAGAGGAGAAAATAGTGACTAATCCTGCTAATAATATTGCAGTACCTGTTGCTCCGATTAGATCAATGCTAATGTTTATAGTAGAACCTGGAACAACAAATTTTATTACAGTAGAAGCTAATGCTCCTCCAACAGCGAATAAACCTTTAAATGATTTTAAGCTCCAAATTAATACGAAAATTGTTAGTAAATAAAATGGTGACCATGCTTTAATCACATCAGCCATTGAATAAGATTCAATTTTAAACTCTTTCCCATTAAGTAAGAAAATATTTTTAGGTTGCCATTTTTTAAGAAATAATGCTAAAACACCCATTGTTAATAATGAAGGAATAATATCTGCTAACTCTGGACCTAAAAAGATTGTCATAATTGCTTGAGAAACTGTATAAGTAATTGACGTTACTAAAATTGCAGGTAAAATTTCTTTAATCCCTTTAAATCCATCGATTAACCAAATTAATAGAAATGGAATCGTAAAATTAATAATCGGTAATGTTAGTACAGTCATGATTGAAACTTTCATTGAAGTTACACCATGTAATCCAAATGTATCAATAATTCCCACTGGTATTCCAATTGCTCCAAACGCACCAGATGCACCATTTGCAATTAAACAAAGCATAGCTGCTTGTAATGGTTTAAAACCGACAGAAACTAATAATACCGCACAAATAGCAATAGGTACTCCAAAACCTGCTGCCCCTTCAAGAAATGCGTTAAAACAAAATCCAATCAATAAAAACTGGATCCGTTGATCACTCGATATACCGACTATACTGCTACGTAAAATATCGAACTTCCCAGATTCAACTGTTATTTTGTATAACCACACAGCCATTACAATGATATAACCTATCGGCCATAATCCTTGAATGGTTCCTTGAGTAACACTTCCAATTGATTCGCCAATTGGTAATTTAAAGATAGTTAGTACGATCATAAACGTAATTCCAAGGTTTAATAACGCTGCATAAATACCTTTCATTTTTAATACTGTTAAGCATAAAAGAAATAAAAGAATCGGTATAGACGCAACTAGTGCTGAAATTGCAAGATTATTAAATGGATTAAAACTATCTACTAACATTTGGTTTACTCCCTTGTTTAGGTTCTTAGATTTAACCTTCTAAAATCTAGCATCCAACCTAATTATTTTGTTAAATAACTTCACAAACATTGTTATTTTTAATATTGCCCTATAAAATAATTAATATTATTTCAAACATGCTATAAACTTGTGAATTATTTCACAAATAGTTATAAAAAAATAAATCATTTTGCTAATTTCTTCGTTTTCACTTGTGAAACATTTAACAAAGACTATTTTATACTAAAAATTATTTCATAACAATCCACTATTATTTCCACTTATGGAAAAATACGGTATCTCTTTTTTCCTTTTTTGTTATGTATTTTCAAAATATTAGAGGGGAAATATAAACTAAAATACATAAATAGACCAACTAACATATAGAAGGAGTAATAGATTCATGTCAAAGTTCTTGCGAATATGCCTTCTTTCTTTTCTTGTTTTCTTTCTTACCAGTTGTCAAATTAAACCATCAGATCATGGCCAAAGCCAATCAAATCCACTTAGTGAGCAAAAAATGAGTTTTAAAAATAAACTTTTAAAAAACTCATTATTTTTCCTTGTTATAGGAGTTGATTCAAGGGGCGAAAAAAACTCACGTTCAGATAGTATTGCAGTAGTTCAATATAATGTTGAAGACAGAACTTTAAAAGTTGCCTCAATATTAAGGGATTCATATGTTAAAATTAAAGGATATAAGTATGGTTACGGAAAAATTAATCAGGCCTATTATTTAGGTGGAGAAAAACTATTAAAAGAAACAATTTATAATAATCTCGGTATTCCAATTGACCATACGGTTATAATCGATTTTAAAGGTTTTGTTGGGATTGTAGATACACTTGTTCCAGAAGGTATAACAGTTAATGTCAGTCAATCAATAATTAATGATATGAACTTAAAAATGAAACCTGGAAAAAATAAACTACACGGTGAACAGCTCTTAAAATACGTACGTTTTAGACATGATCATGATAATGATTTTGGAAGAGTTCAACGGCAGCAAGAAGTATTGTTAAAAGTCGTTAGTGCCGTTAAAGAAAAGTTAAATACTTTTGGTGGAATCGCTAGAGTACCCCTTTTACTGGACGAAACAACAAAATATGTTTCAACTGACTTAAAATTAGATGAAATTCTTTCGCTTGCTTCCATTGCATTTTCACAACCAATTGAAAAAATTGATCGCTTAAGTATTCCTGTAGATGCTGGCTTTACAAACGAAACTGTTGAACATTCAGGAGCAGTACTAAAATTAAATTTTTCTAAGAACAGACAAACAATCAAGCAATTTTTTAAAGCTCCTGCCCCAGTAATAAATAGTAAAAATAGTAATGGTAATAAAAAAACGAAAAATAAATGATATATTGAACTTCACAAAAAAGAGAAGGTTGTATCCTTCTCTTTTTTCAGATAAAAGGGTCTATAGGGAATACAAAATTTAGTGGAATATTATTGATGTTAAAATGCATTTTTTTCGGAAATTAAAATAATAAGAGCAAATTTTAGTTTTATTGTTTTAATGATTAGTTTATAAGTTGATGTTCAAACTCATTTGACTTACAAACTGATTAATATTCTGTTATGTTACACTAAGTAAAGGCTATTTGATTAGGTTTTTATCGTAAACTTTTTTTGATTAATTAGTTGATTGGAATGGAGGGATGCTCGACTCCTATGGGATATGCTGGAAGCCTAAAGACCCCGCAGGCTTGCNNCTCGCCCCATGGAAAGCGAGAATCCTGCAATGGAAATCAACATCACTCTACTCCTTTTACGAAAACTTGATCATTAATTGAGAAGATTACTTAGTAAATTATTGATTAAAAGAAATCACTTTATATGTATCAGATGAGTATTCCAAGATTGTGATACTAGCGTTTTTTATTTCTAGTTCAATATTAAATTCCTCTGAAAATTTTTTTACAATATTGCGAATCGTATTTCCATGAGTGACAATTAATACATTCTCATCGTTTTTATTATTTTCGATAATTAGTTCATTTAGCCCTTTTTCAATTCGATCCCATAACTCGGAGTAACTCTCGGCATGATGGTATGGATCAGATTCTTTTATAAAATTTGTAATATCTTCTAGGGATCGATTTCTTAATAGTTCTCTAAAGGAAGTATAACCGTGATCGTTTGCAACCTTACCTAGGGCAACTGCTGAGAATTCTCCTTCAAAACTACCAAAAAAGGACTCTCGAAAGGCTTTTGTTTTTCTAATTACAGGAATTTCGTAACTGTTCTGCTGTAAAATTAGTTCTGCCGTTTCGACAGTTCTACCAGAATCGCTAGTATATACACGGTCAAACTGGATATCTGATAATCTATTTCCACATTCAATGGCTACTAATTTTCCTTCTTCTGTTAATGGACTGTCGGCCCATCCTTGCATTCTTTTATAACGATTTAAATAAGTTTCACCATGCCTAATTAAATATAAATGAATTCTATTTTTCATCTAATCACCCACAATGTGAATTTTAAAATCTAGTTAAAACACGATAAATATTGATCCTTAATTGCCAAAACCTTACCTAAATAAATCCCACTAGCCGCTGCTTGGGATAAGGAGTGGGTAACTCCAGAGCAATCTCCAATTACAAATAATCCCTCTAAACTCGTTTGAAAGTTTGAATTGGTTTCTATAATCGGTGAATAAAACTTTCCATCCATTCCGTAAAGAAGTGTATCCTCATCAATTGTCTCTCCAATAAATTCTTCCAATTGATTCAAAAATCCTTGTAAAATATTCAAATATAAATTAGGAACTTCATTTTTAAGGTCACCGCAATCGGCATCTAATGTTGCCTTTATACTGTTTTTTTCCATTTTCACATTAGTTGTAGACTCACCGTTTAGTAAATCACCTAATCGTTGAACAACAATACGATCTAAACCATTATTTATTTTCCCTATAATATTATTAGCGTAAAGATTTGCTTCTTTCAGTGATGGAAAATATTTAGGTGTGAACAAAGTAAAATTTAAATAAGTAGTTCCTGATTCTTTTTCCTTAAAATTTTGTCCGTCAGGCATAACTAATCCTTCTTGAAACTTTCGAATGATTCTACCTTTTGGATTCATACAATATGTAGTTGAAATCAATTCATCATATTCAAAAGAGAGTTTCGTTTCGAATGTATCTTGTAAAATTGAACGAAGCTGTTGTTCTTTCATTTCGACTCTGATCCCTAAATCTAAACGAGTTCTACCTTGTTTAACTCCAAGTGAAGTACACTGATCATTTAACCATTCTGTTCCGGATCTGCCAGTTGCAAATACTACATTTTTAGATTCGAATTTTTCTAAGTTAGTATCCAAAAAAAATAGATTATTCTCCTTTTTAATATCTAGAATATCAACTTCAAAGCGAATATCAATCCTACTAGATAATTCGTTATATAGTCGTTCGAATATTTCTGTTGAAAGACGTGTACCGAGATGTCTAACTTCAGTCGTTAACATATGTAACTTGCAATCCTCGGCTTTTTTAGTCAATTTTTCATTTACAGTTGAATATTTTTGTACAGAACCTCCTCCAAAAAGACATAATAGATCGTCAACCTCTTTCATTAATTGTTCAAGATTTTCTCTGCCTACCTTTTGAGCTAATTCTCCCCCAAATTCACATGAATAGTTAAATTTCCCTTCTGATTTACCAAGTCCTGCAAAGCCATAATATTTACCACAAACATCGCAATTGCATATTCCGCCTTTGTCTATAGCACAGGCCCTTTCCTCTAAAGTCTTTCCTTTTTCCAAAATTAATACTTTTTGATTTGATTGTAATAATGTATATGCTAAAAAAATGCTACTTACACCTGAACCGATAATTGTAATATCATACATCTTTTTCACCTTCTTGATTTTTTCACTTATTCTAATTGTACATTAGTTACGATACTTAAGTATTATTTGACAGAAATTATCTGTAAAAAAACACGCCCTATTTAGCGTGTTCAAGAATTTTTATTCTTATCCTTATCTTTAAACTCTAAAATGGCGATCACAAACATACCAAAGCTAATCATTAGTGATAAAACTTCGAAAGTAATTATACTAACCGCCTCCTTACTTTTAAGCCTTCCCGGAACCAAGTTTGTCCTATACATTAAACTATCGTTTATTTTTTAAATTTTGAAACACTCTTCAAAATTGGGGAAATAATAACAGAAATAATGGAATTGTGCATTCAAAAAATTACATCGGTTTCATAATGGCCAATCTCAATTGTACTAAGAATGACCAAAAGCAACATTCATCCGAATATATGAAGATTATTCTTTGTTACTGGTAACCTAATTTTTCCCATAATTATTTTAGGTCTATTTTTTGTTAAAAATTGGAACAATATCACCGACAGGAGGAATACAAATGGATCATTTCGAAGCATTTTTGAATAGTAAGAATTGGATTGATAATGATTTAGATGCAAGATATATAAACATAAACCACCCTTATGCAATTTTAATTTCTGGAGAAGAAGGACAAATTACTTTAAGAGGAAACACTGGTATTGATAACGTGCAAAACGGAGAAGAAATTTTCTCCTTTACATCATTAAAAGAGCTTCAGGAGTGGTTTGAAGAAAATATTGGGGAATGAATTAGTTGTATTTATTAAATAATCCTACTCATGCCAAAATCTAAAATTATTGGCTGAGTTTTTTTATTTTATTGCATTGTAAATCCCTTAAATAAATTCAATTAATCTAATTGATTGTAAAAATTTAATTTTCATGAAATTAAAAAAGCAATATTCATAAAGGATATTGAAGTATTTACAACGAATAAATTTCATTGGAGGTGTTTGATATGAGCAATAAAAATAATGAATTGAATTGTAATAAGGAAGATTTGTTTCTAGAGGTAATCAACGAAATGAAAGGAATACAAATTCATTTATTAGAAGAAATCACTCGGCTAAACAGCGAAGTTAATTTTCTGATATCAGTTGTTCTACCAAATATAGATCGAGATAATTTAAATAATGATCAATTGGCCATGTTCGGAGAGATCGTCTTGAATAAAAGAAGTTAAATACAATATTAAGTATTACGTAAAAATTCTATCAAAAGTAAAATTAACTCTCTGAAGCAATCAAATCAAATTAAAATATGTTTCGCAAATTACTTCTCTTTTACCTCTTATAACTTTTACCACTTAAGATTGATTGTTAGATTGATGAACCTGAATCCATAGGTGTAAGAACATTTAAAGTAATGAAAATTATTTGAATGACAACTTATTTCTGTATTTAATTAAAATTTCAAAGCAATTACCGTTTTACTCTTTAATCTTTTTTGGAAAAAACTTTACCGTTATTCAATTGACACCAGTCCAGATCTGTTGTGTCACTGTATTTTGAGTTAAATTCATCTAAAGAAAGGAAAACTTCAATATTACCTTTTTCAAGCTCTAAAAGAAGCGTATATGGAGTTAAACCGTAAACATTAGAAACCGCAATTAATTCACCTATATGTATTTTTTCTGAAAAATCAATTTTATCTTCCATTTAAATCTCTCCTTAACCTTTAGAATTGATCGTCATAAATACTTTTATATACTGCCCTTAATACAAATATATCTTCAAATTCTTCAATATAAAATTTCGTAGATTTTAATTAAATTAATCATACAAGTATAATCTTGATTACAAATTGACAAATGAATTCAAAATAGTAAAATGACTCAAGTATTTTTCTTGAGTCATTTTATTGTTGGCTTAACTTACTGAAATAATTGTATTAATCATATTATTTTTTATTTGTTTATGTTTTTTATTATTCTTATTCCTAAAAAAACTCAATTTGTGATTTATATCACAAATTTATATCTATCTATTTGGTATTCTTTTTTTAGAAAAACAAAACAACAAAAATCTTATGGAGGTATTAAAATGAATCAACCATTTAATGAGTTCTCTAAAATTAGTGAGATTGTAACTGAATTCCCAAAGGCAAGTGATCTATTTAAAACTTATCGAATTGATTTTTGCTGTGGTGGAAATAGACCTTTAATCGAAGCGATTGAAGAAAAAAAACTTTCAAAAGATGAAATTCTATCAAAACTAAATACCTTATATCACGAAAAAAAATTATCAAACGAAGTATTAATTGATTTTAAAGAAGCTTCTAGTAGTGATTTAATCGAACATATCGTGACCAATCATCATCGTTTTTTAAATGAGGAATTACCTCTATTAAGTCCATATGTAACAAAAGTAATGCGTGTTCACGGAGAAACGCAACCTCATTTAGTAAGATTACACAAGTTGTTCTTTGATTTAAAAACTGAATTAGAGGCACATACTTGGAAGGAAGAAACAACGGATTTTAAATTGATTTTAGAATATGAACAAAACCCAACTGATGAAAATTACATGAAATTAAATAATGTCGTTGGCGAATTAGAAAATGAGCACAGTTCTGCTGGAGATATTTTAAAAGAATTACGTGAAATTACAAATGACTATACTCCACCAAAAGAAGCTTGTGGTACTTACCGCCTTGTTTATCAAAGACTTGAAGCTTTAGAGGCTGACACATTCCAACATATCCATTTAGAAAATAATATATTGCTTAAACGAGCAATTGTTAAGAATTAATTCTAGTTTATAAAAATATAAAGGAGCATGACAAGTCATGCTCCTTCTTTAGTTAAGTTCCGCTTGCAATTCTTCCATTTTTATTATAAAAAAACCTTCTGAATCAACTTTAACTAATTCCTTTTTTCTTAATTGATTTATAGTACGATTTACTGTCTCTCTGGATGAACCAATCATATTAGCAAGTTCGCGATTCGTAAAATGAGTTGTTATTTTATAGTGATTTTCATCTAAAGATACCCCATTCGATTTACATAATCGTAGTAATAACATGACGACTTGATCATATGTATTATGTAGTGTTTGTTCAACTAATCTAGCTTGTAGATCAATTATTTTTCTCCAAGAAACTTTAACAACTTAATACAAAGTACAGGATATTTAATCAGAATTTGCTCAAAGTCAGCGATTGGTGTGATAATTAACTCTGCTGTTTTAAGCACTTCAGCATGTGCTGGGAAGGTTCCTTTTCGAAATAAACCAACATGTGGAAACATCTCACCTGTTCGTGGTACCGAAACAATTTGTTCTCTACCCGACTGATCAGTTATATGTATTTTTATTTTTCCAGAGTGTATAAAAAACACGCGATCAAGTTTGTCTCCTTGCAAAAAGACAAATGATTTTGCTTTATATAATCTCATATGTGAAATATCAACTATCGATTGAAGCTCTTCATCCGAAAGATCTTTAAAAAGTGGTACTCTTTTAAAATGATTAAAAATCACATCTGACATTCAATATACTCCTCTATAAAAAATTCCTTCTACTTCGTTAAATACAAGTATTTACCTATCTACTTTATATAATTAACAAAAAAAGACCCCTTTATAGGAGTCTACATTTTATTATATTTATTCACCAGGAAAAACCGGAATAAATTTAAATTCATTTACATTAAATAAACCTTTAGTAGTTAGTTTTATACTCGGAATAACAGGTAGCGCTAGAAATGATAATGTTAAGAACGCGTTAAATGTATTGATTGGTCTAATTTGAAGTAATGATTTTTCAATTTGGTGTAAACCTGCTTCTACTTCTTCAGCAGATTTATTACTCATTAAACCGCCAATCGGTAATGATAATTTGGCAATTACTTTTCCAGATGATACGACTACAATTCCACCGTTCATTTCTTCAATTGTTTTAATTGCAAGATACATATCATAATCATTCATACCGGCAACGATTAGTTGGTGTGAATCATGAGCAATGGTTGTAGCGATTGCTCCCTCAATTAAATTTAAACCTTTAACAATACCTAGACCAATCTCTTTTTCAGAATGATAGCGATCTATTACTGCTATTTTACATAAGTTTTCGACGACACTTGGAATAAAATGAGTATATTCACTTGATAATTTTTCAATTAAATGGTTTGTTACGATACTATTCGGATTAATTTCAATTATATTTGCAAGCGTTTTTGAGTCTGTTTTTAATTCAAGATCTTCAATCTTTAGATCCCCTAAGCTTACTTTTGAATTAATTAAATTAGACTCTTCATTTTTAATTAGTTTACTAATTTGTTTGTTTTTAACGATAAACTCATTTTTACACCATACGTCCGCAACTTCTACTGATTCTAAATCGTTTAAAAATATTAAGCTTGCTTCATATCCAGGAGCAATTGCACCTTTTTGTTTTAAACCATAGCATGTTGCTGGATTTAATGTTGCCATCGAATAGGCAGTCACTGGGTCAATTCCATATTCGATTGCTGTTCGAATACAAAAATCAATCGAACCTTCTTTCATGATATCGTCTAAATGTTTATCATCTGTGCAATACATAATTCGCTGTTCATTTCGATCATTTACTGCAGGTAATAAATCACTTAGATTTCTTGCAGCGGACCCTTCTCTAAATGCAACATATAGCCCTGCTCTCAGTCTTTCCATTACTTCCTGGACATTTGTACATTCATGATCAGTTGAAATACCTGCATACGAGTATGTGTTTATTTCATTTTTAGTTAACCCAGCTAAATGACCATCAATTGGCTTTTGATAAGCGTGAGCTAATTTTAATTTATCGATCATTTGTTTTTCCATCGACATAACTGCAGGATAATCCATTACTTCAGCTAAGCCAAGTACTTTCGGATGTGTCATAAAAGGCTCTAAATGCTCTGCATAAAGTATGGCTCCCCCACGCTCTAATGAGGTTGCAGGTACACAGGATGGTAACATAACTCTAACATCTAACGGAATATTTTCTGAAGCGTCTAACATCATCTTAATTCCATCCACTCCAGAAACATTTGCGATTTCATGTGGATCACAAATAACAGTTGTTACTCCATGTGGTAGTACAGTTCTCGCATATTCACTAGGTAAAACCATTGATGATTCAATATGAACGTGGGAATCAATAAAGCCAGGTGATATATATTTCCCTTCAGCATCTATTACTACATTAGCCTCATAATCACCTATTCCAACTATTATTCCATTTGTAATTGCGATTGAATCTTCTATTATTTCTTTCGTAAAAACATTTATTATTTTCCCATTTATTATTAAAAAATCAGCCTTTTCAGCTTTTGTTGACGTTTTCATTTCATGTAGATTCATGTTTGTTTCCTCCTAAATATATAGGAGAGAATATGCTATGTCATATCTCTCGTAGTCAAACTATATCGGCAGCTTGGTAGAAACTTTTGGACCGGTTATTTCCAAAATTATACGAGCGTATTAAGAATTACTTTATTTTTTAGGGCTCAGACGAAAAAACAAGTTTTAGGAAGTTGTCTTTATACTGACTCAATTAATTTAAAGTGAATAAACTTAATTAGCTACTATTTAATTGTAAAAAACTATATTGATAGTATTCTATTAAATTTTGACTCTAAAAAGCAATAACTATTTTAAGGGTTATAAATATAAAATAATTCATAATATTCTCGTTAATGAATACTATTTTAAATGGGATCGTAGGATGGTAATCATAGGAGGTATGTAGTTTGAACAAAGTCGTACAAAAAAATCGAAGAAACCCTAATATTTTTAATCATTTTTCATCCTATTCAAAAAAAGAGGACAATTTGTTGCAAGTTAATTTTAATCGATTTGATTCGTTCCAAAGGCTAATAAAAAATGATGCACCAATAAGTATTAAACAGGACAAAATAATAAAGCAAAATTTAGCTTTTATAAGACTCGTTAACGTTTTACCTAAAAAAATAAGCTTAGACATTTATATTAATCGCACAAAATTTATTTCGAATTTAACTTTTAAAGAATCAACTCACTATTTAGCTTTACCTTCCGGGGTACACTTTGTCGAAATTTTTAAAGCTAATGATCAATCAAAACCAATTCATTCAGAACAAATATCTTTACTTGCTGAACAAAATTATACGATAGCTATTGGTTATAACTTAGACCAAATTTCTCTGTTTTCATATATGGATAATCATACCTTGCCTAAAGGCGAAGCTAAAATCCGTTTTATAAATTTATCCCCTAATTCACCAAATCTAGATTTCGCAGTAAAGGCTGGTGAAGGCGATGTTGTTTTCCCAAATGTCCCATACCGAAAAGCCTCAGAATATCTGCCTATATCGCCTATGACAGTTAATTTGGAAATACGATTAACGGGTACGAAAATGATCATATTTCCTCTCTATAAATCAAAGTTTAAAGAAAATATAGTATATGATTTAATTTCAGTAGGGTGTGTTGAAGAGAGCCCCAAATTTGACGTTATTACATTGTTTTAGACTGTTCACTTAATACTTATCTCTTATACAAAATAAAAAACTCGGACTAATCAATCCGAGTTTTTTTATGCCTCTTTCGGTAACGTTATGTAAAATGCAGTCCATTCATCATCAGAAAAACATTTAATATTGCCATCATGTTTTTCAATGATTTGTTTACATACAAATAAGCCAATTCCGGTACCATGATTTTTTGTCGTAACAAATGGTTCAAAAATTGTCCGTATGCTTTCTTCACTAATTTTAGGTCCATTATTTCTTATTTGAATTTCAATCATATCCTCTAAGTCTGAAACTTGATAATGAATCGTTTTTTGACCATCGTTTTCAGCCAAGGCATCGATTGAATTCATTAATATATTAAGTAAAACTTGACGTAGTTCATTTCTGAAACCTGGTATGTATATATTTTGTGAATTTCCTTCTTGTAAAATGACATTCGAATTTACAATACTTGGATATAAGAATTCTGTGATTTCTTTAAATAAATCATTAATTAAAAAAGATTCTACTATCTGATCATGATCTTTTTTCGAGACATGAAGAAATTGATCAATTCTAAAATTTAATTGATGCAATTCATGATCTATGATGTCTAAATACTTTAATTGTGGATGATCACCTTTAAGTAATTTTACAAATCCAATTATTGAAGTTAGTGGATTTCTAAATTCATGAACGAAACTTGCAGACATTTGTCCTAGGATTGTAAGTCTCTCTTTGTGAGTCTCGTCAATGAACTGTTTTTTCTCTTCTATATCTTGTGTAATGAGATATGAATAATGTTTTACTGTAAAATAAATAAACTGATCAAAAACGTAGTTAATTTTATTAATGAGTGGCTGAAGTAGACTAATACTTTCTTCAAATTCAGACAAATGTTTAAATAGTTCACTTCTAGCTATATTTGAGTTATACACAAAATCTCCGATGTTAGCACTTGCTCTAGCTCGTTCAAGGGCGATTTTATGTGCCAAATCTCTGACTTGATCCTCATTTATTTTGCCCATAATAAATAATAACGTAATGTCAATCAATTTAGTTCCATTAATGATAATCTCGGATTTAAATGGATCATTATCGCTAATTACCGCTTTAGCGACCCAATTCTTTACTAATGTAGGCATACTTTCCTGTATGAAAGTGCTATACCTACTCTCTATTGACATATCAATAAGGAACACCTCCAATAAAAAATCTATTAATTAAATAGTAACAAATTTTTAAATATTCGTTAAGTAAAAAAATAAAAATTTGTCGAATTTATTACGACAAAGTAATATTTTTTACAATATTCTGATTAAATCGTAAATTAAATTGATGAATATTTCTTTCATTTCATTCAGCAACTGAACTTTTACGATTGTCACTGTCCTAGTTATTATAAAACTAAAAGTACGCAAAAATGTCAATAATATGGTGTGTAGAATAGAATAAAGTTAGATACAATTAAATTAATAAACTGAAGGTAGGTATTTCAATGGCTGGAAATAAAGTTGAAGATTATTTAATTAAAGGTATCTATGGTGAAAAGCAAATAAAAATTGAAGAACGAAATATTTTTTTAGGAACAATTCGCGAAAGAATTGAAATTGCTTTAACTACAAGTCAAGTGATGGCAAATTCAATTTATCCAATCGTTGAAAAATCAATCAATATGAAGAATGTTACTTTATTATTAAACGGTACACTTCCCTATAATACAATTTCAAAATATCTTTTAATGGCAAAGAAAAAAAATATTCCCTTTTCACTAGTCAATAATTTACCCGTCCCTACTCCGATCGGGCTTGTCGTTACGCATAATGACGCAATTGATAAAAATGAAATATTTATTAAAGATGAGCTTTATAAATCAACTAATTTCTAATTAATTCGGTATATGAAATTTCTTATAATGTGGATAAAAGCGCAGCTCAATTGTTTTTACAATTTAAGTTGCGCTTTCTTCTTCAAGTTCAGGTTTTTTAATCGATTCCCGTGTTAATTCAATTGATTTTATATAATGTCCGTCTAACTTAAGGACTTTAAATGTACAGTTTTCATATTTAATCGAATCTCCTTCTTGCACATCAAAATTTTCAGTTAAAATCCATCCACCAATTGTATCAACATCTGTATCATCAATGTCTAAGCTAAAAACATCATTAATTTCACTAATTAAAACTTTACCTGCAATGATGAATTTATTTTCGTTTACTTTACTTATATCCTCTTTCTCATCAACATCAAACTCGTCTCGAATTTCCCCTACAATTTCTTCTAAAATATCTTCAACTGTTACTAAGCCAGATGTACCTCCGTATTCATCAACTAATATCGACATATGTATATGTTCTCTTTGCATTTTAACAAGTAAATCATGAACTGATATTGATTCAATAACTTGAATGATTGGTCTAATATATTGTTCAAGTGTTTTCACCTCTGCTTCCCCTTTATGAAGAACAAAATCAGTAAAAACATCTTTAAAATTTATTAAACCAACGACATGGTCCTTATCACCATCTACAACAGGAAAACGCGTATATTTTTCAGTGCTCATAAAGTGAATATTCTCATGAAAAGCTTCACGTAAGTCAATTGCAACCATTTCCGTTCGAGGAACCATAATTTCTTTTGCTACTCGCATATTGAAATCAAATATATTGTTCACATACTTAAATTCAGATTGATTTATTTCGCCACTTTTATAGCTTTCAGAAAGTAGAATTCTTAATTCCTCCTCTGAATGAGCAACTTCATGTTCTGAAGCAGGAGGAAGTCCAAATATTTTTAAGACCATCCTCGCTGAATTATTAAACAACCAAATGAACGGATAGGTAATTTTGTAAAAAAGAATCAAAGCTGGAGAAAACTTTAATGTAATTTGCTCAGCCTTTTGAATAGCGATTGTTTTAGGTGCTAATTCACCAACTACAACATGAATAAATGTAATAATTCCAAAAGCAAGTAAAAAAGAGATCGTGCCGCTTACTGCAGTAGGTAAATGCAAATCGTCAAGCAATGGATGCAATAATTCATCTACGGCTGGTTCACCTAACCAACCTAAACCTAAACTCGTAACAGTTATACCAAGTTGACAAGCTGAAAGATATTCATCGAGATGTGTTATTACTCGTTTTACCGCTCTTGCTTTTTTATTTCCCTCGCCAATTAACTGATCAATTCTAGAACTTCTAATTTTAACGATTGCAAATTCTGATGCAACAAAAAAGGCAGTAAATGCAATTAATACAACAACTAATAATAACTTAGTACCAATTCCAAACAATTGAGTCATCCCTCCAATTGGAAGTGAAGGCCATCTTCATAATTAATATTTTTAAATTAGGCTTATCTTAGTATATTCAGATAAATAATTTGTTATCAAAATTTTTTTTTTAGGCATTCTCAAATCAGGATCGAAATGATTTTAGAAAAGGTTCTGCATTTTCTGTTTTAACACTCAAAGATGCCTTCTCTATTATTACCATTCTTTACCTTATTTCTGTTTTCCTTCTCAGAACAGTGTCTTGCATTATATGCTATTTATCTACTTTATATTCTAAAATCGGTAGAATATTTTATTAAAAACACCGTAAAAAACCGTATTTCGATAAAAATCAATACAAAAGTAATTAAGTTTACATTTTCAGCCATTTTGAAGGTTTAGAACCTATTTAATCGATGGATTTTAAGAACTTTTGCCGAGTCAACACTAGTTTTGTCAACCTCAAAGGAATGTGCAGTTTTATAAAGAATTTTTAATATATAAATTATTTGGAGGAGGAATAGCGTATGTATACAACTTCTCAAGTGGCAGAACAACTGCAATTAACAAATAAAAAAGTATTATTTTTTTTAAAAAAAGGTAATTTAAAAGTAGAGAAAACTCATAATGGATATTTGTTTACAGACGAACAAATCGAACAAATTAAAGAAATTTATGAAGATTCGATGCAAACGATCGAACCAAAACAAAATGACACTTATCATATTGATATTATAAAAGAATTAACACAAAAATTAATAAAACTTGAAGAAAAAGTTGAAACAAAAGCAAATGAAGTCGTTTCAGTACAAATTTTGGAACATCGATGTGAAATTGAAGATTTAAAGAAAGTAGTTGTTACCCTTGAAAATCAAGTAGAACAATTAAATGAACAAGTGGCCTTATTAAAAGCGGATTTAGAGGATCAGAAAAAGATTATTACATTTAAACCGAAAAAACGATTTGCAATTTTATCGATATTCGGAGTATAAAAAATCTAGAGAAATGTTAAAGGTTAATGAATTGAACTTTAGAACAAAGCCAAGTGCGGTAATAATGAATGCAAAGGTTTGGCGTGCATTTAAAAACGTAGAAGAATTTTCTTCTACGTTTTTTTTACATACTAAACTGAATGTTGGTCAAAAATAAATTTGTATGAAAGGAGGAATTTCCATGCAAAAAAATGCGCGACAATATACTCAGGATGCAACTACTGAACTTAAACACGCAATTGAATGTCTTCAATCTGCATTAGAAACCGTTGAAAAACCCCAAAACCATGAAAGAATCGAACAAGCGCTTCAAGCTTGTCAAACAGCTTATAATCAAACGAATCAGGCAGCAGGTATTCTTGAACAAGAATAGTTTGCAAATTGAAAAACTCAGGTTAATCCCTGAGTTTTTCGCAATTACTTATCATAATACATTAATATTTCTTTAAATTCATTTGAATATTTTAATAACTTAATAGCATGCTTAATATCCAATAAAAATGGTACAGCAATAATATCATCACTTATTTCAAAGTATTCATCAATCGGTAAAATTTTAAATCCTGCACTTCTAGCAAACATATATAGTCTTTTATTTATAGTACCAATATACCAATCAGCGTTAGTATGATTGGCATGATCATAACACGCTAGTAATATTTGTTTAAAAAATCCTTTTCCTCTATTTTCTCTAGTAATTAATAATTTACCAATTTCATAGATTTCTTCATTTTGAATATATTTAATATATTTGTTTTCGGAAAAATTATAATAATATTTATTTTTATCCTCATTTTCAATATTATATTTACTAAACTCGAGGGTACCAATTAAATTTTTATCCGAATTACAAATTCCATAACGAGTAACTTCATTACTTCTTACTAAGAAAGGTATTTCGTTTTCTTCACAAAAATCTCCCCAAAGCTCGTTAAATAAATTATTCTCTTCTTTTGTATGAATAACACGAAACACTCTCACTCACCCCTAAAATTCCAATATAAATATTCTTATCTTACGTCTATAAAACAACGTTTATACCAAATTTTAATATTGTCTCTTTAATTCTATTTAGTTATTTTGTTAAAAAAATATTTTATTGGCCTGTTTATATATGGCTCTATTGTATGGTAAAATTTAGCTTTTGGCAACGCTTACATAACTAATTATGTATAATTTGTGAAATCAAAATTATCTCATAATTAGTTTTCTAGTATAGATTAATACGATATTTTAGATTTTCAACCGAAATATTATTTCGTAATTTATAATATAAACAATGTATCAAAATGCCAAAAATACATCTTCGATTTATAAAATAATGCCCTATGCCATCGATTGGTAAAGGGCATATAAATTTTGTTTGGTTGACTGTCTAAATTCAGTTTCAATTACAATCGAACCGCAAAGTTCAATTTTGGATTATTTAAGTTCTTCAAGTGTTCTGTTTATTATTTCTACTAACTCTCTTTCACCTACAAGTTCATAAAAATCCTCGCCCTTTTTCTTAGGGTAAAATTGAATATAAGTACCACAACCCGCTTCAAGAACTTTACGATGAACATTACTACCCGGATATAAACAAATCACTTCGTTAATCGGTTTTCGCACATATGTCATTTTCCCATTAACACGTTCAACATACTTTAGCCCCCAGTATTTATACATTTGTTCCATTGCCTTTGTATTTCCTACTGGTTGATAAATATTAAACATTGGACTATATTTAATTTCAAAAATGATCGAAGCAACGTATTCTTTATTTTTTTTTCGATAAAAATCTAGTCTAATATCCGGTTTTTTCGACTCTTCACCACTAAAAAAATTTGTTCCTTTTAGCAGTGAAACTTGTGGACTTCCCTCGATAATTTCGTTATAAACTAAATTAATGATCCAACTTTTATTTTCAAGAGACACAAATGCTCCATCCATTAACTCATCGTCTTTTATATGCATTAAAATCTGTTCAGCTAACGGTTCAGAATCATTTTTAAATTTTAACTTTAAGAAAATATCGCATAATGAGAAAAAGACAAAGTATTCATATAGTAAAAAAGTCGGCTTATATACAGGTAAAAGCATTTGTTTTTTTCCATACTCCTTTACTTTTTTATCAAACAAGCTTAAGGAATGAATAAAATTTAAAAATACTTTCGATGGACTAGTTGGATATTTTGAAGTATCAGTATCCGTCACTATACGAAAGATTCCAATTGTATATTCTCTAAAATAAACTTCATAAAGTTTCTCCAAAGAATTCGTAATGCGTTCTTTTTCTGAAACACTTTTAGTTAATTTTTCTAATTCTAACTCTTTTAACATTTTTGACTGTCTATATTTCGCTTTTTCTCGATCAGTAATTGAGCCATTCCCAACTACATTCTGCATCATTTTTTCTATATCCTTGACTTGAAAATCGATTTGATCCATTTTATTTTTGTCTTTTACTAATTCATATTTTACAAAAGTTAATAATGTTTCAATTGTAAGTAGAAATTTACGAACTTTATGTTTAGCATACTTTATCTCATCGATATAATTTTCTTCTTGAACAACTGGCTGCATTGTTAAATTAGTTGCATTCGAAATGGCTGGATGCAATAAGGTCCATCTAATTGTATTAAAATCTAATTTTTTTACCTGTCTTTTTAATTCATATTCCTTTTTTTGTTTCCGCTTTAATTTACTTATAAACTGCTGAATTGCAACTAGTAGTCTTTCTTCATTTGACTCGATAAATCGAATAATCGGCCAAAAATACATTGTTCCATTTTGAGTAAATGAAGCGGAAGATTTTTTAAAGTATTGCGAGTCATTCATTATTCCATTTATTTGTTGATTTAATGTTGAATGCATCCACTCTAATTGATCATAATCTAAATTTTTCGGTACTATTTTTATCATTCCATAAAATTGTTGTTCTTGATAAATAATACAAAATTCATAATATCCGCATCTCCAAGGATAGGCATTCTCGGTTTTACCATGTTCATATATTAATATTTTTCTTTTTTCAGATGTAAAAATAAACTGCTGATCATCCAGGTTTTCTTGTTGAAAATGATAAAGATTATTCCAAACGAACGTAATTTTACCGTCAAACTCACCATCGACTTGAAATAAAAATCTTTTTAATTCCTGTATTTCATAGGCAAATAAATAAGCCTCTTTTGGATTCATTGTAAGTGCATCAAGAGATATTTTTTCCTCTTTCCCCCTAGTTCCGACAAGAATTGCAATCGTAAATGGGAGATATAGTGGCTCAAAAATTTCTGGACTATTATTAGTTGACATATCCATCAATCTCCAGCTGCTTTCTTTTCTTTTTCAATTCTTTCATAGAATACTCAAAGTCAGAAATTGATCTACCTAAATTAGATTTCATGACCATATTTAGTAGCCCTTCCTGCTCGTTCCCTTCACCTGTACCAATTAATTCTTCTAAATTAGCAAATAATCCCCTAACTTTAGTTAATACGCGTTGCTTAACAAAGAGATCGATCGCTTCTTTCCGTTCGAATTGAATATGAGAAGGAAGAGTAGGTATGTTAGCTAAATAGTTTGATAAATCTTTAATCATACGTGGAGAGATTATTCGCTCACTTAGTGAATGTTCAACTATTTTATTAAACTCATCAAAAAACTTTAATTCATCACTTGTAAGCTCAGATGCACTTAAAGTTTTCTTTGTCCAATTACTATAGTTTTCTGCATTAATATATATTTGTGGTACAGTTTCATAAATATTTTCATTATCCATCTTTTCTGCATAATTTACGAATGAAGTTGATCTAAGTGAGATTATATTTACACGGTCTAACAGTCTTAAAGAAAACTCACTTGAAGTTTCATCAAAGTTAACTGTTCCAACAAAAATAATATTATTACCGATTCTTACTTTAGGCTTATAATATTGATTAATGACTACGTTATGATCATGGAATAGAGTAATCACTCTCTTATCCTGAGGCATTTCTAAAATTGATAGAAATTTACTAAACCAATGTTCAATTTGAGAAAGATTCATTTCATCAAAGATCACCATATACATCCTGTGCGGAAATTGTTCTGCCTCAATCAGTAATTTCGTTAATCCCGTCTCAGAGTCTATATAAATCCCTGTAGTTGGATTTAAATAACCTAATAAATCATAATGTTCGCGATAAGATGGTGAAATTGGAACAAATAATAACTCCTTACCAAATTCAAGTCCTAAGGTTTCGCCATATATACGTGCTAATTGAGATTTCCCAGTACCACTTACACCACCTAAAATTGTTAGAGCCTGAAACTTACAACATATATGAAAATTAATAATATCTTTTTTTTCATATAACAAGCCTTGCTGCAAACAATTTTGGTAAAATCGTTCAATAAAAGCATTTTCAGTATCATTACTCCATTCAATTGGAAAAGCTTGTTTCTCAGTAAATTCTTGCGTATAAATAAGTTCTTTGCATTCTTTTTTAAAGTTTTTACACAACTCTTCCCACTGTTTTTCGGGAATAAAATAAATTAAATGATTTAAATGAATAAAGGACTTTTTAAGTTCATCTTCATCATAATCTTGAAATGTAACTTCATTTTGTTTTTCTAAATAACTAATATCATTCATCATCGATTTTAAAAACAAATTGCCATATAGTCTATTTTCATAAAAGACAAATTCTGGTTGATCAAAGTCATTAAAATATTTTGGCAGATGTATTGGCAAAGAACCTTTTATAAGGCGGTTTTCGACCTCTTCACGCTTTCCCTCTCCCCTAAGTTCTATGACAGGCAGAAGATGGTAGGATGTGTCCCTTTTCCCATCAAAAAACTCAACTAGATCTGCTGTGACAACTTCATTGGCATATTCAAGACGAAACATGACTAATTTAGTATCAAAAATCTTTTTTAATCCTTCAATTATGTCATCTTTTTTCTTACTTTTAATTAGTGGTTTTATTTTACTTTCATTATTTTTATTTGCAGTTGTCCCTACAAACAAAACATCTTGAGTTGAAAAACTAGCTTTTAACTTTGATGGAATTGGAGATAAGCACTCTACATAAAAACGAATATGATCTTCATCTTCATAATAAAGTAAGCTCTGCTTCTCTTGGTCCATTACTCTTTCTGTAACAATTTTTCCAAGGAATAAAAAGTTGTGAATTTTTTTTGCTAATTTCTGGGTCAATGCGCGTTTTAATTTCAAGGTCATTTCCCCCACTTTCCGACATTTCTCCTACATTTTACGTTCATAGTATAGAAATTATGAATAATACGGCCTTTTTACAAATAAAAACACCCAGGTAAACCTGAGTGTTAAACTACCCTCCAGACGCTCGTTTTCTTCGTTACTTCGCCTATCTGAGTGCCTTACCGTCTAAAGTAACTCCGCTCCTCTCCAGGCTTCGCACTGTGACAAACAAGCGCTTGCAAAAAGTTTGAAATTCAAGCATTTAGTACTTTATCTACAAGCTATCTCCCAGGTAAAATTAAGTGTTTCTTAATGCCTATAGTCCTTTAAAGTTTTGTATTTCGGTTATAGCATTAATTGATAATAGACAATATCCAGCCATTGATTAAATTTCTGACCAACTTTATAAAAATGACCTACCTTTTTATATCCTAATTTCTCATGTAATCTTTCGCTCACTTCGTTTCCGCTAGTAATACAAGAAATAATTGTAAAGTGACCTAATTTTTTGGCAGTTTCAATCATCTCAGTCATTAATGCCTTAGCTAGTCCTTTTCGACGATGATCAGGATGAATATATACAGATAGTTCAACCGTATGTTTATATGCATCTTTTTCCTTAAACTGTGTAAGTGAACAATACCCAGTTACTTGACCATTTTCTTTAGAAACTATGACTGGGTAAAGCTCATTATGGTTGTCAAACCATTTTTGCATTTCTTCTTCTGTTTTTATTTTCATATCAAATGTTGCTGTAGTGTTTAGAATTGCATCATTATAAATTGTTACAATTTCTAGTACATCTTCTTTTGTTGCAAACAGAATTTCCATTCTTCTTCCTCTTCTCACGTTTTATCTTTCCATCCATTGTACATGACAAAAATTGATTTTCAACATTCGTATAAAAAAAATCCTTACATCTAAACATGCACAGTGTTTAGGCTCCTTACATATACTGCGTTAGTCAGAATGATAGGAGGTATGAATATGAGTGAAAAAGAAAAAAACAACGCTCAAGATGAAAAACAAAGTCATTCATCAATTGATCTTCAACATTATTTAAAAAAGGTGGATGATCTAATAGATCAGTCGCCTATTAGAGGTCTTTTTGATGAGATTGATAAATTCTTTCATAAACATGGAGTTTTTTCTTCAATCGGTGTAGAGATAATTGAAAACGGTGAGGAATTAATCATTCAGGCAAGTATGCCAGGTGTAAGTAAAGAACAAATTTATATGGACATTGAAGGAACAATCCTAACAATTGGCTTAAAAACTGATACGACTACTGAAGTACAAAACGATCAATCAAATTACTCCTATAAAAAATATTCTTATAGCCAATCCCAAAGAGTTGTAAAATTACCTTTCCCAATTAATGCAACAACAGCAACTGCAAAATACGAAAACGGTATTCTTGTCATAAAAGGTACAAAATTACCTGAATACCAAAAACAAATCTTTTTAGACTAAATACCGACAACTAAAAGTAAATCCGATGAAGGTCGGTGTTTTAACAGTCAAAACAATTAACTAAATTCAAACAAAAAACTGAGTATCTTTTAGAAACTCAGTTTTTTATTAAATAAAATAAATAGAAAATCTACTTACTTAGGTAAGCTTATTTCCCTGTCAAAGTTTCAATATCAGATAAAATCTCATCAAATGGTACATTACTTACACCACTATAATCTTTAACGATTTTTCCGTTTTGATCAATTAAATAAAATTTAGTACCATGGATAACTTGTGAATTGTTTTCAGGTTTTTTAACAATCGTTTTAAAATTTTCAGATGCAAATTTTTCAATGTGTTTTTGAGAATATCCCGTTAAGAAATTCCAATTACTAAAATCAGCATTAAATTTATTTGCGAATGTAGTTAATAATTGTGGCGTATCAACTTCAGGATCAATACTAAATGAGATGAAGTCTACATTTAACTTCTTCTCTGCAGCCTTTTGTTGAAGTTTTGCCATATTTGCTGTCATTGGCGGACAAACTGTTTCACAACTTGTAAATATAAAATCTGTTAGCCAGACTTTTCCTTTTAAATCTTTTGTTCCAAAAGTTTTACCGTCCTGGTTAGTGTATGTAAATTTTTCTAAATCCCAATTTAAAGGATTTTCAATTTTATTTCCACAGCCACTTAATAATGCCAGACATAAAATCATTATTAATGTCACAAATACCGTATTTCTCTTCATACTTATCCCCCTATGTTGCATTGTACTTGTCCATTGTATCAAAAACAGATCGTTTCTTTCTAATAATTTAAACTAATTAACATATATATTTAAAATTTTTCAAATGATATTTTTACAAAGTAAAGTTAAACTAAACTTATTGATAAAGAATCTTGAAAGGATGACTGATAATGGCAAATAAAAAATATGAAAATTTAGACACGAGTTATCGTAAAACTTTTAAAGATTTGATCAAATGTGGAATCGAAAGAAGTAAGGCAAAAAAGGATTATAGTAGTGTAATTCAACAATGTAGTTATAAAAAAATCTCCTATTTAAAGGAAAATCGTGATAAAACAACAATTACTTGGATTGGACACTCTACTTTTTTAATTCAAATAAAAGGAGTCAATATATTAACTGATCCTGTTTATGCTAATCAAATGGCTCTAAAAAAACGATTGTCAAAACCAGGAATACTTATATCAGAATTACCCCCAATTGACATAATTTGTATTTCTCATGGTCACTATGATCATCTAGATTTTAATACATTGCGACATTTCCCTAAAAAAACACGATTTATTTTACCGATCGGCTTGAAACAAAAATTTGTTAGTAAAGGCTTTAACAATGTCCATGAAATGAAATGGTGGGAGTCAAAAGACTTTTTAGGGATCAATATTTCATTTGTACCTTCTCAACACTGGACGAAGAGAACTTTATTTGACAGGAATAAATCACATTGGGGTGGATTTGTATTCAAAACGTCCAATGACTGTATATATCACGTTGGTGACAGTGCTTATTTTTCAGGATTCAAAGAAATCGGTAAAAGATTTCAAATTGATACAGCAATAATTCCAATTGGAGCATATGAACCTGAGTGGTTTATGAAACACAACCATATGTCACCTGAAGAAGCTGTTCAAGCGTTTTTAGATATAAACGCAAAGTTATTTATCCCAATGCATTATGGAACATTTAAACTTGCAGATGATACTCCATTAGAGGCTCTAGAGCGATTATGTTCTGAATGGAAAAGGAAAAAAATAAAACCCGAAAAGCTTAAAATTTCTTTACTTGGTGAAACAATTCATCCCTCAATGGTTGGCAATAAAAAAGAAGAAGCCATTCTTTATTAAGCTTCTTCTTTCTTATATTAAAAAATGAAATGTTGAATATAAAATCTATTCAGCATAAAAAACGAACCCTATAGCACCTTTTCCTGTATGTGTACTAATTACTGGAGTTGTATAATCAGTTTCATCTAATTCAAGGTTTGTTAACTGTTGTATTGATTTTCTAAGATTCTCTGCAAGCTCAGTAGCATCTGCATGTGCAATTCCTACACCTTTTATCGTTTTTCCAAGTGTGTCTTGTTCAAAATATTTAGTTAAAGTTTTTACTACTTGCTGATGGCTACGCACTTTACCAACTGGAGAATAAACTCCACCTTCAAGTGATGCAATAGGTTTAATATTTAGTAATGACCCAATGAAGGCTTTACCCTTTCCAATTCTCCCACCTTTAACTAAGTTTTCAAGAGTATCTACCATGATATATAAATACGTACTATTTTTAATTTCTGTAAGTCGGTTAACTATGTCTTCAACTGTGGATCCCTCTTCAGCCATTTGTGCTGCTTCGATGACTTGAAAAGCCATTGCTCTTGTTATAAAAGCTGAATCGATTACTGTTACATCACCTTCAACCATCCCTGCAGCTGCACATGCGGTTGAATAAGTACCACTTAAACCGCTAGATAAGTGAATTGAAATGACTTTACTTCCATCGGCTGTTAATTTTTCAAATGTTTCTACAAATGTTCCTACAGCTGGTTGAGATGTCTTAGGCAATTCAACTGATTGTTGCATTTCATCAATAAATTGCTTTGGAGATATATTAACCCCATCTAAATATGTTCCACCATTTATTTGAATTGTTAAAGGAATGACTGTTATATTTAAATTTTCAATTTCTTCTTTTAATAAGTCGGCCGTTGAGTCAGTTACAATCTTAATGTTTGCCAATCAATTCACATCTTTCTTCTCTAAAATTCTACAAAATTTGCAAAGCAAATTCATTATATCATTTTTACTAAAAGTTAACAGTAAATATTAAAGTTCCATTAAAATTTCAATATTTGATTGAAAATCCTATTGACATGAGGGAGAGTTTTAAATTAGCGATGGACAAGATAAGGCTTTTGAATAAAACGGATAGATGGAGAATTTTCAAAAAAAAAACTCGGTACCTTTACCGAGTCTTTTACTGATTTATTTGCCGTTCTTTTCGTCTTTGTCTTCTAAAAGATCATTTGTTAACCCTTGTGTAGAACGCTTAAATTCTCTAAGTGTATCACCAAATGCTCTTCCGATTTCAGGTAATTTTTTTGGTCCAAATATAATTAATGCTAAAATTAAAATTAAAATTAAACCTGGAAAGCCTATGTTAGCCATTATTTTCCCCCAACTTCCATCCACTATTAATAAGTAAGTACCAAACTTTCCTTATATAGTAATATTGTCAAAAATTTGTTCATTCGTCAAATAATTTCAAGGAATTTTAATAAATTTTAATAACTTATTTAGTTTTAGTTTACATAATTATGTTATCGGTTCAATTTATTATTATTAAATTAAATTAATTTTTCTTTAAACTGTAAATACTCTTCTTTATTACTAGGTACTACTAAAGCACCACTTTGAATTTTATCCTTATATTCATTAACCTTTACTAAAATTGGGTCCTCAACATTATTATCCGCCAGTATTAATTTTATACCATCTTCATTTAAACCATAAATTAACGTTTTACCACCATGAAATTCATTCGATTTTGTTTGTTTAGCTAAATCATATACTGCCTGATCGATTTTTTTCACAAGTGAGATAAGAGTTACGTTTTCAGGTAAGCCGTGTTTATACTCATCACGGTCAGCTCCTATTACCCATACTTCCTTTTGATTTGATCTCCTAATCTTTTTTGCAGTAGTAAATACGCCTTTACTTGTTAAACCCGCTACAGGAAAAATTATATCAACGTCTTTCATAAAAAAGTCATTTGCTATTCTTGAACCTATTTTAGCGTCATTAAAGGTATTTGAGTACGCTGTTAGAACTTCAATTTCTTTATTTACTGATTTTACTCCAGAAATAAAACCATACTTATATCTGTTAATAATTTCATTGTCGTCTCCACCGATAAATCCAATTTTTTTTGTTTTTGTTTTCATTGCTGCTATTACACCTGCTAAAAAACTTCCGTCTTGTTCAGTAAAATTAATACTAATTACATTTGGTTGGTCAACTCTTGAATCAATCACACCAAATTTAGTACTTTTATTGTTTTCTGCAACTTTGTTCAATACAGAAGATAAATTATTACCTATTCCAATAATCAAATCATAATTTGCATCAGCCATTTTAGTAATTTTCTTTTCAAAACCTTTAGTACTACTTGTTGTACTGTATTTATAATTCTTATCTTTTTTTAAATTTTCCTCTTTTGCAAATTTAGAAATACCTTTCATAGCAATTGAGTTTAAATAACTATTATTTTTACCATTTGAATTTGAGACAATCCCTATTTTGAAAGTATTACTAGACTCTTTATTATTACTGCAAGCCGAAATGACGACTGCAATTATCGAAATTATGATTAATGCAGTCTTTTTTATATACAAAATCATTCACCTCATTCGAATACAATTATTTCTAGTATGAATTTTCGATTATTGTTTTATTCGTTGAAAAGAAGAGGTATTAGGAAAATGAGGGTATTTGGATCTGAAATTTTTAAAGCTGGAAGTATAAACTTCCTGCTTTCATGTTGCTGAAAACATTCTTATTATTAATTATCAAATTATCGTAAAAGGAGGTAAGTGTTGTTGATATCCACTACAGGATGCTCGCTTTCNNCCTGCGGGGTCTCAGCCTTCCCGCTTATCCCATAGGAGTCGAGCATCCCTCCGTTCCAATCAACTTATTCAACAAAAAAATAATGCAATGAGAACATAATCAAATAGCCTTTTCTTAGAGTAAAATAAAAGTTGTTTATTATTCTGTTTGTTGGTCTATTAATATCGAACCTTAATTTATAAACTAATCAATTGATTTTCTATAAATTAGCTCATAATATTTTAGCTTCTAAAAAAACATTTCTAGTGTTGTTCGAATAAAAAATTACTCAAACTTATTTACATTTAAAATCATAAATTATTCATCAAAAAATGTGTTTATTTCAATAATGTTCACATAATATACATTTTCCTATTGACCGTTTAATATTTCTACTATTTAAACTTTATTCATTCAAATGTACCTTTTACTAATACTTCTTTATCTTGCATCATTATTTTTCCTTTTGAAATAACTGCTTCAATTTCTAGCGTGGCTTTATTTAGGAAGACTAAATCTGCATCGTATCCATTTTTGATTTGTCCTTTTTGTAATTTTAAAATATTGGCTGGGTTTTTAGTGATTACGCTAATTGCGTCTTCAATCTTGATGCCTTCAATTAAAATTGCGTCTTTTACTTCGTTATATAAGCTGCATACTATTCCAACCTTCATGCCTCGGAGTATTCCGTTTTCATCAAAATCGGGTAGACTACCTTGTCCATCAGATGTAAACGTGATTTGTTCAATGCTAACACCTGAATTGAGCATTCTTTTCAAACCTACGCTACATTTCACTTCACCATTATTCAAAAAGTGTGGGATTGAGCTAGTTGTAAAGTCAACAAACCCTCCTTTTTTAGCAAAGTTAATTCCTGCTTCAAATAAATAGCTATTGCGGTTAATATGTGTTGGGTAAAATTGAGTAATTGGCAATTCGGTTTCTTCAACAATCTCCTCGATCATTGATAACATTTTTTTACTATCTCCAATATGTACATTTACAACGCCGGACTTTCCTGAAAGCAAGCCCCCATTTCGAGCTTGTGCAGCTATTCTTGCAAATTCTTCCTTTGTCGGTTGAGATGATCGATGATCCGAAATTGCTATTTCTCCTACACCGATAATCTTATCAATTAGGATGATGTCTTCCTCAATTTTAGAAAATAACGTTTTGACAGGTGTTTGGTACGAGCCCGTATAGACAAATGAAGTTATTCCCTCTTCTTCCAATGCTCTACATTTTGCTAGTAGGCTAGTCATTGTTCTTGTTGTTCCATCTGTACCAATTACTCCTACTACTGTGGTGATTCCTCCTTTAATACAATCAGACAACAATAATTCTGGTGTTCTTGTTTTAAAGCCACCTTCACCTCCGCCACCAATAAGATGCACATGAGCATCAATGAAGCCAGGCACAATATAGTAGGCAGATGCATCCAATATTTGTATAGGTACCGAAGATAAGTTAATCTCAATTTCTTCATGGACATACTCAATTTTTTCATTCGAAATTAAAATATCATTTTTACCTATTGACTTTGGGGTAAAGATTTCACCGTTTTTTATGAGTAACATATATACCTCCAATTAGATAATTTTGTATAAATTCAGATTACCATATCTATCTGTTTTATGAATCATTCTTGCTTTTTGTAACTGTTTAAAATGTTCTATCAAAACATACATACAGCTATTAAATATTGAAAACATTAAATCTCTAGAATTGTTCATAATACTCTCATGGATGAAAATGATTCAATTAAAATAGGAGGCATTTTTATGAGTAGAGCAATGAAAGAAGAATTAGCAAATGCTATTACTCATGGGATTGGTGCAATACTTAGCATCCCAGCACTATATTGTTTAATTAGTAAAGCTATGAATAAAGGGACACCTTGGCATTTAATTTCTTTTACAGTCTTTGGTTTGTCTATGTTGCTACTTTATATTTGCTCAACATTACTTCATAGCGTTAGAGACCCAAAGCTAATTAGGCTATTTACTATTTTAGATCACTCGGCAATTTATTTATTAATCGCTGGTACTTATACTCCATTTTTACTCGTAACTTTAAGGGGTAGGATTGGCTGGTACTTATTTACAATTATTTGGGGCTTGGCAGTTTCAGGTGTAATCTTTAAATTTATATATGTTAATAGGTTTGAATTATTTTCAACCATTGTTTATTTAATTATGGGTTGGTTAATGATGTTTGCAATTAAGCCTATTTATGTAGGACTATCTGGAATAGGATTTTTCTACTTATTATTAGGAGGGCTATTTTACTCGATTGGAACAATTTTTTTTCTAGTCAAACGCTGGCCATATAGTCATGCAATTTGGCATTTATTTGTATTATTAGGTAGTGCATCTATGTTTTTTTGTATATTTAAATTCGTTGTTTAAAAAAAGCGCCTCATTTTAAATGAGCGCTTTTAGTTTATTATTCAATAATCTCTTTAATATAGTTAGTTAATTCTTTGGCATCTGTCATTCCAATTTGTTCAGGATAAACTGGTGGAAATACTTTAAGTGTAACATTTGCTGGTTTAATTCGATTACCATTAGCTTCTAAAATATTATAAGTCCCTTCAATTCTTACAGGAATAACTGGAACCCCTGATTTCGTCGCTAAATGTAGGCTCCCTGATTTAAATTCACCCATTTGACTACCCTTACTTCTAGTACCTTCTGGAAAAATAACTAATGAATGGCCGTTTTTAAGCTTATCAACGCCTTCTTTTATAGCTTTAAGTGATTGTCTACGATCTTTTCTGTCCATAAATACACTATGCATTTGTTCCATCCAGTCTGGTACAATCGGCAGTTTTTTTAATTCGACTTTTGCAATGAATCCAATAGGCTTATTTAAATATCCTAATAATAGTGGAATATCAAAATTACTTTGATGATTACTTACAAAAAGGACTCCTTCGTCTCTAGGAATATTTTCGATCCCTTCAACCTTTACTTTACTACCAGTACAGCCAATCATCATCTTCCCGAAATAATCAGGAAATTGGTGCATTATACGGTCTTGCTCATGTACAGGTAATTCTTTTGGTATTTTTTTTACTGATGATAATTTTAGCTTTGCTTCAATTACACCAACTACAATGCGTGTTGCAGCAAATATTGTGCGAAACATATTAATCCTCCGATAATTGAGTATGTTAATTATTATACAAAATGCCCAACCACTTGAAAAGTATTATCCATCCTGAATATTTAATAAAACGAGAATCACAAAAAAAGAATCGGCTTTTGCCGATTCCTTAATATAGTGAATCTTTAGTTCGAAACTTTTTCTCCACTGAATTCTGCAGCAAGAACTTTAGCTTTTTCAATTGCATTCGCTTTAATTTCTTGTGCTTTATCTGGCATTGCAGCCATACCTTCTACGAATAATGTAGTTACATCAGTAACACCTACAAAGTTTAAGATACTTGTTAAGTATGGGCTAGAGAAGTTAATTCCAGTTGCAGGACCTTCTGAATATACGCCACCGCTTGCTTGGATGTGTAATGCTTTTTTATTCTCAAGTAAACCAACTGGACCATTTTCAGTATATTTAAATGTTTTGCCAGCAATTGAGATATTATCAATAAAGTTTTTTACAACTGACGGGAAGCTAAAGTTCCAGAATGGAGTAACAAATACATACTCATCAGCTTGAGTGAAAATTTCTAAGTTACGATTCATAGCAGCTAAAGTAGCTTGTTGATCAGCACTTAATTCTTCAAAAGCAGTACCGTTTCCTAATTTGCCCCATGCATCAAATACATTTCCATCTAACATAGGAACATTTTCTTTAAATAAATCAAAATGAACAACTTCATTTTCAGGATTTGATTTTTTGTATTCATTAATAAATGCTTCCCCAACAGATAGACCAAATGAATTTTCAATTGCATTTGGATTTGCAGTAATATAAAGTAATTTTTTCATCTTAAACATCTTCCTCTCAGTTTCGTTTATCTTTAATTCGAGATTTATTTTTAAAAATCAAGGGATAATCAAATCCCTTAACCTCATAATAATATCTTTAATTCAAGATGTCAACACTTTTTTTCATAAACAAAATATCTAAATTTAATTTTTGATTTTTCATCGACTTGTACATCAGAAACTGATTTAACATTCCATTCTTCCTTAGAAAAATTCGGGAAAAAAGTGTCGCCTTCAAAGTTCTGTTCAATTTCAGTAATATAAAGTGTATCTAAATATGGGAATGTTAAATTAAAAATTTCAGCCCCACCAATAACAAATAAATCTTTATTTTTATTTTCTTCAACATAACTTATAACGTCATGAATGACAGTAACACCTTCTGCTTGAAAATCATTTTGTCTTGTCACAATGATATTTTCTCGGTTTGGGAGTGGTCTACCAATCGAATCAAAGGTTTTTCTTCCCATAATAATTGTATACCCAGTAGTTACTTTCTTAAAATAAGCAAGCTCTTGTGGAAGATGCCAAGGCATCTTATTATTTAAGCCGATTACATTGTTTTCTGACATCGCAACTAATGCAGCAATCATACACTTACTACCCCTTTGATTGCAGGATGGCTCTCATAATCTTCTAATGTAAAATCCTCATATTTAAATTCAAAAATGTTTTTAATTTCAGGATTTAATTTCATTTTTGGTAATTTATGAGGCTCTCTAGTTAGTTGTAAATTTATTTGTTCAAGATGATTTGTATATATATGTGCATCACCAAATGTATGCACAAAATCTCCTAATTCTAAATCACATACTTGAGCAATCATCATTGTTAATAGTGCATAAGATGCGATATTAAATGGCACTCCTAAAAAAATGTCCGCACTTCTTTGATAAAGCTGACAAGAAAGTTTTCCATCATTCACATAAAACTGGAAAAAACAATGACAAGGTGCTAATGCCATCTTATCAAGTTCTCCAACATTCCACGCAGAAACAATCATTCTTCGAGAATCTGGATTTGTTTTTATTTGATTAATTACTTCACTAATTTGATCAATTGTTGAGCCGTCAGCAGCTTTCCATGATCTCCATTGTTCACCATATACAGGGCCCAAATTACCATTTCCATCTGCCCACTCATTCCAAATACGAACACCATTTTCTTTTAAGTATTGAATATTTGTGTCGCCTTTTAAAAACCATAATAATTCATGAATAATTGATTTTAAATGAACTTTCTTTGTTGTTACTAAAGGAAAGCCATCTTGAAGATTAAATCGCAATTGATAACCGAATGTACTAATTGTTCCTGTTCCAGTACGGTCTGTCTTTGTCATGCCATTGTCTAATACGTGTTTACATAAATCTAAGTATTGCTTCATATTGACCTCCTAATTATGTATTGTTTACTCTTAATGTTCTTCTTCTTTAATTTCAATATAACCAAAATGAAATTCTGATGATTTGCGAATTAATTGATTAAATCCATATTTTTTAAATCTTTCACTTCTAAAATGATCTTTCATCACTATTCTTTTTTTGGCTATGCGCTTAGCTTCATTAACTACTTCATATGTTAGGTCATCATATGATGCTAAATTTTTCAATGTTGCAATACCAGAAGAGGCTTCAATATTTTTTTCAAACATTGGATCAAAATAAACGATATCAAAAGATTGATCTGGAAGTGTCTTCAAATAAGTTTTATAATCTATATTTTTTACTTCAATTTTGTTAATGATATTCGACCAATCTATAATGTTCTGTTTATTTGTTTTTAAACCTTTCTTAGTTAGGTACGCAATAATTTTGTTTTTCTCTAAGCCTAAAACTTTACCTTGGTCACCTACAACGTAACTTGCAACAATACTATCTGAAGCCATTCCAAGTGTACAGTCTAGTAGAGAATCACCTTTTGTTAATAAACAAGCGTCACAAAACGGATCATGTTCACCCTTCATCAATCGTCTAATTCTAAAAACTGAGGAGTTCGGGTGAAAAAAATATGGAATTGCTTGATCATCCTCATACCATTCTAATCTATTTTTACCTAAAACAAGTATAGGTTTTTTAAATTTATCATAGATTTCTTCAATGCTAAATTCTTTCCGGAGAATTAGCTGTCCATTTAAGTCTGAAGCAATGATCTCTGCTTCCTTTTCTAAATAAACATCTGGTCTTAAGCAAGTTGTAATAATCATATGTCTCCTTAATTAAGAAAAAAAGAGGAAAAATCCTCTTTTCAGACTGTTGACAACCGCTCGCTTTCTTCGTTGCTTAACCTGGCTGTGGTGCTCATTACCGCGTAAGGGTAACTCCGCTCCTCACCAGGCTTAGCGCCTCGAAAGACAAGCGCTAGCAATCAGTCTGAAAGTCAAATTTTTGGATTTTGTCTATACACTGAAAAGAGGAAAAATCCTCTTTTTACATTTGTGCAAATATCGATTGAATTCTTGCTTTAATATCTTCAGGAGTTGAGCCTTCGATTTGTTCACGAGGAATAAATCCAACTACCTCTTTACCTTTAAATACTGCCATAGATGGTGAAGATGGTGGGAAGTCAGCTAAATATTCTCTTAACGTTGCAGTAGCTTCCTTATCTTGTCCAGCAAACACTGTCATAACTTTAGCAGGTTTCTTTTCTGATTCAATAACAGCCTGAACTGCAGAAGGTCTAGCAAGTCCAGCAGCACAACCACAAACTGAATTGATTACAAAAAAAGCAGTATCATTTAATTCAGTCATAAATGACTCGACTTCTTCCCCAGTAGTTAATTCTGTAAAACCATTTGAAGTTAATTCCTCTCTCATTGGTTTTACAATCCCTTTCATGTACTCATCATATGCATTCATTAGTTTGTTTCTCCTTTGTCATTTTCTATTTTATTACGTTCAGTCATTTGTTTCCAAACTGAACCTAGTGCTTCCTCACCATTCTCAATTCGATGTAAAGCAAGCTGTACTTGTAATTTCACTTCGAATTCTGGGTCTTCTAAAGCAGATTTTAATGCAGGAATTGCACTTTCATCACCTAGTTCAAAAAGAAACATTGCTGCACGCCATCTAACTAATTTACTAGGATCTTTTAATGCTTCAATCATAGCTGGCATTGCTTCTTCAAATCCTAAGTCTGATAAACAATCTCCAGCAATTCGTCTTACACCTACTGCCTTATCCTTTAAAGCCTCATATAAATAAGGTAACACTAATTCTGATTTTAACATACCTAAATATGCTGTAGCTAATCTTCTTATTGAAACATGTTCATCTTTTAATGCGATTTCTAATAAAGGTAAATCTTCAAGTGTAGGATCGATTTTTACAAATCTCGCATACCTTTTTTTCCAATCCTTTTCTTCAAAAATATCTGCAGTAAATGGTTCAAATTTAGGAACTTCTTTTTTCTCAGTATTGGATGCATCATTCGTCATCACTTCGTTGACGATATTCTTTATGTCGTTTTCAGTGTGAGTAGCCGTTAATTCATCAATAATTTCTTTCTCGATTGTTGCTAATTCACCATAACGAATTCCATAATCAATCCACTGTCTTTCAAATACAACATTTGATGCAGATGTTGTTAGTTTCATAATTGCTTCTTTATAGAATGGAGGTAAAGCTGCTCTTTGTTCTTCACCATTTACAATTAATTTCAATTGCATTGGTATATTATGATACATTTGAACAAATACTTGTACCTCTCCAAAATGATTATCAATTATCGTTTCATTAGTAGCTTCATCATTTACTTCTTCACCAAATACATTTCTGACTTGAAGCAAAATGGTTTGCCAACTTGCATTTGACTTACGATCAATGGCAATAAAATCAGCTACGTGATAGACACTTTTGATTCCTTCTATGCCTAATATTTCTTGAATTATTAATGGTGCCTTATCAATATTATCAATAGAATAATGATTTCTACTTCCTGATGGCAGTTCCTCATCCAATAACACTTTCATTGTATTAGGACTCGGTGTTGGTTCGATTGACTTAATTTTCATCTTAATCTCCTCTTCTTGTTATTTAGTCCATTCTATCAAAAAGAGGAAAAACTCACTATTGTAACGCCTTAACGAATTCTTCAAAGTCATTCGTACTAGATTCGACTGCGTTGTGAGTTAACTCTTCAGATCGACGAGTAAAAAGGTGAAATTTCTCAACTATTATTTCCGTCACATAAATAGGTTTTTCAGATTCCTTTACATAACTTGAAGTTTTTATAACTCCTTCAATAGAAACTTCCATCCCTTTTTTTGCTTTTTTAGTAGCATATTCAGCAATGGGACCCCATAATTTTACTGATACATAATTCGTTCTCGTTTTTTTCAGATAATCTGAATAAACATTCGTAGCAATATTAATAAAAGTTGTTTTCCTTCCATTCGGTGTAGTTTGTAAAATGGGCTCTTTCGTTAATCTTCCTACTAATACAACCTTGTTTATCATTATTACCATCTCCTTTATTTTTTTCTACAATACAAAATTATTGTAAGTTCGTAAAAAAAGGAAAATAGTATTTTACATAAACTTTTATTTATAAAAATTTATTATGAGCTAAAAAAACTTGAGTAGTAATATGACATCATACTCCAAAACTCAAAATTAATACTCTACTTTAAACTTTCGACTAAATCACTTAAAACTGACCAACGCTCCATTTTCTGTTCTAATTGAGCTTCTTTCTCTTCAATATCTTTAGAAAGTTTATAAGCTTCATCAAAATTAGAGCCTACACCTTGTAATTTTTCATTTAGTTTCTCTATCTCATTTTCCAGTTTTTCGATATCAGATTCAATACTTTCCCATTCTTTTTGTTCTTGATAAGTTAATCGCTTTTTCTTTTGTTCTTTTTGATAAACTGGTTTTTCAATTGTTTCTTTTACAGCTTCAACTTCACGTTTTTCGATCGATTGTCGTTCTAAATAATCTGTATAGCTTTCTAATGTAGATGAAATTTTTCCTTCACCTTCGAAAATTAATAATTTATTTGTAACTTTATCTAAGAAATAACGATCATGTGATACGGTAACTACTACTCCACTAAAATTCTCAATATAGTCCTCTAAAACCGTTAAAGTATCAATATCTAAATCGTTTGTTGGCTCATCAAGTAATAATAAATTTGGAGCAGTCATTAAGAGTCTTAATAAATATAGTCTTCTTTTTTCGCCACCTGAAAGTTTTCCCAATTGTACTCCGTGCGATTGCGTAGGAAATAAGAATGTTTCCAGCATTTGTGAAGCTGAAATAGTTTTTCCATCTGATGTATGAATGACTTCTGCTTCTTGCTTAATATAATCAATCATTCTCATAGTTGGATTCACATTTTCTTGTATTTGAGTATAGTATGCTACTTTTACTGTTTGCCCAATTTCAATTTCACCAGAATCAACTTGTTCTTCACCAACAAGCATTTTCAATAAAGTTGTCTTACCCGCACCGTTTTCACCAATTATTCCAATACGATCAGTTTGAAGTAAAAGTAAGTTGAAATTATCTAATATCGTATTCTCGTTAAAAGACTTATTAACATTTAAAAACTCAACAACTTTTTTACCTAAACGAGTTTGTTGAAAGTTCATCTCTAATTCCACTTTTTCTTGATTATTGAGTTTACCCGAAAGGTCATCAAAACGTTGAATACGAGCTTTTTGCTTGGTCGTTCTAGCTTTTGCCCCTCTACGCATCCAAGCTAATTCTCTTCTAAATAAATTGTTTCTTTTTTCATTAGTAGCTGTCTCTTGCTCTTCTCGAGCAGCTCTTTGTTCAATATAATACTGATAATTTCCTTCATAACGATAAATATTACTGTTTGATAGTTCTAATAATGCTGTAGTAACTTCATCTAGAAAATAACGATCATGAGTTACAAATAATACTGCGTTTTGTAGTCTTTTTATGTATTCTTGTAAAAAAACGATACATTCATAGTCCAAATGGTTCGTAGGCTCATCTAAAATTAATAAATCACATGGATGTATTAATGCTTTTGCTAAGGCTACTCTTTTCTTCTGACCACCTGAAAGTAATGAAACATCTAAATTTAGATTTGATAAACCTAATTTCGATAAAATTGTCTTTGCATTTGCTTCTAAATCCCAACCATTTAATGAATCCATTTCAGCTTGTAATTTTAGTAATTCATTTTGTAATCCTTGATTGGATGGATCTTCTCCAAGTGCTTGTAAAGTTTTTTCGTATGATTTTACTAAAACCATTACTTTATCATCACTCTCAAATACTGCTTCAAGAATCGTTTGGTTTTTATCAAAGTCTTCATGTTGAGGCAAATAACTTATTACATAATCCTTTGGAGTCATAATTTTTCCATCATCAGCTGACTCGACACCAGCAATTATTTTTAATAAACTCGATTTACCAGTTCCATTTATACCTAATAATCCAATTTTCTGTCCTTCACTTACGGTAAATGAAATTTTATCGAATAAAGTTTTTTCCCCATAAGTTTTAATTAAATTCTCTACACTTAAAATCTTCATATCTTAAAATTCCACTCTTTCATAAATTCATCGATGAATTTTTCTACAAATAAATGTCTTTCTTCTGCCATTTCTAATGCTGATTTTGTATTCATTAAGTCTTTTAGCTTTAATATTTTTTCATAGAAGTGATGTAGCGAAGAACTTTTGTCACTTCTATATTCTTCGATCGTCATGTTTTCTCTAATTTTAAACTCCGGGTTAAACATACTACGACCTTTTTTACCTCCGTACGCAAACGTTCTAGCAACACCAATTGCCCCAATTGCATCCAAACGATCAGCATCTTGTACAATTTTACCTTCTAAAGAGGTTGGAATAACTCCATTCCCTCCTTTATAGGAGATATTTTCAATTATGTACATAATTGCTTTTACGTCTTCATTACTATTTAATAATTCATTTAGAATTGATTCTAATTGTATTTTTTGAGCTTCAAGATCATCGTGTAATTTATCATCAATTACATCGTGAACTAATGCAGCACATTCTACGATGAATAGATCTGCATTTTCTTTTTTAGCAATATGTACAGCTAAGTTTCTAACACGGTCAATATGATGCCAGTCATGTCCAGAACTATCACCTTGATGAAGATTTCGAACATAATTTTCTAATTGTAATATGATTTCCTGCTGATTCATACTCGTACCTCCATAAATCGACTAGTGATATTATATCATTTTTCTATCTCCGAAAAACATTAATAGGTTAAGTGGGTATTATATTTACGAAAAAACCTTCACTTAAAGTGAAGGTTTCAGAGTGTAAACAAAGGAAATCTAATTATATTGAGTAGTATATTTGATCTTAAATCCATTTGGATTCGTTTTATGCCATTTCCAAGCATCTTTAATGATCAAATCGATGTCTTCATTCTTTACTGTCCATCCTAAAACTTTTTTAGCATTCTCTGAAGAAGCAATTAGAATACTTGGGTCACCTTCTCTTCTAGAACTGATTTTATATGGTATTTGATGCTTGGTTATTCGACGAACTGCTTCAACAATTTGTAATACTGAATACCCCTTATTATTTCCAAGGTTAAAAATATCACTTTTTCCACCATTAAAAAGGTAATTAAGTGCTAGTAAATGAGCATTCACTAAATCTTCAACATGAATATAATCTCTAATACATGTCCCGTCTGGAGTGTTATAATCATCTCCAAAAATAGTAATCTCTTTTCTTTGATTTAAAGCAACTTGTAAAATTAATGGAATTAAATGCGTCTCAGGAGAATGATGTTCTCCAATTTCGGCTGAACTTTTTGCTCCAGCTACATTAAAGTATCTTAGTGAAACATAATTAATACCATGTGCTAAACTACTCCATTTCATCATCTTTTCCATCATTAATTTTGTTTCACCATATGTGTTCGTTGGATCTGTACTGAAGTCTTCTGAGATCGGTACTATTTTAGGTTCACCATATACAGCAGCCGAAGATGAAAATACGATATATTTAACATTAAACTCATTCATCACTTCTAATAAAACATGTGTGCCAAATACATTATTACTAAAATACTCCAACGGTTTTTCCATTGATTCACCGACTAGACTATTTGCTGCAAAATGTAACACACCATCAATCTTTTCATTTAGAAAAACTGACTTTAAAAATTCCTTATCACGAATATCCCCATGATAAAAAATGGCGTCTGAATGGATTGCCCCTATATTTCCCGTCTGCAAATTATCAACAATTATTACATTTTCGCCATTTTCAATCAGCATGTATACTGCGTGTGATCCTATATAACCAGCTCCGCCAAGTACTAAAATATTCATATTGATCACATTCTTTCGTTTTTAAGTTGTTTATTAGTCATAGTTTTATTTTTAAAAACAAGTAATTTTTGACCAAAATAATTTAAAACCGTATAAAACCCAGAACTAATTAAAACAGCTAAGTCATTTTTAAAATTTAGAGATATAAAATCCTGTAAATTTAAAATATAATCAATTATTCTAGCTCCAAGATTAAATGCTATAAAATAACAGGTTAAAATGACAATGATAAACATTGGGATACTTTTTTTTACAGAGCCTTCACTTTTAAATGTAAAATTCCGATTTAAAATATAACTGATACATGCTCCTAAAGAATTACCAATAAATGTTGAAATCCAATAAGATAAACCAAATAAATGAAGTAGTAAATAAATGAATGATAATCCTACAATTGTATTTGCAATTCCTACTGCAATAAAACGGAAAAATGTCTTATTCATCTTTTACCCTTACTCACTAGTTCAGAATCGATCATTGAATATAAATCTGTTTCAATAGCATACCTAGGTCGATTTTTAACTTCGTGATAAATCTTCCCAATATACTCACCGATCATTCCAATACCCATTATTTGAACTCCACCAACAAACCAAATTGAGACCATTAAGGATGGCCATCCACTAACCGTATTCTCTAATAAATGTTGAACTATTGCATAGCCACCTGCTATTAAACTAAATAAGATGGATAAAAACCCTAGCAGTGAAACAAATCTAATCGGAGCTATACTAAATGAAGTGATCCCGTCAAACGCAAAAGATATCATCTTTTTTAATGGATATTTTGATTCACCTGCAAACCTTTCTTTTCGATCGTAATAAACTTTAGTTGAAGGAAAACCTACAAGAGGTACTAGTCCCCTTAAGAATAAATTTGTTTCTTTATATTTGAATAATTCATCTAATGCCCGATTACTCATTAATCGGAAATCAGCATGATTAGGAACTAGATTAATCCCTATTTTCCCCATGAATCGATAAAATCCAAGTGCTGTTGAACGCTTAAAGAAAGTATCTGTTTCTCTACTGTCTCGTACTCCATAAACAATATCAAAACCCTCTAAATACTTCTCTACAAACTTACGTATTACATTAATATCATCTTGTAAATCCGCATCAATTGAAACTACACAATCGGATTGCTTGTTTGCAATTTCCAGCCCAGCTATGAGTGCATTTTGATGCCCTACATTATTAGCAAGCTTTAATCCTTTAACAAATTGATTATCGTTACTTTCCTTTTCTATTAATTCCCATGTTCGATCCTTACTTCCGTCATCTACAAATAGAATTTTACTATCATCTGAAATAAGAGAATCATATATTAATTCTTCAATTAAGTAAGTGAGTTGATAGGCTGTTTCTTCAAAAACTTCCTGTTCATTGTAACAGGGGACAACAATCGTTAATAAAGGTATCATGTATAATCACGTCCTTTTCAAGTGGTTATTTTACTTCGTAAAGATAAATGCGCCATGCAGAATTATGATCATTAAAAATCTTCATCAATCTAAGACCATTACTTTTAGCATTTTCAATTGGGACAGCCGCAAAAATATATTCCCCACCCAACTTTTTAAATTCGTTAATATTTAGTTGTAAATGATGGATTTTTACGTTTGAGTCCTTTTTAAATTCATAATTTTTACCTAGTTCAGCTACAAATAGATAGCATCTTCCCCCCCAATGATCGAAGTAATTTTCAAGCAAAGGGCTTTTTTCAAGTTCTGGTGCAATTATTTTTCTAAATTGGTGCTTATACTTTAACGAATAAAAATTATTATACGTATCGATCGTGTAAAAACCGTTATATTGAGCAATCGCAGGGTGAATGCCTATACTTGCAACCCGATAACTATTTTTAGGTTTTCCAATATATTTTGAGATTTCATTAAATTGATTTACAGCATAAAATTGTTTAAATGATGGTTTCCCCGCTACTCGATATACAATTTCGTCATTAGCACAAAACATTACAATTACTTGAACTACTAAACAAATTTTCACAAACTTTTGCCACCCTTTTCCCTTTAACCAAAGAAGATAGGCTCCGACAGCAAACATTAAATAGATTATTAAAGGTCTTAAAAAATGAAATCTAGCAAAGTTAAATGTATTTAAAAGTTGTAATTGTTCTTTTACTGGCTTCCATCCTTTATAAAACCAAAAGGCGTACCAAACGGATAATAAAAAATTAAGAATGAATAAGTATAGAAATCTTTTTTCAATACTATCTCTTTTTTTATTTCTTAAAGTCCAGAATACAATAAAAGATAAAGGTACAATGACTAGAGTGTGAAGTGTTAAAACATGGGTATGTCCTAAAAAATAATTCTTAAACACTAATCGAATCGTATGCCAAAAACCCAATGTAGAGCTTAAAAACTCATTTCTACTTGTTGGTTCAGATGGAATGACTAGTGAAAATACAAGGCGATATTCAATTGCTAAATACATTAAAGTCATTAATAAAATACTTAAAAAGAACACTAGATTGATTTTCTTTTTTACAAATACATCTCTTAACCATAGCAATCCCATGAATACTAAAAAGAAAAAGAATCCTAATACAAAACTAGAATAAAAGGGTAATAATATAAGAGTAATCCAGTCTTTCCAAGAATATTTTCCAATTCTTATATTCAGAAACGCCCATAATGCTAGTGGCATACCCAATGTACTTAGCATTCCAGACGGCCAAAATGGTGTTAGTGCAAATGCAAGTGAGACCCATACTCTAATTAGGTAATTTTCTTTTGACGTTATAAAATGCTTTTTTAATAAGAGATACATTCCAAGAAACGCAAAAACTCTGGTAATTGTCTGACCTATGGAATAAGCTAGCATTGGCGAAAAGAGATTATTTAGCCACTGTATACCACTAAATTCCGTTCCATAAGCATTTCTTGGCAATCCATTAATGATCTGCGGGATTGTAGAATTTAATTTACCAAATAATTGCCCTGAGTTTCTAAGTGTTTTATACCATGCAATATTTGAATCTAAATTATCATGTACTCTAATATGAGCATTTCCCCCTAAAATGAATAGAGGAGAAACATAAATGATCATTAAGACCATTGCAATCATTAAATGTTTATTTTCCTGGCTTAATTGTTTAAAAAATTTCATATTTATTACACCACTTTGTTTATATTTAGTTTTTGGATTACAGATTAAAATTCCCCTATCTTGTTCGCCTGAGTTTGATCCGACCAACATTTTTCACACTTCTGTATTAAATGTAAAAGATTTCGTTTAATAGACGCTTATTTATATGTTCAATTAATATTAAAATTCTTTTCTGAAAATCAGATGAAAATTTGACTAAAATTTCATTTAAATTTTCCCTATTATTTTCAATAAGTAAAAAATATTAATTTTATAATGTGCATAAAAATTTGATTAGGCTAATTTCTTTAATAGTATAAAAAGTTTTTAGAAGTAATTAAATCATGTACTAGAGGTGCAATCATGCTGATTTTTGTGGATGACGAACAAAAAAAGTTTCATCTAACAAACGGAAGAATTAGTTATGTATTTTATGTCATGAAAAATGGTCACCTTGGTTCTTTGTATTTTGGAAAAGCGATTGACATTCATTCAAATTTTACTCATATCCAAAATGACAATTCTTCTACAACATATACTTCTTATTATTATGCTGATCGATCAATTAGTCTTGAAACAATCAGACAGGAATATCCCGTCTATGGCACTTCTGACTTTCGAGAACCGGCATTAAGTATTCGTCAGTTAAACGGTAGCCATATTACAAACTTTATCTTTAAATATTATACAATTACAAAAGGGAAACCAATCTTACAAGGTTTACCTGCCACTTATACAGAAAATGAAGAAGATGCTGAAACAATTCAGATTGTTCTAGAAGACTCAACTCTTAAAGCAGAGCTTGTAATTTCCTATACTATATTTAAAGATTTATCTGTTATTACTAGAAGTGCATATATTTGTAACCAAGGAATTGAACCATTTTATTTAGAGCGATTTATGAGTGCGACGATTGATTTTCCTGATCATGATTTCATTATGATTCAACTAAGTGGTGCATGGTCTAGAGAGAGACATTTATTGGAACGTAATTTAGTAATGGGTACACAGGGCATATCGAGTCTACGTGGTTCAAGTTCACATCAACATAACCCATTTCTTGCCTTTAGAAGAAAAGAGACTACAGAAAATCAAGGTGAAGTATTTGGTTTTAATTTAGTTTATAGTTCAAATTTTATTGCACAAGCTGAAGTTGATCATTACGATATGACTCGAATTACGATGGGAATACATCCATTTCGTTTTACTTGGAAATTATCTAAAAACGAACACTTTCAATCCCCTGAAGTAGTGATGGTGTATTCTGATCAAGGTATGAACGGAATGAGTCAAACTTTTCATGATTTATATCGAAACAACCTAATTCGTGGTATGTGGAAAAATAATGAACGACCTATATTAATAAACAATTGGGAAGCCACTTATTTCAACTTTAATGAAGAATCCTTACTTCAAATCGCAATAGAAGCAAAAAAGCTTGGGATTGAATTATTTGTATTAGATGATGGATGGTTTGGTAAAAGAAATAATGCTACTAGCTCTCTAGGCGATTGGTATTCTAATACTGAAAAATTCCCTAAAGGAATAAATAGTTTTGCTAATAAAATTAAAGAGTTAGGTTTAAAATTTGGTCTTTGGTTTGAGCCTGAAATGGTTAGTCAAAATAGTAATTTATTTAAAAATCATCCTGATTGGATTATTCGTACACCTAATCGACAAGTTTCTTTAGGAAGGCATCAATTAGTATTAGATTTCTCGAGAAAGGATGTTGTCGATCACATTTATAAAAAAATGGCAGATGTTATAAAAAATACAAATTTAGACTATATAAAATGGGATATGAATCGAAATATTACTGAGGCTTATTCTATGAAGTTAGCTAATGATCAGCAAGATGAATTTTATCATCGGTATATTTTAGGTGTGTATGAATTATATGAACGACTAGTAAGTGATTTTCCAAATGTGTTATTTGAATCATGTGCTGGCGGTGGTGGTCGATTTGATCCTGGTTTATTGTTTTATGCACCCCAAGCATGGGCTAGTGATAATACAGATCCAATTGAACGATTAAAAATTCAATACGGTACCTCACTACCATACCCAATTTCTAGCATTGGATCACATGTATCAGCATCACCTAATCATCAAACAGTTCGTGATACCCCATTATCAATTAGAGCCAATGTTGCATTCTTTGGAACATTTGGTTATGAATTAAATCCTTTGATACTTACTGAAAAAGAAAAATCAGAAATTAAATCGCAAATACAATTTTACAAACATCACCGATCATTAATTATGAAAGGAGATTTTTATCGGTTACTTGATCCTTTTAAGGAAAACGAAGTAGCTTGGATGGTAATAAGTAAAAACAAAAATGAAGCCATTATAGGTTGGTACAAAATATTAGCAAGTCCAAATCCAATGAAGTACCAGACTTTAAAACTGACAGGTTTAAATCCAAAAAAGAAATATTTACTAAACACTACGAATCTCACTTTTTATGGAAACGAATTAATGGAAAACGGAATCCCCTTACCACTCGAATTTAATGGCGCCAATAAAAAAATTGCAAAACGAGCAGGTGATTTCCAATCTTGCATCTTTCATCTTGTTTGTCCTGATTAAATGGACGAAACTCGTCCTTAATGTCCTATGACGAAGTTCGAAAAAAATTGAAATATTGACCAATCAAAACGCTTGTCTTTTCGTGCAGCAAATCTTTGATATGTGCGATAAAAACAAGCGTTTTTAAATGGTCTTTGAACCATTCAACAAATGAAGGTTCTTAAGCTTTCAATAATTTCTCAATTGTCGATCTCATCTCTTGAGGATTTGTTTGAGGAGCAAATCGTTCAATGACTTCTCCATTTTTATCAATAATAAATTTAGTAAAATTCCATTTTATTGATTTTAACCCCATAATACCAGGAGCTTCTGAGCTTAAATATTTAAATAGTGGATCTGCTTTGTCACCATTTACATCAATTTTTCCGAAAACAGGGAAGGTTACACCAAAATTCAATTCACAAAAACTTTGAATTTCTTCATTTGACCCTGGTTCCTGATTCATAAATTGATTACATGGAAAACCAAGAATTACTAATCCTTCTTCTTTATATTCTTCATATAATGCTTGTAAATCTTTATATTGAGGAGTATATCCACAAGCACTTGCAGTATTTACAACAATTATCACTTTATCATTATATTTTGAAAGAGATACATCTTCGCCCTTGCTATCTTTTACTTCAAAATCATAAATACTCATTTCACATTCCTCCTACTTCCTTATAATGTTAATAGTAATTATTTTCCATCCAAATGTCTATTCTATTTACTATTTTTTGAAAAAAACCTTCAAACCTATTAGTATTTAAATTATAGTTTAATTAAACTAATTTCTTCACCTTTTGAAAAAAGAATGGAGGTAAGAGTATGCAAGATTTAGGCTTTAATACATATTTAATTGATTTATATGATCTATCGTTTCAGGAGCGAACGGGTAGCTATATTATTTTAGATGAAGATATTACAATCATTGAAACGAGTGCTAGCCCTTCCCACGAGTATTTATTACAAGGTTTAAAAGAGCTACAAATTTCATTAGACAGAATTAAAAATGTTATCGTAACACATATTCATTTAGATCATTCAGGTGGCGCTGGCTTACTAATGGAAAAATGTCCTAATGCAACTCTTTTTGTCCATCCAAAGGGAGCTAGGCATTTAGAAGATCCGACAAAATTAATTGCGAGTGCAAAACAAGTTTATGGTGATGATTTTGATCGTTTATTTAATCCAATTCTTCCAATAGACACTGCTAAAATTTATCAGGTAGCCGATGGTGAGGAGCTTGTTATTGGTAAAAATCGTAAACTAACATTTTTACATACTCCAGGTCATGCTAATCATCATATTTCAATTTTCGATTCTTCTAGTAAATTTATGTATACAGGAGATACATTAGGTATTTATTACCCACAGCTTCAAAAGGAAATAGGTACGTTTATTTTACCATCGACATCGCCTAATCAATTTTCATACGAAGCAACCCTTAGTTCATCTGGAAAAATCCAAGAGTATAATCCAGATGCTATTTGCTTCGGTCATTATGGATTAACTAGAGATACAAATTTCGTATATGAGTCTTTAAAACTATATTTAGATCGTTTTATAAAACTGACTGCTTCCACGATTGAAGATAATAAAGAAAAACCTTTTTATGAGAAAAGCAGGATACTGTCAGCAACATTATATTGTGAAGTAAAGCAAGATCTTCAAAATAAGAATATAGAAGAGAGTCACCCTGTTTTCGAGATTATTAAGCTGGATTTGGAAGTTTCAGCTATGGGATTAGTACTGGCTATGGATCAAAATTAACAAAATAAAAAACTTCAGCCATTTGGCTGAAGTTTTTATTATTTTTTAATTTTTTTAATTGGTTTATTTTTGCTTGAAACAGGTTTTTTATTTTGATTTGAATCTGGTTTCGTTCTTTTTTCTTTTGGTTGATTTTCATTCAGTTGTGTTTCTTTCATTTCTACTTTTTGTATTTCACCGTGTGAAACCGTTAAATGTTCAAAAAACAATTTTTGCGTTCCTCTTAAGCTAAATAAATTCTTTTTCTCTCGAGGTGTTACCAAGTTTATGACAGTACCTTGTTTACCCATTCTTCCTACACGGCCACTTCGATGAGTATATTGTTCAACTTTTTCTGGTACATCAAGTGTTATGACATATGGTAACTCTTGTAAATCGATTCCTCGTGCTGCTACGTCAGTTGAAAATAGTAAAGTAGTTTTACCGATTTGAAGATCTTTTAAAACTCGACTTCTTTCCATTTTCCCTAGTTTTGAATGTAGTACCGCTGTTTTAATTCCTCTAAAATTTAATTTAGAAGCGTATCCTTCAAGTTTAAATGGCTCATTACTAAATACGATTGCTTTCATATTTTGAACAGAAGCAATTCTTCTAAGTAATTCTAGCTTCTCTCTTTCTTCACAAGGAATAAAACCATGAATTATATTTCCTTCCAAGCTTTGTTCAATCGAAATTTCTTTTAGATTTGAACTTGTTTCCTTTGCAAATTTCATTGCCCCCGGTGTTATTGTTGCAGATAAAAATACTAGTTGGCGATTTTTCATCGTTGCTTTGACAATTTGCGGTAAATCTTTTTGATCATCCGTTTTTAATAATTCATCTACTTCATCAAAAACAATTGTCTTAACACAATGCATTTTTAATTTTTTCTGTTTGATTAATTGTGAGATTCGCCCCGGTGAACCAACGATAATTTTAGGCTTCTGTTTTAATTTTTCAATCTGACGTTTTATATCAGCTCCACCAACAATTGAAGCCGTCTTAATATTTGTATTTTGTGTATAGTCTTGAACAACCTGAAAAATTTGCATTACAAGTTCACGTGTTGGAGCCATAATAATAATTTGAGGACTTTCTTCCATTTCATCAACCTTATTAATTAAAGGTAAAACATATGCAAGAGTCTTACCAGTACCTGTCGGAGATTGCGCTATGACATCGTTTCCTTCTAAAATCGCTGGGATTGCTTCCTCTTGAACTGCTGTCCATTTCGTAATATTATTTGCTTTTATTTTTAAGATTGTTTGTTCTGTTAATTGAAAATGTTCCATTTAAATCTCCTTTAATATTTGCTCATCGTACCATTGTAACATTATTTCTGTAATATGTACCAATTCTTCTATTAGATCGAAGTCATCTTCGGTCATTTTATTTTGAAATTTTATGTTTACTGACGATTCAATGATATTTTTATCTAAAATAGAGTGTTTAATGTTATAAAATGGTGTGAATTGCTCATTTGTATTATTTTGAAATAAAAGTAGACTTCTTTGAATGATTTCGATTTCTAATGGTTTAGGAAAGGTAAATTCAATTTCAATATAACACCCTACCTCAGTATTGCCATTAATTAATTCATTATATAAATCACTAGCTGATGTACTCATTGAAAATGTGCAACTTGTTGTCTTAGTCGACTTGTTTAATTTTTTAAATCGAATTGAGAATAATCGATCCATTTTGGAAAGATTAACAAAGTCATTTCGATCAGTGATTTCATATTCTCCATCTAAATCTTTGTCATATAAGAGCCCTTCTATTACAACCTTCATATTATCAAAAGCGGTCGGATCAAACATTATCTAAACTCCTTTAATCAATAGATTCCTAAGTTCGTTTATTTCCTACTATGTATCATAATAAACGAACCACACAAAAAATAATCCGATAAAATCATTTTGATTCAATTTTATCGGATCAATTTTTATTTTATTATCTCAAATTGGCTATTATAAAGATTTGCGTAGAAACCTTCTTTTTCCATTAATTCTTCATGCGTACCTTGTTCAATAATATCGCCATCCTTCATACAAAGAATCAAATCTGCATTTCGAATAGTTGAAAGGCGATGCGCAATCACAAAACTTGTTCTTCCTACCATTAAATTGTCCATTGCTTTTTGAATGAGTGCTTCAGTTCTTGTATCAACACTACTTGTTGCTTCATCTAAAATTAATATTTGTGGATCTGCCAAAATTGCACGAGCAATCGTGATGAGCTGTTTTTGACCTTGGGATATATTATTCACTTCTTCGTTAAGTATCATATTGTATCCATCAGGCAAGGCTCTAATAAAGTGATCAGATTGAGCAGAAATAGAAGCATTTGTTACTTCTTCATCCGTTGCATCAAGTCTTCCAAAACGGATATTATCTGCAATTGTACCATTAAATAGCCAAGTATCTTGCAGAACCATTCCAAATAATGATCTAAGTTCATCCCTTTTAAAATTCTTTATGTTATGTCCACCGATTGTGATTTCCCCATTATTAACATCGTAAAACCGCATTATTAAATTTACAATTGTTGATTTACCAGCTCCTGTTGGCCCAACAATTGCAATTTTTTGCCCAGGTTTAACGACTAAATTAAAATCATGTATAATCATTTTTTCAGGTGTATAACCAAAAGCTACATGATTGAAGCGAACATCACTTGTAACTTCATTATGCTTAATTGATCGTGCATTTGTTACTTCAGGTACTTCTTCTTTCTCATCTAAAAATTCAAATACTCTTTCTGCAGCTGCTGCTGTTTGTTGAAGTATATTTGAAATATTAGCAATTTGTGAAATTGGTTGCGTAAATGAACGAACATACTGGATGAAAGCTTGAATTCCTCCAACTGTCATCGATCCATTTGCAGTAAAATATCCACCTAATATACAAATAGCAACATAGCCAATGTTTCCAATAAAAGCAGTGATTGGAATCATAAGTCCCGATAGAAAATTCGCTTTCCATGCTGATTTATATAACTCATCATTATACTCACTAAAAGCTCTTGTAGATTCATCTTCACCACTAAATGCTTTTACTAAAACATGATTTCCTAACATTTCTTCTACATGCCCATTTACTTTCCCTAAATATCTTTGCTGGTTAATAAAATGTTTTTGAGATTTTTTAACGATCATCATGACAAATACCATTGAAAGAGGCAATATGCATAGCGCAACTAAAGTGAGTTGCCAGCTGATCGAAATCATCATGATTGTTATACCAATAATCGAGGTAATTGATGTAATTATTTGTGTTAAACTTTGATTTAATGTTTGATTAATTGTATCAACATCATTCGTTATTCTAGAAAGAACTTCGCCGTGACTAGTCTGATCAAAATAGCTTAAAGGTAATTTATGAATTTTATCATTTATATCACTTCGAAGCTTAAAAGTTACCTTCATCGTAACTCCACTCATTACATAGCCTTGAAGATATGCAAAAAGTGAGCTTAATAAATATAAACCGATTAACCATATTCCAATTACACTTATTTTACTAAAGTTAATTTTTCCACTACCGCTAATTTGTTTCATGACACCTGAAAAAATTTCATCTGTTGCTTTACCAAGAATTTTTGGACCTAGTATTGTAAAAACAGTTGAAATAATCGCTAGTACAAAGACAAAAACGATTGTCTTTTTGTGCGCTTCTAAATAGCTCATCAATTTAGACATCGAACCTTTAAAATCTTTCGCTTTTTGACCTGGCGCCATTGGGATATTTCTTCCAAACATTTGCCCAGGCCCGCGACCACCGCCCTGATTTTGAAAAGTATTTTTATTAGAATTGCTCATGCTAATTCCTCCTTGGATAACTGCGATGAAGCAATTTCTAAGTATTCAGGGCAATTTTTCAGAAGTTCTTTATGAATACCTTGACCTACAATCCTACCATTATCTAAAACAACAATATGCTCTGCATTCATGATCGTATTTACCCGTTGGGCAATTATGATCATCGTAGTTGATTCTATATCTTCATTTAACGCTTTTCTTAGCGCAAAATCCGTCTTAAAATCAAGCGCAGAGAAACTATCGTCAAAAATTAGAATTTCGGGTTTTCTTGCTAAAGCCCGAGCAATCGAAATTCTTTGTTTTTGTCCACCTGAAACATTATCTCCACCTTGAGAAATTTCAGCATTAAATTCCCCATCTTTTTGAGAGATAAATTCACTAGCCTGAGCGATTTGGGCTACTCTTTCCATCTCTTCATCAGAAATATTTTTATTTCCGTATTTTAAATTTGAAGCAATTGTTCCCGTTAATAAAAGTCCTTTTTGAGGTACATATCCTATTTTAGTGCGTAAATCCTTTTGCTTTACTTCCCTTAGATCTACACCATCAACTAAGACTTCCCCTTTGGTTACATCATAAAAACGTAATATTAAATTTGCAATTGTTGATTTTCCCGAACCAGTTGGACCAATAATGGCAGTAGTTTGACCTGGCTTTGCAACAAATGAAATATTATTTAGTACATCATTTTCAGCACCTTCATATCGGAAACAAACATTTTTAAATTCAACAAATCCTTTTTTATCTGCTTCAAAGTTTTTATGAAGCTCTGGATCGATAATTGATACATTAGTAGACAATACTTCTGAAATACGTGCAGCAGAAACAGCAGCTCTAGGGACAAGGATAAACATGATTGAAATCATTAAAAATGCTGTGATGATTTGCATTGCATATTGCATAAATGCGATCATATCACCAACTTGCATATTAGATTTAGCAATTTGGTGGGCACCAACCCAGATGATTAATAGTGATGAGCCATTCATTATCAACATCATTGAAGGCATCATCAATGTCATGATACGATTGACAAATAAATTCGTTTTTGTTAATTCGCTGTTTACCTCTTGGAATCTCATTTTTTCATGTGAAGCATTTCCAAAAGCTCTAATTACCATCAATCCCGTTAAATTTTCTCTTGAGACTAGATTTAACTTATCTATAAGCTTTTGAATTAACTTAAACTTTGGAATAGCAACTGTCATGATTACCATAATTAAAGAAAGTAGAACGATAACAGCTAATGCAATAATCCAGCTCATCGAAGCAGATTTATTAATTGCCATTATGATTCCGCCAATTCCCATAATTGGTGCATAACAAAGCATTCGGATCCCCATCATTAAAAGAGTTTGAATTTGCATTACATCATTTGTACATCTTGTAATCAGAGATGCCGTTGAAAATTTATCAAATTCATTGTTTGAAAAGCTTTCAATTTTTTTGAAAACATCTTTACGTAAATTCCTAGCGACACCAGAGGCAATTCTTGAAGACAAGAAACTGACTAAGACTGTTGCTATTCCTCCAAGTAAAGCAATCGCAATCATAATCAATCCTATTTTAACGATATATAAACTTCCTAGTTTATGTAAATTAACGCCTAGTTCAGTATAAAATGCTTTCGTCATCATAATACCACTTTGAGTTAGTAAAGTTTTATCCATTGAAATAGCTTTATTATGTGCATTTAGTATCGCATTTTTGGAAAGTTTATCAAACATTGGTTGTAACTCATATAGTTTTGTTACATTAATCTTATTTGAACGCGGCGTACTACTAGTTTGTGCATGACTTACTTTTCCAGTAGCTTCTTCTTGGATTATATTAAATAACGTCCAAGTGGAAGCACCAAAGGATTGATCAAGTTGTTTTTCTACATTCTTATTCAATTTTTTCTTTACGTATATGCTCTGATCTGCCTTTTTGTAAATACTTATGTATTTTTTTCCTTTTGAATTTTTATCATTTGCGGATTTTAAATCATAATTTTTAAATATAATTTCTTTTTCCTTATCTGTCATAAAGGTAGTCATTAGTTTCATACCTTTTTGACTAATTGCATCCGGAGCAACATGCAATATACCATTTTGCTGAATACCATTGTTTACAATTTCGGACATATAGTTAGGTAAGTTCAAATCACACATGGCCTGACCAAATAAGAATAATATAGCTAAAATTATACTTGTACTAAATGCTTTTAAATACTTAGCTAACTTGATCAAATGAGTATCTCCCTTATTTTGATGTATTTTTAAACACTAACTCATACTGAAAAAACTCGCATCAAATGCGAGTATGTTTTTCAGTATGAATTATTAGTTAATTAAAACAATCCTTTTGGACGGCCAAGTTCATCTACGTCCATATTTAATGCAGCTGGTTTTTTCGGTAAACCTGGCATTGTCATTACGTTACCTGTTAATGCAACAATAAAACCTGCACCAATTGATGCTTTAAGTTCTCTTATTTCTACTTTAAAACCAGAAGGTCTTCCAACTAAACTTGGTTGGTCTGATAAAGAATATTGAGATTTTGCCATACAAATTGTTAGGTTGCCCCAACCATTCTCATTAAATTCCAAAATTTGTTTTTTTGCTTTAGGAGAAATATTCACTCCGTCAGCACCATAAACTTCTTTTGCAATTTTTTCTATTTTATTTTCAATTGAATCCGATAATTCATATAAATAATTAAATTTTTCTTTAGGAGTTTTTAACATACTAACAAGAGATTCAGCTAGCTCTACGCCACCTTTACCACCATGTTCCCAAACTTCTGTTAAGACAATCTTAATGCCGTTATCTTGTCCCCATTGTTTTAATACACTTATTTCTTCCTCTGAGTCAGAAATAAATTTATTAATTGCTACAACAACAGGTACATTGAATTTGCGAACTGTTTCCACATGCTTTTCAAGATTTTGAATTCCATCTTTAACAGCTAAAGCGTTTTCATTAGTCAATTCATTTTTATTTACTCCACCATGCATTTTTAATGCTCTAATTGTTGCAACTAATACGACTGCATCAGGTGTAACACCTAAAGCTCTAGTTTTGATATTTAAGAATTTTTCTGCTCCTAAATCCGCACCAAAACCAGCTTCCGTTACAACATATTCCCCTAATTTCATTGCCATTTTAGTTGCAATAACACTGTTACAACCATGGGCAATATTCGCAAATGGGCCACCATGAATAATTGCTGGAGTGTGTTCAATCGTTTGAACAAGATTTGGTTTAATTGCGTCTTTTAGTAATAATGCTAGTGCACCTTCTACTTTTAAATCTCCAACAGTTACTGGAGTTTTATGTATAGTATAGGCTACAACAATTCGTTTAAGTCTTTCTTTTAAATCTTGAATTGATGTCGCTAAACAAAGAACTGCCATGATTTCAGAAGCAACCGTAATATCAAACCCATCTTCTCTTGGAACTCCTCCAGAAGGACCACCTAAGCCTACAACGACATTTCTTAAAGCACGATCATTTAAATCAACTACTCGCTTCCAAGATATTCTACGCACATCAATTTCAAGTTCATTTCCTTGATGGATATGATTATCAATAAATGCTGCTAAAGCATTATTCGTCGTTGTAATGGCATGTATATCACCGTTAAAATGTAAATTTATATCATCCATCGGTAAAACTTGAGAATAGCCTCCTCCAGTTGCACCGCCTTTTACTCCCATTGTTGGCCCTAAAGAAGGTTCGCGCAATGCTACGACTGCATTTTTGCCAATTTTGTGGAAAGCTTGTGCAAGTCCAACAGTGACCGTTGATTTACCTTCACCAGCAGGAGTTGGATTTATTGAAGTAACTAAGATTAATTTACCATCTTCATTTTCTTTTAATCGATCTAAAATTGATAATGACAATTTAGCTTTATAATGCCCATAGTTTTCAACTTCTTCATCAAAAAGATTTAAATTATCTGCAATTTCATTTATTTTTTTCATTTCTGATTCAAAAGCAATTTCTAAATCTGACTTAACTTGACTCATTCAATCATCTCCAATTGCACTTCATTATAATCAAAATTATAGCACAATTTTACAAATAATTCATTTTTAAAAATTCAAAATTCTTTAATGATATCATTCAAAATTACTAATACTTTCTACTTATCAATGGAATCCAAAGTTACATACTAAAGATAAGGCATTAAAAGAAAGGAGTGTAATTAAATGTATCGTCATAAAAAGCATAAAGAACATAAACGTAATCATAATTTACCAAAGGATCAAAATGAAGAATATAGTGCAGAGTTTTATCCCTCAAGGAATGTGTTTTATTCGGAAACTACTTCAGATAAATCTCATGCCTCTGGAATTGTAATTGGATACGTAGCTCTATTTTTTTCACTATTTTCGTTATTTTTAATGCCTGTTTTATTTGGAATTGTTGGAATTGCACTTGGAATATACTCTGTAACTAAAGGTCATTCCACTTTAGGATATACAGCAATTGGATTTGGATTATTTTCGGTAATTGTAACTATTTTCTATAATTTATTAATTGTCTTAAGTGCAATTCTTTAAGATAGATTAAAATAAACAAAAAAGACCTTTAAGGTCCTTTCAGAGTAGGAAATTTTTGTATTCCATCTACACACTGAAAGAACCTTAAAGGTCCATTTAAATTCCCCACAAACATTCACTTACTCTTTGTTCAAATCTTCTAAATGGTATTTTCATTATTAGATCAACAATCGAAAGACAATCAATTTCTTTAAACTTGAACGACAGACCATTCGTCATCTTTCTTTGAATACGTTAAATTTGCAATATGATTTGTAAGGTCACGATACTCTTCAACATTTTCTAAAATTTCATCTACACCAGAATAAAAATCAACTCGGAAAATAGGGATTTCGATTACTTTTCTATTTTCAACTCTTTCACTTAGATCAATTACTAATCCATCTTCCATTAAAGGGTATAATGTCAACATTAATTTAATATTGATTGGATTAATTTGTTTTGAACGATTAAATATATTTAAACTTCTTCTCTGAAGTTGTGTAATTTTATATGATATGACATTACAAAGCATAAAAATAAAGTCATTAGTTCGTTTATAATAAACCTTTTGATACATTCCATCACTTATGTTCATGTATGCAAAAGAATTGTTTAATCTTGGTATAAAAGGTTTTTGTAATGGCTCTTTTTTGTGAGCAAGATACAGTAATTCTGCAATTTCTTTAGGCTCAAGCTCATCTAAATCTGCTAATTCTTCAAAATCGATCCAACATAGGTCATCATGTTCACTATGTTCTAATATAAATTGATTAATATATTCTCTTTCAACATAATAAAAAGAGGAATTTAAATTAAATTCGGACCATTGAATATCGTGTTTTAGCAAAAGAATGTTTTGAAGAGGAAAAGGAAGTCCTTGAACAAACTCTTTATAATTTATACCTGATGTTATAAAACAATGATTATGGTTATCACCATAAATATAGATTATCTCCTTTGAATCTATTCCCGCCAACGATATTGCCACCTTTAATTTTTTTCTTTATCATATCATACTTTATACTAAATTTATCATCAAATATAATAAATTTAATTCTTTTTACCTAATATTTTTTTTACATTTTTTGCCAAAAATTCGCATTCAACCTAAAAAATAATGTTATACAGGAGGCCTACATAAAGATGTAGTTTTTGTTTGAATTGGTTCTTTCGTAACAGAGCGAATACTCCATTCACCGTCATCATTTGAAAAATTAAATTTAACAAGAGTGTAAGGTGGTTGTTGATCTTGTTTATATGCAATTAATTGAATTGTTGCTCCGAAAACGTATGTACCATTATATTTCTTTTTTATATTTGTTATTGTCGCACAATTATATTGCTCTCCTGGTCCGAACATTTTATATAAACGGTTATTTATACTCGGAAAAAGAATTGATAACACTGCATCTTCTAATACTTCATTTTGTACCGCAATTGCATTTGCGGGTTTTGATGTCGCAATTAAGCACATTAATAGTACGATAATAAATCCTCTTTTCATTTCTAATCCTCCATCTTAAGGTTTTAACAAATTACTTAGTATCTATTCTTTACAATTTACTGATGGTTATGAAGAGAGTTTAAATGAACTGGGAATAGGAATTTTATGGAATAAGGAAAAAAGAAGACCTTTTCGTGGTCTTCTTTTTATCTTTAAACTATCCTATTGATGATCCCAATAGTATTTACTCAAGATATCTGAGAGTAAGTCAATTGTTCTATAAAGTTCAGGAAGAGTATTATCGACTCCTCCTACTTCGATTAATATTGAATGTGGTGATAAGTCTTGGTTATATACGCCATTTCCTTGTTTATAGTTTTTACTAAATATTCCTCTTGTTAAACCTTTGTTAAATTTCATAATTTCACTATTTAAATCTTTTGCTAACGTTAAGTTCTTTCTATAATTTTTGTTTTCTACTCCAACTATAAAGTATAGCTTTGCGTATTTTTGCCCATTTATCTCAGTAGTTGTCACATTTTTTCGTTGATCATCACGATGTATGTCAATAAGATAATTTAAATCTTGATCTTGAGAAAGCGCATCTTGTACAACCAATCTAGACATTTTATATGAACTTCCCCAATTCCAATTTCTTTTCGTTAATTCAGCTCCAATATTTGTTTTATCGTCAACCGCACCGATTCCATTTGCTTCTAAATTCTTTTTCAATCGTTCACCTAATAAGCTTACATTTACTTTTGGAGAAGAAGCTTGATTTGGTGATTTTGCACCTGGGATTAAAGGTAAAAATGATTCCCAGCTATGTGTGTGGTAAATAAAAAACACATCTTTTCCATTTGTAGTTTTTGATGGCGGATTTGTTGGATTTTTAATTGGTTCATTAACTGGATCTTTAACAGTTGGATTTTGGTTAATTTCGTCGAGTGTTAAGCTTGATTCTATTGGAAGGTTCGTAAAATCAATTCCTTCTCCAGCAACTAAGATATTATTTTCGAATTTTGTCATACTAGATATTTCATGCACTAATAAACTTTTTGGATCGTACAGTCTAATATTTGTAATAAATGAAAAAAGTATATTACCGATAGGTTGTCCATTTTTAGTAGAATCGTCACCCACCTTAAAATGACCATTTTCATATTCAAACGCTTTAATAAATCCTTCATAGCTCATTTTTTCAAACCATTGATGCACATAATATGATTTAGTATTTTTCATTGATGTCACAAATAAACTCGCTAACAAAAATAATAAGACAATGCCTACAAAGACACTTGCCGTTACACGTTTAAGATTAATAGATTTTATATATATTGATTGTCTCATTAAATCACCTCTAATAAAACGTATGTACAAGCCCTATAAAATAGAATGAAAAAATGATTAAATCCTATTAATTACTCTACTGCTATTAAAGAATGTGATTAAAATATTAAATAGTTCGAACTCCACTCTCATTTACGAATTTTATTAGAATTTGGATTAGAAAAAAAGAGATGCCCTTAAAGACACCTCATAAAAAATTTCGTAATTCAATTAGTGTAAAAGCTCTTTTTTTAATAAATTACATATTATTATTATTGTTGCAACGATTGAATACTGTGAACGGATTTACAACACAACTATTTCTTGCAGCTTCTAATTGAGTTTCACAAAATGAGTTTGTTGCTGGCGATACCATACTGTTATTCATATTTCTATTTCTTCTACATCCACTACGTCTATTATTATTCATATTTCTGTTTTCGTTTCTGTTTTCGTTCATGTTTCTGTTTTCATTCATGTTTCTGTTTGAATGGCCATTATTCATACTTTCACTCATAACTCTGTCATTGTCATTATTTCTATGACAATCACATTCATTACATGGTCTACGAACTTCAACAAACTCTCTCATATCTCTTACTGGAGATACTTCTTCTCTTTCTTCTCTTCTACGATTGCAACCACAAAATCCCCACATTTAAGAACACCTCTATAATTATTTATTGTACATTTATAACATACGTAGAAATTTAGATATTGAATGTGTACATGTCTAGATATGAACAAGTTTTTTATATTATTTTTCTATTTTTCATGTCATTTCGGTAAATGAAATTTTAAAAATGGTCATTTTTATAAGAATTTGTTAGTTGTTTATCCTAAAAGTTAAAAAAAAATGAGCCAATTAGGCTCATTTCATGGTGTAGATGAAGTTCTAAAAACCTGATTTTCAGCCTGATTGCAAGCGCTTGTCTTTCGAGGCGCTAAGTCTGGTGAGGAGCGGAGTTACCCTAAAACGGTAATGAGCACCGCAGACAGACGAAGCAATGAAGAAAGCGAGCGTTTGGCGGGCAGTTTGAAATGAGCTAATTAGGCTCATTTTACTTATTACGGTATACATATTCATCTTTTGGTGGTTGAATTTCCTTAATATTAGTAACGTCTAAATAAGGAATGTTTACTTTAAATGGTTGATAATACATTTGTTGTATATTACCAGTAGCTTCAATCCATTGATCATTTTTAAACGTTTGCCCATCAGGCAAATCAATTAGCACACCATATACACCGGAATCGGCAACACAGTGAATAATTCCAAATCTAAATAAGAAAACCTGATTCTTTTTTAATCCTTTTTCATGATAAATAAAGCCTTTATAAGTTAATTGCTTTCCTAAATATTTTCCAGGCTCATCATATAAAACTTCCATTCCTTTAAGAAAGTCATAATCATTTAGGACAATGCTTTTTTTATTTATATATTCTTTTGATTCTTGTTTAATTAATTTTTGATATCCTTCTTGCCCATAGTAGATACTTAAATCAGGCTTTAAATACTGCCTTTGCATAAAAGGATCATTATTACCCGGTTCTGAAACTGGGAAATGAAACCCTTTTGCTTGTACAATCGTCGAATCCAAAGTTGCAACGGGTAAAAATATACCTGTAAACAATGGAAAGATAAAAACTAAGCCATTTAAAAACTTTTTAAACCCTTTTGCTTCTTTATGAACATGTCCATGTACACAAGTATGATCACAATTATGATCATGATGGTGGCTATGGTCGTGGTCATGATCGTTACTATGCTGTTCATCTTCATCATGACTAGTTCTTAACGTATGAATTACTTGAATTAAAGTTAGAAATGCAAATAATATCCCTGCTGTCAGTGATAAATAAGAGTATTTCATATTAATATATTTTGAGATCGTACCTTTAATATGCAATTGCATTAAAAAGAAGGTAAATCCTAATAGTACATATGCTCTTGCCATATTGATTCTCCCTTAAATGAATAATGTAGTGAAAAACGTTAATACAATAACTAATCCCATAATAATGAATACATATCGACTTTTGAAATGTTGGAATAACATTAATGTATTTTTTATATCGATCATTGGACCAATAACCATAAACGCAACGATCGAGTTTAAAGAAAACGTACTTTGAAATGAAGATGCTACGAATGCATCAGCCTCAGAACAAAGAGATAAAATAAAAGCTAATGCCATCATTACTAGAATACTAGCAACTTGTCCATTACCAATATGCATTAATGTTGAAGTTGGAATAAATGTTTGTACGAATGCTGCAATAAATGCGCCTAAAATTAAAAACTTACCCATAGAGAAAAATTCTTCTATAGCATGTACACAAACACTCCATAATTTTTTCCTAGCAGGAATTGAATGATCAACTGGAATGGTAACTAGATCGTGTTTTAATGGATTCTCGATTTTTAAATATGATAATACGATTCCTATTATATAAGCAATGATCATAGCAGCTCCAGCACGATAAATAACCATTTCAATATTATTACCAAATGCAATAAAAGTTGCAAACAATACAATTGGGTTAATAATTGGCCCTGTTAACATAAACGCCACCGCTACATAATGTGGCACACCTTTTTTTATCAGCCTACTAACAATTGGTACAATTCCGCACTCACAACCTGGGAAAATAAAACCCAATAAAATAGCTACTAATACTGCTTTATATCTATTCTTAGGTATTAATTTATATAACATTTCTTCTGTAATAAATATTTGAATGATCCCCGATATAAAAACACCAATTAAAATAAATGGCAATGCTTCTACTACAATAGAAATAAAGATCGTATTCATTTGTAAAAACGAATGATAAAAATTCGTACTCATAATCTCTCTCCCATGTACTTTTAAAAATGAAAACTCACAAAACCTCCGAATGACCGGCGGCTTTGTGAGTTAAAAGTACCTTTTTTTCCAAAATATTAGTGCAATTGTTGTTGATAATATTGCAGATATACCAATTACAATTGGAAACGCATGTGGTATGTTTGCTAAAGGTATATGATCAACGTTCATCCCATAAAAACTAGACACCATTGTTGGGATTGATAAAATAATTGTAATAGAAGTTAAAAATTTCATTACAATATTTAAATTATTTGAGATAACAGAAGCAAATGTATTCATCATTCCACTTAAGATATTACTATAAACTTCTGCCATCTCTATTGCCTGTTTATTTTCGATAATTACATCTTCTAATAAATCTTCATCATCTTCATACATTTTTAATATATTCCCTTTAAGAATTTTTTGCATGACGATTTTATTCGATTTAAGTGAAGTAGTAAAATAAACAAGACTTTTTTCAAGGTTCAGCATTGTAAATAACTCTTGATTTCTTGTGGATTGATGTAATTCAGCTTCAATTTCATTTGTTTTACGATTAATTTGTTTAAGGTAACGTAAATAATATGATGATGTCGTATGCAATAGTTGAAGTGCAAATCTAGTCTTTTTAAACGTAAAGAAGCCTTTTACTTTTTGGTAAATAAATCGTTCAAAGATTGGATTTTCACTTAAACAGATTGTGACAAAAGTGCTGGATGAAATAATCATCCCGATTGGTATTGTATCAAAAATTGTGTGCCCATTATCATCATGAGCTACAATTGGAATATCAACAATAATTAGAGTGTGTTCCCCTTCAACCTCTATCCTTGAACGTTCTTCATCATCAAGTGGGTCTTTAATAAAATCTAAATCTAAGTCTAATTTTTGAACTAGATATTGAATTTCTTGTTCTGTTGGATTGATCGCATTGATCCAACAACCTTTCTCAATAACATCGACTTGATTTAGTTTCCCTTGTGCATCTGAAAGATAAAAATTTAGCATCTTAATTCACCTCTAATTCTAAAACAAAAACTACACAATAATAGCATACGAAACATTTATATATGTTTCAACCTTTATTAAAAAGAAAGTCCATTTTCTAATAATCATACGCTTTTAAGTAGCTATTTTAGTGAGCATTTATACTATTCACAAATAAAGAAAAAGGCCACTTATAGTGACCTATTTTTTAGTATCCGCTTTTATAAAAATAATGCATATCACTTAATTCATCAATGTATTGATAAACTTCTAACTGACTTTGTAATTGCTCTTTTGTATGTAATGAATAATCTTCCGTATTCAATTGATTTTGAACATTTGAAAGAGTATTTGATAAATCAGATTTTAGTGCATCATACGACATAGAATACATAAAATTCATCCTTCCAATTGAAATTTATCATATTATATGTAATATAATGTAAAACAAATCATATTTATTTTATTTTCTACCTTTTGCCACTAATTTTTTTATTAAAAAATATACAACAAATAGGGCAATCGCTATAATGATTAGCATTGGGGTATATGGAGCTAAAACAGATTTAGCAGTTTCCCAGTTTTTACCTAATTTCTCACCTATTTTGATAAATAGTATAGACCAAGGAATGATTGCAAGAACTGTATAAAGTGTAAATTTACTTATAGGCATCTTTGCTAGTCCCGCTGGAATCGAAATGGCATGTCTAACAACTGGAATAAAGCGAGCCGTAAAAACTACTCCAACGCCATATTTTAAAAACCATTTTTCAGCTAAATCAAGGTGATGCTTATTAATTAGAATATATTTACCATACTTTTCAATGATTGGTCGACCACCAAAATAACCTAAACAATATAAAAATAATTGTGCAATAGTTCCCCCTATCACACCTGCTACTACAGCACCTACAAAATTTATATGCCCTCCGGCTACAAGATAACCAGCATATGCTAAAACAATCTCACTCGGAATAACCTCAATCATTAATCCTAATGCTACCCCTAAATATCCTAATGATGCAAAAAATTCTAATATTTGATGTATGATATTTGTCAATAGGATCCCCCTCTCAAAAACAACTTGTACTACAATGATAATACATAGCAAGATAAAATATGTCAAAATATAGAAATACTCAGATGATAGTATTATTCATATAAAAAAAGGCTGTCCAAGTCAGTGACCTGACATTAGAACAGCCTTTTATCATTTCTTAATTATTTAATTACAACGTTTTTGTAAGTGTAATCTGGTCCGAATGCATGCTCAATTAATCCAGTTACTTTTGGCTTCATAACGTATGCAATAGCACGTTGGTAAATTGGAAGAATTGCAGCATTGTCTTGTACTAAGATTTTCTCTGCTTGTAAGAATGCATCAGAACGTTTAGTTGGATCTAATAAGAATTCAGAACCAGCTTGTGAGATTAACTTATCATACTCTTTGTTAGAGAATCCCATTTGGTTGAATGGGCTTTGACTTGTCCACATATCGAAGTATGTCATTGGGTCTTTGTAGTCTGGACCCCATCCGCCGAATGAGATGTCATAATCTTTCTTAGAGTTTAAGTCTAATTGTTGTGCAAATGGAACTGATTTAATGTTAATTTTTAAACCTGGTAAGTTTTTAGTGAATTCACCTTGTAGGTACTCACTGATTTTTTTGTTAGTTTCAGTATCTGAACCTAATAATTCGATTGAAACATCTTTCTTACCGATTTCTTTTAATCCTTGTTCCCATAATGTTTTAGCATCAGCTGGATCGTATTTTACAAGTTGTCCAGAAGCATCACGGAAGTCTTTACCATTAGCATCTAAGAAGTTACTTGGAGCTAAACCGTATAAAGGTACTGAACCGTTATTTAAGATTACGCTTGTAATTGCTTCACGGTCAAATGATTCGTTTAAAGCTTTACGGATGTTAACGTTTTTAAGAGCTGGATTTTTCGATTCGTTTACACGTAAGAAGAATACAGTTGGCTCTTTAGTTGTTCCGTAGTCAGGGCTAGATTTATATTTGTCAACAAACTCTGCAGTTAAACCAGCACGGTCAACATCACCAGACTCATATAAGTTAACTCCAGTTTGTGGGTCTTTTACGATTTTAAAGTTAACTTCTTTTAATGATACGTCTTTAGCATCATAGTAGTCAGGGTTTTTAACTAACTTGTAGCTTTCATCATGTTTCCACTCTGATAATTCAAATGGACCATTGAAAATTAAGTTAGATGCTTCTAAACCGTAGTTTTTACCTTGAGATTCAACATATTTTTGATTTAAAGGTAAGAATGTTGGGAAAGTTACTAAAGAATCAAAATAAGGAATAGCTTTTGCTAATTTAACTTCTAAAGTTTTATCATCAACAGCTTTAACTCCTAATTGATCAACTGGTTTTTTACCAGTAGTAACCTCTTCACCGTTTTGTAACACATTCAACATGAATGCATACTCAGATGCATTTTTAGGATCTGCAGCACGTTTCCATCCGTAAACGAAGTCTCCTGCAGTTACAGGGTCTCCATTAGACCATTTAGCATCACGTAAGTGGAATGTATAAGTTAAACCATCAGCTGATTTATCAAAAGATTCTGCGATACCAGGTTGTACAACATCATCTTTACCTAACGTGTTTAGACCTTCCATAATGTTACCTAAAACGTTGAAAGATTCAGCATCCGTACTAGTACTTGAATCTAAACTTGGTAGTTCAGCTCCGCCTAGTAAGTTTAATACTTGTGGTTTTGCTTTTGCTGTTTCTTTTTTACCTTCATTTGATTTGTCTGAGTTACATGCAGTTAAAAGCATGCTCACAGCAACAGATAAAGATAGAAAATACGATACCTTCTTTTTCATTAGATTGCCTCCCCAAAATTAAACAATTAGACTTAAAAACTATTAAAATATTCAAACAATTTATATTGTCGGAATAGTTAATAACCTTTAACTTACTTTTTATTTTACATGCTTTTCAGAAAATATCAACAAAAAATCGACATTTTTTTCAAAAAAATTAATAAATTTAAATAAATCTTTACTTTTTTGTAATTAAAAACTACATTTTGAAGTCTTTTTTTGCATATAAAATCAAAACTATTAATAAAATCCCCAATTTCAATAAATGATTAAAGTTGGACAAATATGTATCT
>NZ_NUHI01000027.1:0-1416 GCF_002575105.1 Bacillus sp. AFS053548 | reverse complement strand
GGTCAAGCCACTATTATTGTGTAAAATAAAAATTCAATGTTTTCAACTGTTTTTTTAGTTATTAAAATTTAATCATGTTTAAGAAGAGTATGGGGGCGGCTGAATTTTTCGTGACCATACTCGTTTTAATGCACTAAGCTTTTTTGGGGGTTTTATTTAAATATTTTCTGTTTCCTGGATCTAATCTCTCCTGACAATCCATTAGGACTGCGCCAATCAGTCGAAAGGCTGATTGTGTATTTGGGAAGATTCTGATGACACTCTCTCTTCTTCGAATTTCGGAGTTTAGTCTCTCTAGATTGTTTGTCGTTCTTAACTTTTTGTGATATTCAATATGCTCGTTCATAAATTGGATCGAATCCTCAAACCCTTCGTCTAGACACTCAAGTAAATTTTTAAAAGCTTTTTGTTCATCGTATTTCTGCATAAATTCGGCTTTCAAACTTCTTGCTTCTTCCGGTTCTTCGGCATCAAAAATCCTTAGTAAAAGATGCTTAGCCTCTTCTGAATTCTTCTTTGGCATATGATCGAAAAGATTCTTCTTGAAGTGGAATGTACAACGCTGCCAGCTTGACCCAACGAATGATTCGCCAATCGCAGCTTTTAGACCCTTATGTGCATCTGAAATAATTAGTTTTGGAGATTGGAATCCACGAGATTTTAAGTGTTCGAAAAATTGGTTCCATCCAGCCTTTGATTCTCCATGATTGATATTTAAGCCAATAATCTCTCTTTTATTGTCTGCATTTACACCGATTGCGATATAAACGGCTTTTGATACAATTCGATGATGTTCGCGGACTTTTATATACATTGCATCTACATATACATACTTGTAGTACATGATGTTTAAAGGACGATTTGCCCACTCATTGACGATTGGATCTAGCTTCTTCGTAATCGTTGAGACAAATGATTTTGATACATTCTCTCCACAAAGCTGTTCAACAACCTTGGTTACCTTTCTAGTCGAAACGCCATTGACAACCATCTCCATCATGGAAAGGACAAATGCCTGTTCCACACGGCTATACTTTTCAAAAAGAGAGGTAGAGAATTGACCATTTCTCGTTCGTGGTACAGTTAATTTGATCTTCCCAATGGACATCATAAAATCACGTTCGTAATAACCATTACGGTAATCAGCACGCCCCTCAGTACGCTCATATGCCTTTGCATTCAAGTAGTCTTCGCGCTCTTTTTCCATGATTTCATTTAAAACTAATACAAGTGTCGATTTCAATACCGAGTCTAGTTCAGAATTAAGTACCTGGTCTTTTAAATTATCAAGATTTAGTGTAAGATTGATTTGAGTCATTATTTATTCCTCCAATACAAGATTTTCTTCGCCGAAAACATTGTATCATGGAATAGATATGACTCATTTTCTTTTTACACAATTATATGGGCACAACC
>NZ_NUHI01000041.1:0-21612 GCF_002575105.1 Bacillus sp. AFS053548 | reverse complement strand
ACCATCTATGAAGCTCTTTGTTTTTAAAATAGCATCTTTTACATCAGGATGATTTGGATCGATCCCAGTGTCCAAGATAGCAACTTTCTCGCCGGTGCCATCATACCCGGCTGCCCATGCTGTAGGCGCCCCAATTTGTGGCACACTCTTGTCTAGCAGCACGTGAACCGGCTTGTCCAGCCATAGCTTGTTCATACCATCGGCAAGCTTCGGAGCAGTTGCCGCTTTGACGCTGTCGTCGTCTACCGTTTCCCAGAACGTAGCTGCCTTCGACTTGCTCTCCTTCAGTGCGACACCATTTACGCTATCTAGCACCTTGTCCTTTTTTGATCCTGTCGGAGCAGCCTGTTCTAACGCTTTATCCGTCATACTCTCTGTTCCTGTGTAAGTAGCAATTAACGGGATATCGGAGACGTGAGCATCGTCGTAGCCATATTCAATCAACTTCGTGACGTTGAACAGCTCGCGGTCAAGCGTATTAGTAGCTAAGTACGCCTGTGCCTGCGCCGGGATGACGTAAAGATCACCACCCATATTCATCGTGGTTATGTCCACTGGAGTGCCGTCAGACGCTGGCTCGACTGTCGCACCCTAGTCTTTCTAGCTGCTTTTATCATCCTATAGTATTGGTGATAAGCAGAAAATGGCCCTCTCTCCTTAAACTATTCACAAATACCCTGTGAGCTGCTTTACGAATACTGCAATCCCATTCAACACAATAGCCTTGTAAAATCTCAAACGTCTCTTTGTCTAGTTTCGTAACAACTAAATGTTTTGACACAATTGGATATTCGACTTCATCAAACTCCTTATTGCGATATAGAGCTTCAGTTAGTATATCAGTCGTTAAAATTGTTGGATAAGTATTATATTGGAAACTTAATTTTTTAATCAGTTGTTTTATTTCTGGCTTTAATAGTATGCGAATGTCTTTCTTTTTATCGATTAAAATAGTATCTAAGAAAATTAAAAAAGCTAGTAAATAGGTTATCCTACTTACTAGCTTTCTTTTTATATAGTTATGTTCTTTGTAATTCATTAATTAGAATCCCTTAGACACCGGTTTTAAAAATTCATTTGTAAATAGTTACAGTATGTGAAATTTCAATTTTTCCATTGTAAATAATGAAGTTATTTTAGTAAAAATGCGTCTATATTCAAGAGTCTCCTTCTAATGAATCCAGTTTACATAGAATAATCTAATAATACATCTACGCCCGCCGAAGCCTACGCAAACAAAGTTTAAAAGGTACAAAGTATTATTAGTCGATCCATGAGTAGGTTTCATGAAGGATAATCCTCCCCTTTTTGTATAACACTACTGATGAAAAGTTGACCACATATTCCCAGCTCTGGGTGCTAAATGGTGCGTTTTAACTATTTCAGCGGAACCTGTGTAGTATTTGGTGCGTTTTGTGTTCATTAGATGACTAATCCCTGATTTACTAACAATTATGTGGTGCATTTTATGATGAAATAACTGAAAAAATATTGGTTTTACCCAATTACTTGTTGCAAATCGTGAGGATGTCCGTTTACCTTTTACTCAAATCAATACACCAGCAATTAATGCAGTTAATGTCAATTTACTTTACCAAAACAAACATTCAATCTTACCTTATCTCCTAAAAATACATATCAAGAAGAAGATGATTATCATCAACAAATCATTCAAGCCTCTGAATCTTTAAACAGCAAAGGATCCCATCAATGGATATTTAGCTAATCCATAATCAGCTTGTTTTCCACAACTCCCAAGTGTAAACACTTGATTTTCGTATGAAACCTTTCTTGCCTTCCGAAAGGTAGAGTGTAGCTTTCTGCTATGCGTAAGGCATCAGCCCTCACGATTTACTAACATTTCGAAGCTCAATCCCTTCAACCATTTGGCTTTCGGCCCGCAACCTAACTGTATACGCTTAAAGACTAAAGTTACCTTTAGCCCTCTAAGACTCGCTACGAGTGAATGGCTAGTTCTTACTCGACGGGAAGCCCACCCGTTATATGATACGACCTATGTTCGGCCGCACACACATGCGTAAGTTGAATAAACAATGAGCTGAAAAGCTTTTACATTGTATATATGCAATAATTAAATGACAAATATTACATCAGATGCCCTAAATAAAACTAGCTTTAAAACTAATAAAATTCTCTAAAAAAATCAAAAGCACTTCACATTTTCTTTAGTAGATTGAGTTTTCTTAATATCCAATATAATAACTACTACATAAAATTTGTTGTTTAAATGAATTAACAGGACAAAAACTCTTTCGTGTCGAATTAACCTAATTTAGAAGGGGGATGAGCAAATGCGTAAAGAGAGTCTATTAAAGAACCTTCAACTTGTCACGAGAGGGAATTACTTTTTAATCACCATTAAAAATTCCCAAGAAAATGATAAAAATATAATTGAAAAACTGGCTAAAGAGCTAGAACTTGATGGGAAGATTAAATTAAAAGAGTGCACACTTCTAGAAGATTCAATCTTTTTAAGTGGAATACTTAAGTATGCATCCATTTAAATTGGATGCTTTTACTTGTTGAACAAATTAAAATTTAATAGTTACAGATGGTTATCCCCCAAAAAATAGACATCCTTCTTTTTTGATCAAAATTAAGTTCTTTTTATGATGTCAACCTTAGCTTATTAATATAATTTAAAAGAGGCAACAATAATATAGATTAAACGGGGCTTTAATATTTTCTTATTTATAAGAATTTTCATTTTTAACACGATTTATAAATTTGAAATTCTATAATATTAGATCATGGAAGAATAAAAGATATTTTTTTAACAGAATAATAATTCTTTGGCTTGACCTTCTGTAATCCCTTTAACTAATTCAAGTTCGCTTATCAATATTTTGCTTGCATTACCTAACATCTGTTTTTCACTTGAATTAAGGGATTTTTCTTTATCTATACGCATTAAATCACGAACTACCTCTGCGCCTTCTTCAATATTACCTGTTTTCATTTTCTCAGTATTTAGCTTAAATCTTTGTTTATATGATAGAGAACGATTAAATTCCCCATTATGAAAATTATTTAATACTATGTCTAACTTATGTGAATCTACGACCATTCGAATTCTTGAATTATCCATTTTTGAAATTGGAATCATTATTTCCATTTTTTTTATGAGTAATTTTATAATAAAATACTGCTGTATTTCACCTTGAACTTCTTTTTCTTCAATAGATTCGATTACACCTGCTCCTTGCATCGGATAAAAAATATTATCACCAACTTCAAACATATTCTACACCCCCATTTAATTATTAACCTACTTAAGCATAACATTGATTATTTTTTTTGTAAAAATAATAATTATATCACTAACGAACAATTTACGTCAATTTTTTTTATTAAATACTTTCATTTTCAAAATTCTTGAGAAAGGACAAAAAAAGAGCCATATCAAATGGCTCTTGATGTTGAATTAAAACATGTGTTAGTCGAGAAATAAATTCATTATATTTTTATTTAATATTAAATTTAAATAAATACTCTTAATGGTAATAAAAATTATCTATTATTAACTTCATACGCTGTTCTAACTCCTGCTTCAATTGCGCCTTGAATCCAACCTGGTGTAGTTGACGAATGTGATCCTGCGAAATGAATTCTTCCTTCTGGTGTACCAATAAATTGACCAAACTCTTTTATTTGGTCGGGTTTATACATGACAAAAGCTCCTCCAGCATAAGGAAATTCTGACCAATTATGTGAGTATCCTATTAAAAATTCTGAAAACACTTGATCTCCAAATATATATGAGAGATTATTCAAAGCAATTTTTATCCGTTCTGCCTGTGTCATATTATCCCAGATACTAGAATCATCTTCCCATGTATAGCTAGCTAACATAATCCCAGTATCATCCGCCGACCCTTGACCATGACTAGGAAAATAGGCAAACTTGATTGGTAGATCTGTCGTTAATTTACCACCATTTAATCCATATTTTTCCCAAAATCTCGTTTTAAATTGAAGACCTATTTTGGTTGAATTTGCATAATGGATCTTTTTAATAACATTTCTCTTTTCATATGAAACAGACTCATATGGTAGTAAATCGATGAAATTCAATAAAGTATAAGGAACTGTAGAAATTACAAAATCGCTTGTAAGTTGATGTTCAGTATTAAGTATTTGATTTTCTGTATAGATCGTTACGTTCGATTCTTGTTGTATAATTTTTTTCACTCTTTGATTTGTAATAATATCGTCTTTAAGTTGTGGTAAAAATCCATTAATAAGATGATCCGTTCCCCCTGTAATTTCATAAAGTTTTAGATCCTTAGTTAGGAGTACTAAAACTTCTCTTAATATTGCAGTAAATGCAAGTTCAGAAAATCCTTCCAATCCAACCATTGTTTCTATCATATTGATTGCTTCAGTTGATAAGGAAACACCAACAGGGTTATATCTTAAAAATTGATACATTGAATATTGATCATACATATGAACAACTTTTCCCCAATTTTTCTCAGGATTTTGGTTTATAAATTCAATAACTGGACTAACTGCTAATAATAGTAATTCTGATGCCGTTTTTCCTTTTTCACTAGGGGAGACATTATAATTTAATTGGTCTGGATTTGCTCCATAATTTTTTTCATTTGTTAATACATTATTGATGTAAATCAGATCATTAGGGGTACTATTTATAAATTCATTTACTTGTAAATTGAATTTTTTTATATATTCAATTACTAAATAATGGAATGAAGGTATACGCATTGCCCCAAGATCTATATATTGATTATTAATAAAAGGTTCCCTTTTTGTGTATATTCTCCCCCCTATTCTGTTATTTGCTTCGATAATGGTAACATGATGACCAGCTTCTTTTAGGAGTGAAGAAGCAACTAGACCAGATATCCCTGCACCAATAACGGTTATATGCTTTGGTGAATTCGTTTTTTGTAATCCATTTTGAATTATGTATATCATTTGCTCCATTGAAAGTAGTAATTTTTGAATCAAAGATATCACCTCATCTTGAAATATAATAGCTACCAATAAAATGATATTCGTTTAAGAGTTTAAGTAGAATTTCAAAAAAGATTTAATCATAATGATTCAAAAAATAAGTAAATCCTTATTTAACAAAAATTTAACTGGTTGTCCTTATAATACGAACACATGCGTTAGTTACATAAGTAGTAAAAAGGGAATCTTCCAGAGAACAACCATTTTTATTGCTGATAAAGGAATTTATTTAAACTATAAAAATACTTTTTATAGCAGATAAGATAAGAGCATTTAGGATCTATACAGGTATTGATAAGATAGAAGGTACTATTTAGAAAAATATAAATATATATTAAATATAGTACAGGTCTATTACCAACATTTTAAAATCCTACAGAATTTGGAGGAATACATATGCAAAAAAAAGTTCTCCTTTTTACAGATTTAGGAATTGATGATGCATTCGCTATGCTATATATCTTTTTTCGTAATGATATTCAACTGGTAGGGATTGTAGCCGACTATGGAAATGTGTCACGGGAAAAGGCTATATGGAATATTAACTATTTAAAATATATCGCGGGAAGGCAGGAGATACCTGTTTTTCTTGGCGCTTCAGTCCCTTTAACAGGTATAACTGTTAAATTTTTTCCAGAGGTGCATGGAGAAGCTGGGCTAGGACCGATTGTTCCTCCTCAAATCACTTCACCTGTTTACTCTATTAATGAAATCTACCAAATAATAGATTCAAATTTGGACAACCTCACCATTATTAATCTAGGAAGACTTTCTTCCTTGGCAACAGCATTTGTTTTAAACTTAGATAAGATGAAGGATGTGAAAGAATACATTTGTATGGGAGGGGCTTTTTTTTATCCCGGAAATGTGACGGCTGTGGCTGAAGCTAACTTTTACTCAGATCCTTATGCAGCAAATCTAGTTCTGCATCATGCACAGAATTTGACTATCATTCCTTTAAATGTTACCCAGCATGCAATTGTTACACCTGAAATGGTTCTACAAATCGACACGTTTCATCGCAACACACAAGATCCAGCAGGACTCATTATCAAACCCATGTTAGACTACTACTATAATTTCTATTCTAAATCAAATCCTGGCATAGGAGGAAGTCCTATGCATGACTTTGTAACAATTTGGTATTTGTTAAATCCAAATGCGGTTCGTCTCTCTAAAGTACCTATTAAAGTAATTCCGGACCAAGGAGATGGGTTCGGTCAAAGTATTGCGGATTTTCGGTTCGAGACAAATCCTGGTTTTAAAACACATAGTGTGGCTTTTCAGTTCGATTATGAAAAATTTAAGAAAGATATTATGGAAACGTTTTTAAGAAAAAGAATGTAGTCTAATTTTAGGAGATAAAATGAAAGAGTGCCCTGGTATACAAAATTTTTAATATAGGCTGATATTAAAAATTATCAATTCTTCAATTATATTGGGAATATGATAATATTCAAATACGAAACAATTGATGAAAACATTAAAAAAGCTAAAAAAAGAAAAATGATGTCACTTATATAGTTTTTTTAGAAGTTCCTTATTGAACTAATGTATGCGTTAGTTGAACAAGAAACCGATTTGCCTCAGCAAGAAAAAACAGCTAGTTACGTTAACTGGCTGTCTTTGAAAGTAAATTATATTAGTATTATCTGAAATAAAATCATAGGATAGGAAGCTTTAAATATCAAGTTTACGTGTACCGATCCATTTCACCATTTTAGGATCCCTGTGAGAAAAGAACAAGCTTTCATTTGTATCTAGTGCAGTAATTTTATCCATTTCATCTAGGTTTAGTTCAAAGTCAAAGATATTAAAGTTTTCGATGATTCTCTCCTTACGTACTGACTTAGGTATTGCAACAACACCTCTTTGTGTTAACCATCGTAAGATAACCTGGGCTACAGATTTATTGTGTATTTTAGCAATTGATGCTAAAACTTCATTTTGGAACATGTTATTTTTCCCTTCAGCAAATGGTCCCCACGACTCTATCTGAACATTGTTTTCTTTCATTAGGTTATGACTTTCAATTTGCTGATAGAAAGGATGAGTTTCAACTTGATTCACTGCAGGAACCACTTTATTATGAATAATAAAATCAGTCAAACGGTCTGGATAAAAATTACTAACCCCAATCGCCCTAATTTTACCCCCAAGGTACAATTCCTCCATCGCGCGCCAAGAACCATATACATCACCAAATGGTTGATGAATTAAATATAAATCTAAATAGTCAAGTTGCAATCTTTCCAGCGATTTTTCAAATGCTTGTTTAGTAAGTTCATATCCTGTATCTTGAACCCAGAGTTTTGTCGTAATAAACAATTCTTCTCTTGGTACACCACTACGCTTTATAGCTCGGCCAACTGCTTCTTCATTTAAATAGGAAGCAGCAGTATCAATCAGTCGGTAACCTGCCGCGATTGCATCGTATACAGCTTGTTCACACTCATTTTCATCTTGAATTTGAAAAACACCAAAACCTAAAATAGGCATCTCCACTCCATTGTTTAAAATTACTTTTTGCATATAAGTTCCTCCTGTTTTATTCCTTTTACTGTGATTCAATTCATTTTGATTTAATATGTAAATAAATTTGATTTAGAATTTTTGCAAAGGTTGTATTGTTTCGTATTCTTATTATGCAATAAATGAATAAGCTACCGTTATCCAATTCTTATCAAATGATTGCCTAATTCTCTCAAATCACTAATATTTCAGATTTTTGCTTTAACAAAAAAAGCCCTCCTAACTTCTAAAAGCTAGGAGCTTTACTATTAAATTAACACCATCAAATATTTATTATTAGTGAAATTTAGATCGATTTAAAAGCTTGTTTTATATCCCTCAATTCCACAATGATCTATTAGTCCTACATTTCCGCAATTTAAACATTTAAACGGTATCGTTCCTCCAAGTCCCATTGTTTGCGATAAATAAGGTTTATCTCTTACTACTTCATATGATTTAATTTTATCCGCTAATTCACCGACACTATTTGGATAATACTTTCCATAAGACTGAACAGCGCCTTTATTACCACAATTAAGACAAATGACATTTTCCTTAACAGTGTATAACTCAATAGACTTTTTCAATCCGGACTCTCCTTTTTGTTTAAAGTAGTTCTCTTTATCTATAAAAATTATAAGCAAATTAATACTTTGTTATACAAATCTATTAAAACCACTGAGATCTCTTTTGCTTATCAAAAATTGATAGATTTACATAATTTAAACCAAGAGTTACTAACACAGCGATTAGATAAAGGTCAGTCTAGCGGAATACAGCTTTTAAAACACTATTTCTAACAGGATTCAAAATATAAAAAAATAATAAAATTGAATAAAATCCATTGTAAAAATAAAAAAGTAAAAAACAAATTAAAGGCCCAAACCTTTGTTACACTTAGGTTTGAGCCTTCTCACTTTTATGATCCCAACTGGAAGCCAACCAGCGACCCCTACCCTGTCAATTACAGAGTGTGAGGATTATTCAGTAATACTGAATATTTTAGGTCAGTTAAGTCCATTAAATCAAGTAGTCAATGTAATTTTATACACTACTAGTCTGATATTTCTATTGTTTCTTGTAAGTCTGTGCAATTTTTGTGCAATAATAATCAGTATTACTTTCAAGAGGTAGGGTGCAATTTTTCAATTGTCTTCATTTATTCTTATGTGGATATGTATGTTTACTATTAATTAACTTTTTCAAATCACCTCGGAATAAAGCATCTTTCATTTCTTTTGGACGAAACGGGATAAAAGGCGCTAAATATGGAACTCCAAGTGATTTAAGGGATGCCATATAAACAATCATAATCACTGTTCCAACGATCAACCCTGTTAGACCAAAAAAATAACCTAAAAATAGAAATACAGTTCGAGTTGTCATCGCTGTACCGTATAGTCCTCCTGCTGCAATGGCTATGCTTGCTAAGAAATTAACTCCTACTATAATTAATGTTATTGGATGAATCAATTTCGCAGTTACAGCAGTTTGTCCGACAACAATTGCTCCAATTAGTGAGACGATAATAACGGTTGACTTTGGTATTCGTAAGGAGGCTTCTACAAGTAATTGGAACAACAGCGCTACGAAAAAGATCTCCAACAGAATCGGAAAGACTGTATCTGATTTTTTGAAAAATGGATCAGCAAATTTGTGAGGAACCCAGTTATGATGAAAGCGTACCATCGTCACATAGAGACCCAACAACATAATTGACAGAAACCAGCTTAAAAAACGGACCAATCTGTTTGCGTATCGACCTGATTTTGTATAGTATTCATCTGGTTGGTGAAAATAATGAAGAAATAGAGTAGGAACGATGATCGAATAAGGGTTCCCGTTGATTAAAATAGCAACTCTTCCTTCATATAACGAAGAAACTACTACACCAGGACGTTCACACGTAAATGCAAGTGGAAATAGCGTCTTTTTCCCTTCTAATGCATCCTCAATGACCCGTGACTCTAATAAATAAGTTACATCAATTTCCTTAATTCTTTGTCTAGCTTCCTCTAAAACTTTTTCGTCGACATACCCCTCCAAATAGAGAATCGCTACATCTGTCTTTGTTTCTTTTCCAACTTGTACATTTTCGACAGAAAGTTTATGCGTCTGGGAAATGTTACGAATCATATTAATATTCACCTTTAGGTTTTCAGTGAATCCATTCAATGGACCCTTTACAGCTCTTTGTGTATCAGGTTCAGTCACTGATCTCTTTTGCCAATCTGAAGAATCCGCTAAAATTCCCTCTTTAAAACCATCAATAAGGACAAGTGTTTTACCCTTAGATAACCCAGTCAAGATTTCATCAAAAGATGTAACAGAACTGACATCAATAATTGATAAATTACGGTATATTAGCGTTTCAATACTTTCGATTTTATGTATATGTAACAAAGGTGAGAGAATATTTTCCTGTATATTTTGGGTATTCGTAATTCCATCGATATAGATAATAGCAGCATCCCGTTCAATGTCATCATAGATTGTCAGTGATCGTATCTTCAAATCAGTTGTAATATGAAGCTCCTCTTTCAAACGATTAAGGTTTTTATTTAAACTTACCGATAAAGTAGATTGTTGTTCTATGTTGTTCACCAATAAACTCCTTCCTCTTTTTTAGTTAGTGTGTCCATTATTCTTCTCATTATTTTATTTCAAGTAACTATTCTAAATTAGTAAGGTCATTTGTTAATATATATTAAATTGCAATTAGACTTTTTAATTACTAGTAGGATGGGATATATCCACTTAAAAGGGAGGGAATTCACCTCAAAATCAACAATCTAAAATAACTATTACTTAATCATAGTTAGTTAAATTACCAAATCTGATTCATTTAAAAATCAATTTGTTCATTTTTTAAATAACTAAATGGCTGATCATACTACTTTTCAAACTAAAATAGACAAAAAAAGAGAATCCAATAGATAGGATTCTCTTAAAATTTATTATTTCCCCAAATATATATCAGTAATTTAACATCAATTATTTTAATCCTAATTGAGTTTTCTAAAGACTAACAGTGAGACTAAAAGAAACCATACTTTGTTATGATTTTGCTTTATACTTCCTCTTTTTCAATTTTAAGACAAGCAGAAGTAGCGGCGTTTGTATACCAAATAAAAAAAACGCAACATTGCCCATCGTATCCCCAAGTTTAAATAGGTCATTCGTATTTTTCGGGGTCATGGAAATTATATAAATAACCGGAAGCAAGCCAAACATAAATGGATGAATGTTTTTTTTAAAGAGTTGGGCAAGCCCCAAAGAAGCAGCATAATGACTAACGTTAAAGCAAGTAAACATTTGCATAATCCATATTACAAGCAACAAAGACTCAAACCGTTCAAATAGCAAACCAGGTATTTCAAAACTTCGCATGAGTTCAATCGTTGGCCAAGTTTTGGTTACCACATCATCGACGGATAGTCCACCGATGACCATTACGATAGTTATCAAGTAAAAGATCAGTGGGATGAAAATTCCAACTAAAACAGCTTTTACTGCTTGGTTTGGCTGTTTCATAAACGCCATTATAATCAACAGGCTTTCAAAACCTATATATGAGAGAGCCGTTGTTTTGATTCCTTTTAGTACGGGCATGATCCCCAACCCCAGTACCGGGCGCAGATTATCCACTTCAAATATTTTAAAACTCATAAAAGTAACCACCAAAAAAACGCCGACCGTAATGGGGAGAATAATTTCAAACAGACGGGCAATCGGATTTATGCCGCCCGTAATTAAATAGAGACCTATCCACATAAATGGCATCGCGATGGCCCAAGTTGGGGTACCTTCCAACAAAAATAAACTTGTTACTTTTACTAATGCACTGATATGAAATCCACCCATCATTACAAAATAACATACAAGGATTAGACTTAGTAACTTACCCATCCATTTCCCTACAATTTCTTGGCTGTATTGATAAAAGGTTTTTCCTGGAAACCGTTGTCCTAATTTGACCATAATAACTCCTGCCACCATCGCTATCAGCCCGCCTAAAATTACAGTTAACCAGGTATCTGGTGTTTTCACTTTCTCTGTAGCTGCTCGTGGCAAGGTCAGAATTCCCGTTCCAAGTATATAATTGATAAGGATAACAACTACTTGAATTGTTGAAATACTGTCTTTGGGGCTAATAATCATCGCAGGTCACTTCCTTATTCACAATTCAGGATTACTACTTTCTGAAGGCTCATTACTTCTCATTTTTCCACATTTCTATTTATAAACGGTACAATTTTACATTTCCAAAAAAGAATAAAAATTATGCATATTGTATTCATATGAAGTTTACATAATAGCAAGCCTTCCAAGAGCATTACTTATTTTATTTCCCGTCTTTTTTTGTATAAAAACTTGTATAAAATTAAAAGATTTTAATGCTATTATTAAGAAGTACTTACTATTCAGTTGTAAAATCAGTGTTCATTCCGAAATTAGTTCGTTTTTAAAATAGGTTGTAAAATCCATTTCGAGTAATTTCCGATTTAAATAAAAATGTTGATATAACAACGTTTTCCCGACTTAACATACACCTTTTCATCAGTTATATCATCTGCAAGAACAAAATGGAGGTAATATTAAATTTGATTCGTTTCCTTCTGAGGTTCCAACATCCTGAGCTGATGACCATATTAATGTGGATCATATTCTAGGAATAGGAGAAGAAAAAGGTATTTTATAATGTGTATCTAATTCAAGAATGGGGATTACCAAATGATATTGTTCTAATCTCTGGAGATAGGACAATCGTGGATTGCTCTTGATTACGGAAATACAAGTGAAGAACCACCTGTTATATTCATTGATGTGGATGAAGACCAGATTATAAATTTAGCTCCTAGCTTTGAAATTTTTTAAATGGCTTAACTGTTTGGGAAGACTAATTTCCATATACAACTAAAGCATGCGTTAGTTGAATAAGAATATTTTTAATAAGTTAAATAATAATTTCATAACTTCCACTTAATACCAAGTTCTTCAAATGAAATTCTACTTTGACTTATACCTTCTTCATCTTCCGACCCAATCATTTGAATTTCTTTTTCATTTAATATGATGTCTTTAGTCGGATTTTCAATTTTACGTTTGAAAATGGATTTTAGTAGGACTATTTGAGTCTCAGACATTTCATATTCTTCTTTCCACTCATTTATAGTATTTTCCATATTATCTAATTGTCTTTCTATAAGAAATCCGTCATTTTCAATAAAATCCTCATATGTATCATGCGAGTATACTTCATCAAGATTTCCCCAAAATGCAGTTGTTATAACTGGGACTGTCTTTCCGTCAATCTCATCTAATAAATATAGAAGAGCTTCTTCTGATGCTCCTTCTTTAGACTTTTCAGGTGCACTCTTAAAATATTCAATAGCATTTTTGTACTCTAATGCTCTATCGCTATGGTCATTTCTGAAAGCACCTACTAAAAAATTCGGATGAAATGTAATAGTTCCACGCGTACCAGAGCTATCTTGAACACTATAATTAAACCCATCCCAAGTTTGTTCATGAGAAATATCAGGATAATGAACCACCATAATTGCATGGGCTATCGAAGCTAAAATACAACCTTCCCACAGTTGATTTCTGTTCCAATTTAACTTGTTCTAATAACTTCATCGGTTACATCTGTAATTTGTTTATATTCATAGTTTGGTGGAGTTCATCGAAAAATCTCCTTTCCTTAGTGTCATAATACAGGCAGTAATGTTGTCCATATACTTGAGATTTTCCAAATACAAAATGGAATTCCGAAAATAATATTACCAAATACTCAAATCTTCAAAAGAACTGATCATACAAGAAGATATATACATGTTCCAAAAACAAGGCAAGGAATAAAAAATCAGTGATATGAGTTGGGAAAATGTCTGTGATTAGCTTATATTAATCAGCTAAGGAGACGACCAATACATTTTGGAATTAATTTGAAGGGAAAACAGTTTTATTTTGTTATGACGGAAAGAACTTGTATAGGAAGTATGTGCAATCCACTTAGTAATAGGTGATTTTTTGTATTTAAAAGGGCTTCCCAAAAGTCAGTTCTCTTAACTTAAGGGATAGCCCAATTTTTATTTATGCAGCTTTATTTGTGGTGCTTCTATACTGTCACTCTGATTTAATTTACTGTTTTTATAACCGTAAGTAGCGTAAATTACTAAACCTATTACTAACCAAACTACGAATCCCTTCCAAGTAAATGCTGAAAGTTGGAACATTAAATATCCACAGAATAAAATTGCTAATACTGGAACAACAGGAACCCAAGGAGTTTTAAATCCACGTTTTAAGTTTGGATGAGTTTTTCTTAAGACTAAAATGCCAAGTGATACAGCTGAGAAGGCAAATAATGTACCAATATTTGTTAATTCAGCTAGTTTATTTAATGGAATTAAACCAGCAAATGCAGCAACTAATCCACCAGTTACCCATGTACTTACAACCGGTACTTGAGTTTTACCATTAACTTTTGATAATTTTTTCGGAAGTAAACCATCTCTACTGATTGAGTAGAATAAACGTGTTTGTCCAAACATCATTACGATTAAAACTGTAGTAATACCAATTATTGCACCTAGTGAAATGAAACCAGCTGCCCAATCTTGGTGGATAAATGATAAAGCAAAAGCAACAGGATCTTTAACACCAAGTTGATCAAACGGCACGATACCCGTAAGAATTAAGGAAACAACGATATATAAGATTGTACAAATTGTTAATGCCGAAATAATACCGATTGGTAAGTTACGTTGAGGATTTTTTACTTCCTCAGCAGCAGTAGATACTGCATCAAAACCAAAGTAAGCAAAAACAACAACTGCAGCTCCAGCTGTTACACCAGAGAATCCCATTGGCATAAACGGTGTCCAGTTTCCTGGCTCAACATACCAAACACCTATAGCGATGAAAAGAATTACTACTGCTAATTTAACAATTACCATTACAGTGTTTAGTTTTGCAGATTCTTTTACACCTCTAGTAAGAACGAATGTAACTAATAATACGATAAGAACTGCTGGTAAATCTATAAAAGTTCCTTTAGAAGGATCAAATGCACTTGTTAATGCTGTTGGGAAATGAATTCCAAAACCTGATAATAAACTTTGAAAGTAACCAGACCATCCACTAGCTACAGCTGATGAAGCCAGTCCATATTCAAGTACCATATCCCAACCTAAAATCCATGCCACAATTTCACCGAATGCGACATAACTATACGTATATGCGCTACCTGCCTCAGGAATCATTGATGCAAATTCAGAGTAACATAATGCAGCAAATGTACAGGCTAAACCTGCAATTATAAATGAAAGTATAAGTGCTGGACCAGCATAATCTGCTGCTGCTACACCAGTTAGAACGAAAATCCCGGTACCAATAATTGCACCTATTCCTAGCATTGTTAAGTCAAATGCACCTAAAACTTTATTAAGTGAACTGTTAGATAATCCACTCGATACTGATTTTTTTCGAAATAAATTCATAAAAACCTCCTCTAAATTCTTGTGCTACTTTTCCAATTTTAATTATTTAGTACTTTCATAGTTGTTTGTAAAAAATAGAAGATTCAGACAACTAAAACCATAAAAATTTAATTGTTTGAATTGAACGCAATTTTTATCTAATCATACGATTTGTAACTATACAAAGCATTTTTCAACAAAATAAAATATTCAGAAAATGTGTAGAAAGACTATATTCAGATCCTTTTCTAAAATTAAATAAACAAAGACAGCATTGGCTTATTATCCAAACCCTTGTTACAACCTGACTACAACACTTTTATACTCCCTGCAATTTGAAGAAACAAATTTATTGGCTAATCCACCAACTGCTTTGATTCTAAATAGAGCGATTGAATAAATTTTTTCATGTTGATTCGGCTTTGATTAGTGCTTTTTTCACTTTTACCTTCAAGCTCTAACATTTTCTTTCGGACTTCCGAGAAATCGAAAAATGTGGATGAATACGCTTCGAATTTTGGATTCGTGTAATCTGTTAATCCTAATGAGGCAATATGGATGAGCACATGGTAAATAGCTCTGCGAACCCGCTGTTCGGAGGCTTTCGATTCTTTTTGTATTTCCGCCTCGGTAGCCTGTTCTCCAAGCGTTTTTTTTGCATATCCATAAAATATGTCTTTTAGAGACGGAAAGATGTAGAAGGATCCAAACTTTTGTTTTTGGTCCTGCAGGAATTCTAAAATATTCATCAAGTCTTCACTACCGCTTTCTCCGATAATCCCTAAATCCGAAATCAATGAACGGCCGGCTTCGATTATGTTTTTTGTATGAGAAGAGCCGAATGGTGGCGACTGATGACCTTTTAATAAAGTTAACGATTCTTGTATGCCTCGAATTGATTTTTCCAGAATCACCCGTTCGTTAACCTTTTTTAACACTCCTGAGATTTCAATGCGGTTTAACGGCTTAGTGATGTAGTATTCTGCTCCTAAACTATATACTTCCCCTATGAGCTCCTTTGCCTCTACTTGCGAAATCATCACGAATTTCCCCTTGAATTCAGAAGAAAGAACACGAATTGTTTCAATTCCATCCCTCTTTGGCATCAGTAAATCAATAAGTACTACGTCTACTTTTTTGAGCGCAAGCAAGTCATTGTCTACCAATGATCCGTCTTCTGCTTCACCCATCACTTTGCCTAAATCCTCATCCTCAATCAAGTCTATCAGCATCGCTCTAATAGCTGGATCATCGTCTATTATAAAATAATTCATTTGATTTATCCTTTCTGTATCATCGCATTAATTGGAAGCTCGATAACAAATACTGTTTCTTTATGACTTTCTTTTAGCTTAATATGTCCGCCAAGCTTGTCCACCGTTAGTTTCACATATGAAAGTCCAATTCCTGTAGAAGGATTGCCGGAAGCATCATACTTAGATGTAAACCCCTCTTTAAAAATGACTTCTTTCAACTTCGGTGCAATGCCTGGTCCATTATCACAGACATGAAATTCTACAATCCAGTCTCTTCGAATGACATACAACGATACATATCCCTCTTGCTCAATGGCTTCCACCGCATTTGCGATCAAGTTATTTATCAAAGATAATACTCTATATACATGATATGGCGGATGTTCCCCTTCGACGTGCATAGAAAAAGAAATGTGTTTTTTCAATAACTCTGCATACCGTCTATTGGAAACAAGGATAATGTTACTCAGTAACTCAATGCCCATGTAGTCCTCTAGCTTTTCAGTAGAAATCAACTGTGATAGTCCAGCATAAATTCGCTGATTATCTTTTTTTACTTCATGCACGAGACTTGCAATTTGCAGTGCGGTTTGGGAAAAATGGACATGAGAAACTTCCGATTTCAACCTACGATAAAAATCATAACTTATGCGGGTGATTTCTTCCGCATTTTGCATTGTTTTCTTAAGCTGTACCGATTCCTCATACAAATTCGAAATGAACAACAGCATTTGCTCGTTTTGTCTACGCTGCTCTTCCACTGCCAATTTTGATTCTCTCAGTTTAAAAATGTTAAAAAAGCCAAGTACGAAAAAACTTCGAATAAACGCGATAAAGATAATCTGTTCGATTGAGTGAAATGCAATCATTTTATCTGCTATAGAGTATCGAATCACCATTTCAACTAAACTTGCACCAATTTCTATGACCATTCCTAGTAATCCTATCATAAATGGCTTGTTATGCTGCTCATTCATCTTAGTAAAATGAAAGATGAAAGCGAACACCACGTAATAAAAGAGTACCGGAAAATGACTGTAAAATGCCTCATCAACCGGTATGTCACTGATTTGGACCGCCAAAAAAAAACGAAATACAAACACACTTGTCCCAGTCAAAATTCCTGCAATATTCGGGTGAATGCCCCTTCCCAATAACAAAAATAAGAAAAATGCCGGTGTCCCCAGGCTGACACGGAAAGCATCATTGAACGGATAGAATTTAAACTCTCCAGCGAGCGGAACGGTTATCATCAAAAATACAACTGCTAAAATTCGTTCCTTCAGTTCGACACCTCCAAACATTAAACATTTTACTCAAACCTTTGGAAAATTGAAATAGTTGTGAGAAAATTATTTATTTTTTATTTTTTCATTTGTAGGTTTTTGTATGATTCTGTATGATTTCGAGTGGAATCGCTTACATTTATATTCTTAATAACCTTGAAGGGGTGTATGGGATGAAAAAACTAAAACTCGGGTTAGCTTGGCAGATTGTAATTGGTCTTATTTTAGGTATCGCAGTTGGAGCTGCCTTTTATGGAAATCCAAATATTGAAGGATTCCTAAAGCCGATTGGAGATATTTTTATTCGTTTAATCAAAATGATTGTTATTCCTATTGTTGTCTCAAGCTTAATTGTCGGTGTTGCCGGTGTTGGGAATATGAAAAAGCTTGGTAAACTCGGTGGTAAAACAATTTTATATTTTGAAATAATTACAACTATTGCCATTCTTGTTGGATTGTTAGCGGCAAATATCTTTCAACCCGGTAGCAGCGTTGATATGTCATCATTACAGAAAACAGATATCGGAAGCTATATACAAACAACCGAAACGACGAAAAGCCACGGTTTTGCTGAAACTTTCGTCAATATCGTTCCGCCAAATATCATTTCAGCAATGACAGAAGGAAACATGTTAGCCATTATTTTCTTTTCTGTTTTATTCGGACTAGGTGTGGCAGCGATAGGTGAAAAAGGAAAACCAGTCTTAAAGTTTTTCGAGGGTACAGCTGAAGCAATGTTCTATGTGACAAATCTAATCATGAAGTTTGCTCCATTTGGTGTATTTGCATTAATTGGTGTAACGGTATCAAAATTCGGTGTCCAATCACTGATCCCATTAAGTAAGTTAACGATTCTTGTTTATTCAACAATGATTTTCTTTGTGTTAGTTGTTTTAGGACTTGTTGCAAGATGGGCAGGCATTAACATTATTCATTTTATTAAGTTATTAAAAGATGAACTGATCCTTGCTTATTCAACGGCTAGTTCTGAGACTGTTTTACCTCGTATTATTAATAAAATGGAGAAATTTGGATGCCCTAAAGGAATCACATCGTTCGTTATCCCAACAGGATATTCTTTCAACTTAGATGGTTCTACGTTATATCAAGCAATAGCGGCCATTTTTATTGCACAAATGTATGGTATTGATTTATCGATTAGCGACCAAATCTCATTAGTACTTGTATTGATAGTAACATCTAAAGGAATTGCAGGGGTTCCGGGAGTGTCGTTTGTTGTATTGTTGGCAACGCTCGGTACAGTTGGAATTCCTGTAGAAGGATTAGCGTTTATCGCAGGTATTGACCGTCTTTTAGATATGGCGAGAACAGCAGTTAACGTCGTAGGTAACTCGCTTGCGGCAGTTGTTATTTCTAAATCAGAAGGTCAATTCGATAAACAAAAAGCGCAAGCTTATATTAAATCACTTGATTCCGGTAAGCAAACAAATGTAGCATAATCTTTCTTAACAAGATAATTGAGTAGACCTAGTTTCACTGACTACTAAATTGCAGGCATTGACTACATTTCTTATGCCTTCTCTTTTTTAAAATGAGATCAAGCTCTACTTCTTGTAATCAACTAATATATATAACTATTAATCGTTGAAATTAAAAGCCTGTATCTTCAAATACCAAGTAATTTTCGATACAGGCTCTTTTTATCTATTAACATTGTTATGTTTAGACTGACAAAAAAGAGAAACTCGCAGGATAAAGAGTTTCCCTAAAAAATAGGTGATATTGGTAAAAAAGAAAAATGTAACTGTACTTTATTATATAAAAATTATTATGTATTGTATTAGTTATTCACCTTTCTTGTTGGAAGTCTTTTCCACCGTTATATAACTAAAGCAATACATTAGTTACACAAGAAAAGCCTTAGTTAACCCTGTATAGGCAATTTCATATTCTGACTTCTCGTTCCAAAACCTAATGCAATCGCGGCGCCAATACAGCAAAAAAAGCAACCAGCAATCAAATACACTGATGGATCAGACTCACCGATTAAAACAGAGGCCACTCCACCAATTGCGGGGAAAAGGGCGACCATATAGCCACTTTGAGCTCCTCCAATTTTTTCTACTAGCTTCAAATAGAATAACCATGCAGCAAAAGAAGAAACCAGCGTTAAATATAGCAACGCAGATAAGTACGTAAAAGAAGTTGAAATAATAATTTCTTTCCCTTGAAACAATATTATTGCTCCCATCAATAAACTACCCACTGTAAATCCAATTGCATTTGCATAAATGGGATCAACCTTGCGATTTGCATTTCTTGCCGAGCAGGCGTCACCAACCGCTGTTAGGAGAGTACCTAGGAAAGCGAAAATAATTCCTTTTATGTCATGGAACCCTTGAAAATTTTCCAGTGAAGGATAAATTAGAATACACACTCCCATTACACCAAGAATACCTCCAATTAGAACTCGCGAATGTAATTTTTCTTTTAAAAAAATCCGGAGAGCAATCGGAGTTAAAATCACTTTTAAAGAAAATACCAGTGTTACGATTGCTGCAGAACTCAAAATTGTAGCGTAATAAAGACACAGATAGCTTAATGCAAAGTTACATATACCAAATGCCATTACAAAGGGGAGATCCTTTATTGTTGGTCTCCCCTTTGGGCGAATGAACAAAACAAGAACTAAAAATAAAAAGGCTGTCATAACTAGTCGAAAAGTTAAGGATAATTCCAAGCTTATTGGAGTTCCTTGAATTTTTACAGCAATAAAATTAAGTCCCCATACAATCAAGCAAAACATATACATAAATTTTATCATTAATATTACCTCTTCCTACTGTTCCTCCAGTAATTGTAACAAATCAAACTAAAGTAGTTCAAAAGATTCTCGATTCATTTCTTTCAATAATTTGCTTTTAGTTCAATTAAAAAGCGACCTTCTATTGAAGTATCGCATTGCTTTAGTTGAACAAGAACTCACATTTCCGTTAATTTATTTGCCTTCGTACCAAGCTTTTAAGACATAATACAAAAAAATCTACTATTATAGAGTTGTCATTCACAGACTTAGAAAATCTAATTTTTAAATTCTAGGTTGGTAGTCTTAATTTAAGTCTGTCTAAAAAATGAAAAATCCCTAAATTAAAACCTTTTTGGTTTGGTGGTTTGACAGTTTCGTTCATATCAGTTGCATAAGAACGTCTAAGCATTGACTAATAACTGTCCCCATCCTTTCAGGAAATTAAAAAGACCGTGCAAGACGGAATCCAAGGTCGTCTATGCAAAATGACGGATGGCTACGACGACGACATGATGCGCCACAACCTCTTGCTACCTCTGCCCAGCTACCACCTCGAAAAATTCGATATGACCCATAGACCTGTTCATCATATAAATCCCAACACCACTCCCAAACATTTCCTAACATATCATACAGACCCCATGCATTCGCTTCCTTTTTTCCTACTTCATGTATTTTATCTCCAGAATTTTCATTATACCAGGCAATTTTATCAAGTTCACCGTATCTATAACCCGTCGTCCCTGCTTTACACGCATATTGCCACTCTGCTTCTGTAGGAAGTCTATAGCCATCTGATTCCCAATCACAATATATGTTTTCACCATCATTACTTATTGAATAACACTCTTTCAGTCCTGCTTTCTGTGAAAGTAGATTACAAAAAGAAATTGCATCATTCCAAGAAATATTCACAACTGGTTTTAGATCTCTGACAAAAGTATTAAGTGATGTATTTGTTATAGTATTGTATATACCCATAGTTAAAGGATACTGGGCAAGAAGAAATGGTCTTATTTCAGTTTTCCATTTACTTTTTATTCTATCGTCTCTTAATTCTATATTTCCCCCTGGAATTTTTATCATTTGATAGTCAATGTAACTCTTAATTTCATTTGACACTCTGTCTTCCTCCTAATGATCATGATTTAATAAAAATCACCTCGTTAAGAACTATAAGATCAATTCAAAAATTACGTTGGTTTTTTATAGATAAAAATCCGTTAGAATCCGTTAGTAAAATAAAAAAGTCTGCAAATCAGCATATTCGTTATACAACAAGTCGAGTAGAATGGAGTCTT
>NZ_NUHI01000040.1:0-31298 GCF_002575105.1 Bacillus sp. AFS053548 | reverse complement strand
ATGAACCCTTTATGAGTTACTGTGTTTCATCTTTTTTGCTAATTTACTTACTCATGAACCCCTTATGAGTTACTATATTTCATCTTTTTGCTTTTTACTTACTAATGAACTTTCCTTGTGTAAGTAAGAAGTATATCTTCATCACCCCTCAAATAGTATGAGGTTTTTTTATTTCAATATAATGCCATTGACAATTTAACGTTAATTTTACTAATTGTTGTCTTAGCTATCAAATATTACCATGACTATTCTTACTCAATATCAGTTAAGATGGTTTATATGGTTTATATGGTTTATATGGTTTTTTAATCTTTTACATCATTTAGAGGAGGGGTTTTAATGGATACATCATCCATCTCAAAAACGACTGTTGATGTGCTTAATAAGCAAATAGCAGACTGGAATATTCTATTTGTAAAGTTACATAACTATCATTGGTATGTAAAAGGTCCAAATTTTTTCACTCTACACACTAAATTTGAGGAATTTTACAATGAGGCAAGTTTACATATTGATGAGCTAGCAGAGCGAGTGTTAATAATTGGTGGAAAACCACTAGCTACAATGAGAGAGTATCTTGATACTTCAAGCCTTAAAGAAGCAAATAAGAATATTACTTCTGATGAAATGGTCCAAGACATTACTAAGGACTATAATTATTTAATTGAAGAATTAAAAGATGGTATGGAAATTGCAGAGTCTGAAAATGATTCAGTTACTCATGATGTACTATTAGCCATTCGAGAACAACTTGCAAAGCATGTTTGGATGTTAACAGCCTACTTAAATTGAGTTAAGATTTAAGATTAAATTAAGAAAAGCAGTGTAAAATAAAATGGATTATTCATCCTTTTATCTTTATACTGCTTTTTTTCTTTCCTAATTTATCTAAAATTAAAGTTTAGTAGACATATATTTTTAATGTAATTCTTACTTTTCGTGTAAAAATAGGTATTTTTGACTAGGAATTTCAAACTACAAATTGTACATCGGATATATATTTTCCACTAAATTATTTCATATTCCGACAAAAACCTCTTTTTTTCTCCTTTATTTTCAAACACATCTTTTTATCTACTCTTCAAACCATTTTGGAAACGTTTTCATTTTGTGTTTTCCTTACTCTCCCTTATTTTATTTAATCTATCAACCTTTCTATCGAATCGTAGTGACATTTTTTCCCTATTAATTTACTAGTTAATCCGAATTTCGAATGAATTTTAGTCAAAAAGGACTATATATTACAGAAAATGTTTTCATATTGAAACATTCGCGTAATAATATTATACTTATGAAAATTCAAAATATATCAACAATTTTGCTCATGAAATCTCGAAAGGAGACACGAAATGTCAAAACCTCTTTTGGAAATCGAACATTTAACGACATCGTTTCGTATAAACAACCAATACTATCCTGCTGTGGATGATGTATCACTGACTGTCCATGAAAATGAAGTTCTTGCAATTGTGGGTGAATCAGGCTGCGGTAAAAGTGCTCTAGCCCTATCAATCCTAGGACTACATTCAAATAATCGTACAAAAATGAATGGATCGATCTCTTACAAGGGTACAAATTTACTAACGCTAAATGATAGTAAGTTAAATAAAATTCGAGGCAAGGAAATCGGAATGATTTTCCAAGAACCTCTTACTGCTCTAAATCCGTTAATGACGATTGGTAAACAAATTGAAGAAAATTTAGATTTTCATACTGATCTTTCACGCTCACAAAAAAAGGAGCGTGCATTAGAATTACTAACCCAAGTTGGAATTCCAAAGCCAGAGGTTACTTATAAACAGTACCCGCATGAATTATCTGGTGGTATGAGACAACGTGCTATGATTTCAATTGCCATCGCATGTAACCCTTCGTTCATTATTGCAGACGAGCCAACTACTGCTTTAGATGTAACGATACAGGCTCAAATATTAGATTTATTAAAAGAAATACAAAAGAAAACGAAGCTAGGCATCATTTTAATTACACATGACTTAAGTGTTGTTGCAGAAGTAGCAGACCGTGTTGCTGTTATGTATGCTGGACAAATTATTGAGACTGGTTCAGTAGAAGAAATACTAAATAATCCATTACACCCATATACGCGCTCACTATTAAACTCTATTCCTACTACTCATTCAAAAAATCAAAGACTTCATATTATTGAAGGTACAGTTCCACCATTAGACAAACTACCTAGAACAGGCTGCCGATTCAGCCACCGTATTCCTTGGATTCAAAATTATGCTCATGAAAATCAACCTATCTTGCACGAAGTTACACCAAATCATTATGTACGCTGTTCTTGTTATAAGCATTTCCATTTCAAGAACGAGAAAGGAGCACCGATCATAAATGTCTCTATTAAAGGTTGATAACTTAAAAGTACATTACCCTATTCGTGGTGGTATTTTTCGAACAGTTGTAGATCATGTTCGAGCTGTTGATGGAATTTCATTTGAACTAAACGAAGGCGAGACATATGGTCTAATTGGAGAATCAGGTAGTGGAAAATCTACTGCAGGCAAGGCAATACTTCAATTAGCAAAGGCTACTAATGGAAGTATTAATTTTTTAGACAATGACTTAATAACGCTAAATAAAAAGCAATTGCGAGCATTTCGACAAGAGATTCAAATGATATTTCAAGACCCATACTCTTCTTTAAATCCTAAAAAGAGAATTATTGATTTAGTTGCAGAACCTCTAAGAAACTATGAAACTTTAACTGCTGAAGAAGAACGTGAACGAGTACTTTACTACCTAGATAAAGTTGGATTATCTCCAGAATCACTATATAAGTATCCACATGAATTTTCTGGTGGTCAACGTCAACGAATTGGGATTGCTAGAGCTTTAACTTTACAACCTAAGTTAATAGTTGCAGATGAGCCTGTTTCCGCTTTGGATGTTTCAGTACAAGCACAAGTACTTAATTTCTTACAAGATTTACAAGAAGAATTCAAACTAACTTATTTATTTATCGGACATGACTTAGGCGTTATTCGCCATTTATGCGATCGAATTGGTGTTATGTATCGAGGGAGACTTGTTGAAGAAGGCACTACTGAAGATATCTTAAACAACCCACAACATATATACACTAAACGCTTAATTTCAGCAATACCAGATATTCGTCCAGAAGTTCGAGAAGAAAAAATTAGAGAAAGACAAGAAGTTAGAAAAGAATATCAACAAAATGCTTCTTCTTACTTTGATGAAAATGGTCGACCATTTGATTTAAAACCAATCTCAGATACTCATCGAGTAGCATTACCTTAGAAAGGAGTAACGAATATGTTAAAATTTGTCATTCGACGTATACTCATCATGATTCCTCAGCTTCTTATCTTGAGTATACTAATCTTTGCACTAGCTAAAGCAATGCCTGGTGATGCGCTTACTGGACGATCAATTAACCCAAAAGCTAATCCACAAGAAATTGAAAAAATTCGTGAAGAAATGGGTTTAAATGATCCTGCTTATGTTCAGTATTATCATTGGATTAAAAATGTTGCAAATGGAGATTTTGGTGTTTCCTATACACATAAAATCAATGTAGTTGATGTAATTGGTGACCGTATTGGAAATACTGTATTACTTGCCCTCTGCGTGTTTATTGTAACTTATTTACTGGCAATTCCACTTGGTATTATTAGTGGACGCTATAGCGACACCTGGGCGGATAAGCTGATAACCGGATATAACTATTTAGGTTTTGCTACCCCTTTATTTATTTTTGGAATTGTTATGCTGTTTGTTTTTGGATTTTATTTTGATCTTTTCCCAACGGGCGGTAGCGTAGACCCTACGATTGCTGACGGAACTTTTGCTTATTACGTAAGCAAATTAGATCATCTTGTTTTACCAACTTTATCAGGTGCACTTATTTCAACTGTTGGAATTTCTCAATATTTGCGTAGTGAAATTATTGATACAAAAGTAAAAGATTTTGTCAGAACAGCTAGATCAAAAGGTGTTCCAGAATCAAAGGTTTATTCTCGACACGTTTTACGAAATTCATTTTTACCAATCGCTGCATTTTTAGGTTATGAGATTACAGGTTTAATAGCTGGTTCTGTATTTTTAGAATCAATTTTTGGATATCCAGGAATTGGGCAACTGTTCGTTAAATCCGTTATGTTACGTGATTTTACCGTTGTAAATGCGCTTGTTTTAATGACATGTCTTGCAACACTTTTCGGAACATTAATCTCAGATATTATTCTAAGCATCGTAGATCCACGTATACGGATTGAATAGGGTAGGTGAAATTTATGGAATTAAAAATCGAAAATCAAACTCATATTACAGAGCAACGAAAAAGTCCATCTGGATTTAGTGTCATTTGGGCAGAATTTAGACGAGATAAGTTAGCTTTAGGTTCTCTTATCGTACTTGGCCTAATAATAATAGGTGTGTATGCTACTTCTCTTATTCTAGATCAAAATCAAATTGTTAAAGTCGACTTTCTATCAATCTATCAGCCTCCTTCCTCTACTCATTGGTTAGGTACTGACTACGGAGGACGCGATATATTTGGACAACTAATAATTGGGACAAGAAATTCCTTTACGATTGGATTTTTTATCACGATTATTACAAATCTACTAGGCCTAGCATTAGGTTTAATAGCTGGCTATTTCGGTGGTTGGGTAGACAGTGTCGTAATGCGTATTATTGACTTTTTCCTATCCTTACCAACATTAATGTTAATTATTGTATTCGTAACAGTTGTACCTAAATTCTCTATCATAAATTTTGTCCTTATTATGAGCCTTTTTTTATGGACAGGTAAGGCAAGATTAATTCGTTCAAAAGTTTTATCAGAGAGCGAATTAGATTATGTGGCAGCAGCTAAAGCAATTGGCACGCCGAATTGGAAAATCATTATCTCACATGTTTTACCAAATGTAAGTTCATTAATTATCGTTGCATTCACTTTAAACCTAGCAGGAAATATTGGAATAGAATCTGGTCTAACCTTCCTTGGATTTGGTTTACCAGAAAGTACACCAAGTTTAGGAACACTAGTTAGTTATGCAACAAATCCTGATGTTTTACAAAATAAGCTGTGGATATGGTTACCTGCATCGTGCATGATTTTAGTGCTCATGCTGAGTATAAATTTCATCGGTGAAGCGCTAAAGCGTGCAGCTGATGCTAGACAAAGAAGAGGATAATTAAAAATTAAGGAGAGTGGAAATATGAAAAATGCAAAAAGCTTTACTAAAGTATTAAGCGCAATGGCAGTATCTATGATGATTCTTTCAGCATGTAAAGGCGGCGATACAAAGACTACGACTACTACTAAGCAAGTCGATCAAGCTGCTTTCCCAATCAAAGTAACAAATAACAAAAAATCGGTTTCAGGTGGCATTTTAAAATATGGTTTAGTTTCAGATACACCATTTGAAGGTATCTTAAATACAGTTTTCTATGAAGGCGATCCAGATTCTCAAGTACTTCAATTCTTTGATGAAGCACTTCTTTCAACAGATGAAAACTATATTTATGACCAAGATGGTGCTGCTACATATAAATTAAGCGATGACAAAAAGACAATCACATTAAAAATTCGTGATAATGTAAATTGGACGAATGGAGATCCAGTTACAGCAGAAGATTTAGAATATGCTTATCTTGTAATTGGTAATCCAAAATATACAGGTGTACGTTATGACTCACAAATGTCTATGATTGAAGGTATGGAAGATTACCATAACGGAAAGGCAAAAAATATTTCTGGAGTTAAAATAACTGATCCTAAAACAATTTCAATTACATTTAAAGAAGCTAACCCATCTGTACTTACTGGATTATGGACTAACCCACTACCTAAAAAATATTTAGGCAATGTGCCAATCGATAAATTAGCATCATCAGACCAAATTCGTAAAGCTCCTATCGGCTTTGGACCATTTAAAATTAAAAAGATCACACCAGGTGAAGCTGTAGAGTTTGAAGCGAATAAAGATTACTGGAACGGTGCTCCAAAACTTGACGGTGTACTTTTAAAAGTTGTTAATCCAACTATTGCTACATCTTCTCTAGCAAACGGAGATATCGATATCGCTTCTGTTTCAGCTGACCAATTCGATCAAGCTAAAAAATTAAAAAATATCCAATTAATCGGTAAAACAGAGTTAGCTTACTCTTACATCGGATTTAAATTAGGTCATTACGATGCAAAAAATGGTGTAAACGTAATGGATAATCCAAAATTCCAAGATAAGCGTGTACGTCAAGCAATGGCTTATGCCCTTGATAATAAAGCAGTTGGGGAAAAATTATACAAAGGATTACGAGTGCCTGCAACTTCTGTAATTCCACCATCATTCCCTAAATACTTTGATAAAGCATTAAAAGGATATACTCATGATCCTGAAAAAGCTAAAAAATTACTAGACGAAGCTGGTTACAAAGATGTAACTGGAGATGGTTTACGTGAGGATCCAAACGGAAAACCATTTAAAATCAACTTCGCTTCTATGAGTGGTGGCGATATCGCTGAACCATTAGCTCAATTCTACTTACAATCTTGGAAAGAAGTTGGCTTAGATGTTCAATTATTAGATGGACGTTTACATGAGTTCAACTCATTCTACGATATGGTAGAAAAAGATAATCCAAAAATCGATATTTTCGCAGCAGCTTGGGGAACAGGTTCTGACCCAGACCCATCTGGAATTTGGGCTAAAAATGCACCATTCAACTACGTTCGTTGGGTAAATAACGACAATGATAAACTATTAAAAGAAGGTATTTCAGCAAAAGCATTTGATGAAAAATACCGTCAAGATGTATACGATAAATGGCAAGAGCTTGTAAATGACGAAGTGCCAGTTATCCCTACTCTATTCCGCTTCGGTTTAGATGGCGTTAATAAGCGCGTTAAAGGTTACGACTTAACAGCTGGTCAAGGCTTCCAGGGTCACTTACAAGATATCACTGTAACAAGTAAAGAGTCTGAAAAAAATAAATAAGCAGTAAAAATGTAGCTGTCCCTTAAGTCAATGTACTTTTGGGACAGTTCTTTTTTGTGTATAACTCATACCTGATTCTAAAGAATAGATAGCCATAACAGTAAAAATGTGGATAAGTAACTCCCCCATTCCTTTCTGTAAAAGGTTATTAACAAGAACTTGCGAACATTTGTTGATATTTAATGCAGAATCAGCTAAAAACAGTAATATGCACATCAAAACAGTGGATAAGTAACAGCTCCCCCCATCAAATCAAAAAAATATTAACGAAAATATGCACACTGTTGATAAAATTGTGAACTTTGTTAATAAAGCAGTAATTTTTATTCAATAAATTTGTGGGTACGATTTAATGTTGGATTTGTGTGAGCTGAAATAAGTAGATTCAATTTTAATATGCATGAACGATATGTGGACATTGTTGATAAAGTTGTGAGCTTCCCTTACTAAATAAATCTCAATTATTGCTAGACCTGATCAGCATAACCACAATTCAAAAATACAAAAAAACTCGCTAGTAATTAGCGAGTTTTCACAAATTTTTGAGACAATCTCAAAACAATTATTAACTTACTTTTTTACTCTCTTCTTGCTCGTGTTTTTCAATCTTATGCTTAGCAGAGAAATGATAATAGATTAAACATGCAATCATAAATGGAACACCACAGTACAATGCAATGCGTTGGTCTGGGATAAATGCAAGGCTAATAATTACAGCCACATTTAAAACAAAAGCAACGATTGGAACGATTGGATAAAGAGGCGTTTTATATTTTAAATCCTCTAATTTTCCACCTTCTTGAATGTATTGCTTTCTACCTAAAAGATTTGATAATGCAATGCTTGCCCAAACGAATAAGCAACCAAATCCTGCAATTGATAGTAACCATAGATAAACCGTGTCTTCTGCGTAAATTCCGCTTAATAGTGATAAACATCCAAAGAACATACTAAAAGTTAAAGCGTTTAAAGGTACACCTTTTTTAGTTAATTTACCTAATTTCGAACTAACCATTCCTTTTTGAGCCATTGAATACATCATACGAGATGTTGCGTATAAACCTGAGTTAGCAACTGATAGAACTGCTGTAATAATAACAAAGTTCATAATATCTGCTGCGTATGGAATACCGATGTTATCAAATACTACTACGAATGGGCTATCTACTAAACCAGCTTTCTCCCAAGGGAATAGTCCTGCTAAAACAAACATTGATAAAATAAAGAATACTAGAATTCGCCATACAGTGTTATTAATTGCTTTAGGTACAGCTTTTGCTGGATCTTCACTTTCACCAGCTGCAATCCCTACTAATTCACTTCCCTGGAATGAGAAGTTAACTGCAACCATTGTGACCATAATCGCTAAAAAGCCATTCGGGAAAAGTCCGCCGTGGTCTGTAAAGTTAGAAAGCATTGGAGCCTTTGTCCCTTCCATTGGTACAATGCCAAACATTACTGCTCCACCTAAAATAATAAAAAGAACAATTGTTACTACTTTAATACTTGCAAACCAAAACTCAACTTCAGCAAATGATTTCGTTGAAAGTGCATTTATTGAGAATAATATTACCCCAAATACTACACACCAGATCCAAGTCGGTACATCTGGAAACCATCTCTTCATTAACATACTAACTGTAATTAACTCTAAACCGATTGTTACCGACCAGTTTAACCATGCCATCCATCCAACTACATATCCTGACGCTGGTGAGATATATTTAGTTGCATAAGTTTGATAAGAACCAGCATCTGGTAAATTAACTGCTAATTCTCCTAAACATAGCATTGTTAAATACATTACGATTCCACCTACTAAGTAGGCTAATAATGCTCCACCTGGGCCAGCTTCACTAATTGTATAGCCTGATCCCATAAACAAACCTGTCCCAATTACTCCCCCAAGAGCAATCATAAACAAGTGTCTACTTTTAAGCTCTTTCTTTAACCCCTGTTCTTGCTGTTTCATGAAAGTCCCTCCTCTAGATGTAAATTGCGCGCATAAGTTAAAATATTCTGATATAACAGAATATAAACTCCCCCGAATCCCATAATGAACACCAAAGCGCTTTAAATTAACATATTTTAAGACTAAATTTTCAGATAACGATTGAAAACGTATACAAATCATTGTATTGAGATAATACTTAATTATAAAAATAGATTTTATTATCTGTCAATACAATATAAGTGCTCCAGATGAAATTTCCATCTGGAGCAAACCAATTAATCTATTAAACCCATCCACGGAAACGAGATGCTTCCGCCATTTTGCGAATACCAACCATATATGCAGCTAATCTCATATTTACTTTGCGATTAACTGAAGTTTGGTAAACACTATCAAATGAACGAACCATTTTGTCACGAAGCTTTTGAGCAACTTCTTCATCAGACCAGTAGTAACCTTGGTTATTTTGAACCCACTCAAAATAAGAAACAGAAACTCCACCAGCACTTGCTAGTACGTCTGGAACTAGTAAAATTTCGCGCTCTGTTAAAATTTTAGTAGCTTCAAGAGTAGTAGGACCATTTGCAGCTTCAACTACGATTGATGCTTTAATATTGTGAGCATTTTCAATTGTAATTTGGTTTGAAATTGCAGCTGGAACTAAAATATCACAAGGTTTTTCTAGTAATTCTTTATTCGAAATTACATCAGTAAATAAGTTAGTTACCGTTCCAAAGCTATCTCTTTTTTCTAGTAAGCTATGAATATCTAAACCGTCTGGATCGTATAATGCGCCAAGTGCATCAGAAATACCGACTACCTTTGCACCTGCTTCAACCATGAACTTCGCTAAGAAGCTACCCGCATTTCCAAATCCTTGAACAATGACACTAGCACCCTTTAAATCGATTCCCTTACGTTTAGCAGCCTCTTCGATACAAATAGTAACACCTTGAGCTGTAGCTGTTTCACGTCCTTCTGATCCACCTAATACAAGTGGTTTACCAGTAATAAATCCAGGAGAATCAAATTCTTGAATTCTACTATATTCATCCATCATCCAAGCCATAATTTGTGGGTTAGTATATACGTCTGGAGCAGGAATATCCTTTGTTGGTCCAACGATTTGGCTAATCGCACGAACATATCCTCTACTTAAACGCTCTAACTCAAAAATTGACATATTTCTTGGATCACAAATGATACCGCCTTTTCCCCCACCGTATGGTAAATCAACGATACCGCATTTTAAGCTCATCCACATTGATAAAGCTTTTACTTCGTCCTCATTAACCTCAGGATGGAAACGAATTCCACCCTTTGTTGGACCTACAGCATCATTATGTTGTGAACGATAGCCAGTGAAAATCTTCACTGAGCCATCATCCATTCTTACCGGAATTTGAACTGTTAAAAATCGTAATGGTTCTTTTAATAACTCATAAAGTTCTTTTGAATAACCAAGTTTATGAAGAGCTTCTGAGATTACTTCTTGAGTAGACTCAATTAATTCTCTTCCTTCTTCTTTGATTTTGTTTTGTACTTCATTTTGTGGGATTGTAGTTGTCATTTTTATCGCTCCATTTATACAGTTGCTTTATATTGGCTAAATACTTCGTTAATTTGTTGAATTGACCAGTCTAAATCTTCTTTTGAAATAATTAATGGTGGTGCAAAACGAATTACTGTATCATGTGTTTCTTTACATAATAAACCTTGTTTCTTTAATGCTTCACAATAAACACGTGCTGGTACATGAAGTTCAACACCAATAAATAATCCACGTCCTCTAACTTCTTTAATATGAGGATGATCGATTTCTTTTAATTTTTCCATAAAGTAGTTTCCAAGCTCATTTGAACGCTCAGCTAACTTCTCTTCTTCAAGAACTTCTAAAGCAGCTACTGAAACTGCACAAGCTAATGGATTTCCACCAAATGTAGATCCGTGAGAACCTGGCTCAAATACGCCTAAGATTGAACGATCAGCAGCAACACATGAAATTGGGAATACTCCGCCTCCAAGTGCTTTACCTAGTATGTACATGTCAGGAATTACTCCATCCCAATCACATGCAAAAGTTTTACCAGTTCTACATAAACCTGTTTGAATTTCATCTGCAATAAATAATACGTTTTCTTTTTTACAAACTTCAGCTACTTCAGGTAAGAATCCTTCTTTAGGAATATTAATTCCAGCTTCACCTTGAATTGGTTCGATTAAGAATGCAGCAGTATTTGGCGTAATTGCAGCTTTTAATGCTTCAATATCGCCATAAGGAATTAACTTAATTCCTGGTAAGAATGGTCCAAATCCACGTTGATAATCTTTTTCTGATGATAAAGAAACTGCAGCCATCGTGCGACCGTGGAAGTTTCCAACACAAGCAATAATTTCTGCTTGGTTTTCTTCTACACCCTTAACATCATAAGCCCATCTTCTAGCAGCTTTAATAGCAGTCTCAACAGCTTCAGCACCAGTGTTCATAGGTAAAATCATATCTTTGTTCGTAACTTTTGCTACCTTTTCAAACCACTCACCCATGTTTTCACTATAGAAAGCACGAGAAGTTAATGTAACTTTGTCAGCTTGATCTTTTAAAGCTTGGATAATTTTTGGATGACGATGCCCTTGGTTTACAGAAGAATATGCACTTAACATATCTAAATATCTGTTACCCTCAGGGTCTGTAACCCAAATACCTTCAGCTTTAGAAATTACTACTGGAAGTGGATGATAGTTATTTGCGCCATATTGATTTGTTTGGTCAATGATTTTTTGAGAATTAGTTGTCATTTGAGTTCCCCCAATATTATTGATTAATTTTTAGCTTCTTACTAAAAGAATAAGCAATTTCCGTGCCAAACATGTTGTATAAATTAAAATTCACAAAATGTACTTATTCTAAGCGTTATTCAACCTTAAGCATGATACCGTTTTCAATTTACCGCAAAATATTTTTGCATTCAGGCGCAAAATTAATTAAAATATGCATAGAATATTTGCAGCAAAAAAAAGATTAACAAAGAAAATTAGTACATTCGGAAAAAAACTGCCTTTTTATCTTACCAAAAATAGAAAGAAGTGCAAATTTTTTCTATTGTTATAATGAAAAGAGAGAATTATATGAAAAATGATAAGCAAAACTTTTTAGCTGTTGATGAATTATTACAATTAATATTAGAAGAAATTGATATCGGTATACATGTAGTTGATCAAGAAGCTAATACAATGGTGTATAACCGCAAAATGATGGAAATCGAAATGATGAATGAAGAGGATGTCTTACACAAAAATCTTTTAGATGTCTTCACGTTTCAAAAAAACCAATCGAGCACCTTACTTGATGCACTCCAAAAAGGTAAAGTACGAAAAAATATTAAACAATCTTATTTTAATAATAAAGGAAAAGAAGTTACGACAATCAATGATACTTACCCAATAATGAAAGAAAATAAAATTATTGGAGCAATTGAAATGGTTCGCGACGTGACTGAATTAAAGCAATCTGTGCAGGAAGGTATTCTTCAAAATCGAAATACACGTTATACATTCGAACAATTAATCGGAACATCCGGGGCATTTAAAAGCATAATTGAAGATGCAAAAAGATCTACCAAAACTTCTTCATCCGTATTAATTGTAGGAGAAACTGGAACAGGTAAAGAATTATTCGCTCAAAGTATTCATAATGCTAGCAAAAGAGCAACAAAACCATTCATTTCTCAAAATTGCGCCGCACTTCCAGAATCCTTAATTGAAAGTATTCTTTTTGGGACAAAAAAAGGAGCATTTACTGGGGCAATTGATAAGCCTGGATTATTTGAAGAAGCAAATGGTGGAACATTATTATTAGATGAAATTAATTCACTTAGCCCTAACTTACAGGCTAAACTTTTAAGGGTTATTCAAGAACGTAAAGTTAGAAGAATTGGTGATATTAACGAAAAAGAATTAGATGTTCGAATTATCGCTACGATAAACGAAGACCCTATTGAAGCAATCGCGAATAATCATTTACGAAAAGACTTATATTACCGTCTAAGTGTCGTTTCATTATTTCTACCGCCACTACGTGAACGCTTCGAAGATATATTGTTGTTAGCAAACTTCTTTATTCAAAAATATAATCGTCTTTTCGGCCATCGGGTAACTAATTTAGATGAAAATGTAACAAATTTCTTCCTGAATCATAACTGGCCTGGTAATATACGCGAACTTGAACATATGATCGAAGGTGCAATGAACTTAGTAGAAAATGAAACGACTATATCTGCAACTCATTTACCATCTAGGTTTTTTAATGAAAAAAGAAATACAAGTACTACTCCAATCGTTCAACAACATAGAGAAGTCGTTAAATTACATCCGCCAGAATCAATAGATGACAAATCAAATTTAAAAAATACTTTATTGAACAAAGAAAAACAACATATTATGAATGTTTTAAATGATCATAACGGCAATATTACACAGGCTGCAAAACAATTAGGCATCAGTAGACAAAACTTACAATATCGTATTCGTAAGTTTGATTTATTGAATGATTAAGTTTTATTCAAATAAAACATTAACGAATTTAATGTGTCCAGTACGGTTTAAAATGCAAAAATGCCCAAACCTTCCACTTTTGTCCTGCATATTTTGATTATGTAAGACTCATAAGTAAAGGAGGTTTTTTATATGTCGAATGAACATGAGTATCGTCCACATGGATTTGGTGGCGGCGGCTTTGGACACGGTGGATTCGGAGGCTTTCATGGTGGGTTTGGTGGAGGATTTGGTAGACCTGGATTTGGATTTGGTAGACCTGGGTTTGGATTTGGATTTGGACGTCCATTTTTCCGTCCGTTCTTCCGTCCATTTTTTCCATTTTTCCCATTTTGGGGTTATGGTTATGGTTATGGCTATCCTTACTCTTATTGCCCACCAGGTTACTATTGTCCTCCCCCTTATTACTACTATTAATGTAAAAATAAAAAATATAAAAGAGAAGGGTTTTATACCTTCTCTTTTCTTATAATGAGATTGTTGAGTAACTTCCTAAAATTTCTACACTAAAGCCCAAAGCCTCTAATTCTTGCTTTACTCCAGGTAATAATACGTCATCATAGCCCATCTCAACATCAACAATGAAAAAGTAATTTCCTAATCCAGTTTTTGTCGGGCGAGACTCAATTTTTGAAAGGTCAATCTGTCTCCATGCAAATGCTGAAAGTACTTGGTGAAGCGCACCAGCACGATTCTCCGGCATGTTAATAACTAGAGTTGCCTTAGTATGTTTAGGTTCAAAATAATTCGTTTCCATTTTGGCATCATGTCTTTGTAAAACAATAAATCTCGTGTGATTATATGAATTAGAATGAATATCTGAAGCAACAATTTCTAATCCATACTTCTTTGCAGCAAATTCGTTAGCGATCGCAGCTATACACTCATTAGATTGCTCACTAACCATTTTAGCCGCAGCACTTGTAGAAGTAACTGGCTCTAACTTTGTATATTTATATTGATTATGCAAAAATGTATGACACTGAGCTAACGCATGAGAATGAGAATAAATCACCTCAATATCCTTTACTCGATGTGCTTGTCCTTTTGCCATCAATAAATGCTGTCTTATCGGTATAATAATTTCACCAACCATTTTTAATGGCTGTTCATGTACAAGATAATCAATAGTTGTAGTCACAGATCCTTCAACCGAATTCTCTATTGGTACGACAACTAAATCAACTTCACCTTCAGCTACATTATCCATACAAACTGGAATACTAGAATAAGCAATATGTTCATCATTCTTAAAAACGGACCGAACAGCAACATGTGTAAAAGTCGCCTCAGGACCTAAATACCCAACCTTCACGTTCCCACTCCTTTTAATTTTTAATTATACTAAAAAGAGTTAAGATTAAAAGTAAAATATTTAATTTTTAGCAATTATCTTACAAATTTCACAAATATCTACTTTAAAGGCTACTTTGACGAATTTTTAACGTCGTAGGAACAATCACTTTTTTGGCCACTTTCCTACCTAAAAGTCTTTCCATTAATAAGTCCACTGCGGATTCACCCATCAATTCAGTGTAAACCTTCAAAGTACTTAAGCTAGGAAAAAGATATTTTGAAAATACAAAATCATTCATTCCGATTAAATTTACACGCTCTGGTACTGATATTTTTGCTTCATGAAGTGCTCTTAAACATCCAACAGCCATCGTATCACAACCAATTATAAATGCTGTTGGTAAATCTCCACCTTGTTCTCGAATTGCTTTGTTCATCAAATTAAACCCTGCTTCAGCTGTAAATTCACTTAAATACAGATTCTCTTTTCGAAAAAGCCCCTTTTCCTCTAAATAATTTTTATATGTTTTCACTCGAGAATTAACTTTTTGACCTTGTTTCTTATCATACTCGCGTCCACCGATATATCCGATTTTTTGATGTCCATGCGATATAAAATGATCTAAAACTTTTATAATAGCATTCTCATAATCTGTAACAACAGAATCGTATTTCTCTTCATCTGGTGAAAAATCAACAAAAACGATATTTTTCGATACTTTTTTCAATGAGCTAATTTGCTGATCATCAAACTTACCTAATGCAATCACACCAAGTATTTGCTCATCTAACATCCCCTTTTCATTTCCACGAAAAAAAGTAGAAATATGCAGGGAATGTTGTTCACACTTATTTTCAATTCCAAAACGAATTAACATATAAAAGAGATCACTTAATTCTTCATTTCCACTATATCCTTTAACAAGTGCGATTTTAGCAATATTCTTTTTTACTTTTGATTTTTTCTTATATGAAAGCTTTTCTGCTGTTTCAAAAATTCTTTGTTTTGTATCGTCACTTACTGATAGTGCAGGGTCATAATTAAGCACTCTTGATACAGTAGCAATCGATACCCCTGCTTTTTCGGCAATATCTTTAATTGTAGTCATTACAACTCTCCTCGTAACCTTCCAATCTGAATTGTTTTCGAAACTATTACTTTAATTTTAACAGTTGAAGGTTGTATGATTATTCATTAAATATGGAGAATTTTTTACATATTTTATTTTCTTTAAATCAAGATCGTATAATTAAGTTTTATTTAAGCAAATTTGAAATATTATAATTTACAGGAGGAGAATTTAATTTTTCCGGAGTAATCTTAGCTGTTTTTTAATTGTTGAAAATATTGATGTAGTTTCTCATTTCTATTCGTATAATGTTTTTAGCATTGTATCTGTTAAAGCTTCAACAGATTTAGTTGAGGATAGCCCTACTTCATTTGGAAGATTACTGTAAATCAGTATGTCCATCCCCCTATTGATCCGATACCCTGCTTGTTTTAAATAACTTATCACTTTCTTTAAGTAGCTAGTCCAGTCATGCTTCATTTCGTCACCTAGATCATTTAAAGAAATTTCAATGATTCCTAAATCTTCAAAGTTTAAGGATACTAATTTAATTAGTTGCGTCTCTGTTCTAGACAAAAGCACATAAATGCCCAATGCTTGTGAAGCATGGTGACCGTTTCTATCAAAGTCCGTAATTTCCTCGATATCTTCAGTATGGCCTGATACAAAAAAAACGCGTAAATTAGAATGACTGTAATACTGATTGTAAACTGATATTAAATCTTTAACATTCATTTCCTTATCACTCCTATAACTAATTTTCCAAAATCCCTACCCGCTTTTCGATCAGATAGAAATAGATTTAAACCAAACATTTATCCTGTATCTCCTCGCTAGCCTTATTCCAATGATCACCATACTAGTTTCAAAAGCTACTCCCTTGGCAATGGAACATAATAAAGAGAAAAAAGAGTTCTATTAAAAGTATCCTACTCCCCTGGATATTATTGGTCAATAATTAATTCAATTAAAATTTACTAAAATGGAAGGATTTTTTACTTAGTTTTTTATTCTGTCACAATTAAAGTTCATATAAGGAAAATAACGGAGTTTGCACTTATTTTAAAGCTTCTTAGATAGTAGTTCTATTAGATTATTAATAGTAATTATTTTACATTTTTTACTAGTTGGATCAATTTTATCGTTATTTTTATATAATAAAAGAAATAAAATTCACTAAAATAATTTAATATTTACAATACAGCACCAATTTTATTTACTTGTTGAAAGAAATAGGTTTATTACTTTCAGAAAATTTAATAAACTATATATAGAGACCGATTTGACTTAAAAAGGATTAAGAAGTCTGAGACTTACAATTTATTAAAAGGGGGTCTTAACAATGTCAGGATTTGATGCAGGTTTTGATATTTTTAAAATTATTGCTTTCGTATTTCCAATCATTTTTGTCTTCGTTTTTGCAGGTATATTTTTTGCACTAATAAAAGGATTAAAGCAATGGAACTATAATAATAAACAACCTAAATTAATTGTCCCAGCAAAAATAGTTACTAAAAGAATAGATTATGTTCAGCATGCAAATACGAATCAGTTCACTCATTCCTCTACACATTATTATGTTACAGTTGAGGTCGAATCTGGAGACAGAATTGAATTTCAAATTGATGGGTTCATTTATGGTCAATTAGTAGAAAACGATTCAGGAAAGCTAACTTTCCAAGGTACGAGATTCATAAACTTTGAGCGACAATAATTTCTTTTTGGGGTGGAATAATGAATGTTTTCATAAGTGGTGCCACGGGTTTTTTAGGAAAACATATAACTAAAAAATTAAGTGAACTGGGCTATTCCGTTATAGCCTTTGGAAGAAATGAGGAAGCAGCTAAATTTTTCAACAAGATGGAGAATGTCACCTTTGTCAAAGGAGATTTGAATGACTCTATCTTATTAGAAGAAAATATAAAGAATGTAGACTATGTAATCCATTGTGCTGCACTTGCAGCACCTTTTGGACCTTTCTCTGAATTTGAGAAAACAAATGTTGAGGGGACGAAGAATATTGTTAAAGCTTCACTTTCAACAAATTTAAAAAAGTTTATTAATATTTCGACCCCGAGTGTGTACTTTACTAGTGAGAGTCGTAAAGATGCTAAAGAAAGTGATCCGCTGCCATCAAAGCACTCTAATTACTACGCTGAAACAAAATATATGGCAGATTTAATTATTGAAGATGCAGTTGAAAAAGGACTACCTGCAATCTCACTAAGACCTAGACAAATTTTTGGTCCTTTCGATCATACGATTTTCGGAAGATTTATACTGTTAAATGAAAATGGAGGAATTCCATTAGTTCATAAAGGACAAGTTCTAATGGATTTTACTTATATCGATAATGTTGTCGATATGATCATCGCTTGTATGAATGCAGATAATGCCTTTAATGGAGAGTATTACAATATTACAAATGATCAACCTATTTATTTAATTGACGTTCTTAAACAACTCTTTTTTGCCTTAAATAAAGAGTTGAATACAAAAAATATCTCTCCAAAACTACTGTCATTTATCGCGTTTAATTCGGAAATAATTGCGAGGATTACTAACAAACCACCAAAAGTTTCCAACCATATTGCCAATTTCTTAAGTTACGACTATACACTAAATATTGAAAAAATCAAAAGGGATTTAAACTATGAACCTAAAGTATCAATTAGTGAGGGTATTAAGCGTTATGCTGACTGGTACTTAGCTAGAAATGATTGAAAGTAAGATAAACTAAAAACAAGCTAAAGTCACCTAAATTAATTATATTTAAGTGATTTTAGCTTGTTTTTGATTGGCTGCAACAGGCTGTTTATTTACCCTAAAGCTATGTTAATAGCAATCTCAAATTATATTTACTTTATAAAAATTCAGTAGAAATCTATTTAATAGTTGTTTGTATTTCCTTAATATTTAAAGACCATAATCCACTATTTAAAATAGTATCTGCATCTACTATATTTAAGCGTTCTTTGAATAATGGGCCATCAATTACAAACGTATGATATTCTCCGCTCTCGCCCATTAAACAGATTTCTTTGCTAATGAATAGTTGTTTTAAATCTTTATTTAGGCTCTTACCTACAATCGTAGAATTAAAAATATTCTCTTTCGCCCTACAAATAATTGCATTATATCCAGTCTCAAGCCATTGATCTAGTAAATTAGTAGTTTCACTTTTCTTAATCCACACAGGGAAAATCGGTTCAAGTCCCACCTTAGTTGCAACTAGTTCATTCCATTGTCGATCTTCCTCGACATACAGAGTACCAAATGCAATTGCAGAAAGGTCAAATTGCTCTTTTATTGATTTTAGCCCATTAATCATTGACTCCTCGTATTTTCCTGCTGAGTCAATCATGACAAGAGGAATTCCAATTGCATCAGCTTGCATTTGTAAGAAATTAAGCGGAGTTCCGTGCGCATGATTCCTTTCATCCTTTTTCGATACCATTGAAACTAGACATGCCACTTCAAATTTATTTTTAATTAGTAAATCTAATGCTAAACAACAATCCTTCCCACCACTCCAAGAAACTGCTACTTTACGATTGTTCACTTATATCATTCTCCCTTAACATAAAAGCCATAGAATAATTAAACTTCCATCCGTGGCTTATAAAAACAAATTTTTTAGTTATTAATTTTTTAGTAAACTTTTAACGTATGTCATACCTTTTATTGCATAATCAAACCACTGTTGATCCCCGTATGGAATTTCAACCCATTCTCTCATAGGCTTCCCACCCATTGGGTCAAAGTTTTTTGCTCCATTTAATTTTAAAGCTGTTGCAACATCTTCTGGCTTTAACTTTACAACAATATTAGGTTCATTATAGAATACAAAAACTTTACCTTGTATTTTCAATCCTTTATGTCCAAAGATACTTCCTTTTGATGCTTCATAGTGATTGATTAGTTCAGTTCTTAAGCTTTCAAATCTTTCTATAGTACCTTCCATTTTCACCATTCCTTTTTATCTAACGCTTTACTTAATAAAAATATCTTATTAATGCCAATAACTTATTGATATTATTCAGTGTAATATCATCGTCTATACTAGTAAATAAAAGCACCTGAATCAAATTTAGGGAGGTAATCAAATGGCCATCAACTTTCACGATGCACAAAATAATAAGACTTATACAACTAGAGAGGCCGATCAATCATGGATTCAATTAATGAGGGATAAGATTGATTTGTATGGAAAAGACGCAGTTGATATAGGTTGCGGTGGAGGGATTTATTCGAAAGCTTTCACTAAGTTAAAAGTAAACCACGTTACGGCAGTAGATTTTTCAGAGGAAATGCTTAAAGGTGCTGCTGAAAATTGCAAAGACTACAGTAATATTTCCTTTAGTAAAGGAGATGCATATCATACTAAACTTCAATCTTCAAATTATGATGTAGTTTTGGAAAGAGCTTTAGTCCATCATTTAGATAATTTAAATGCCTGTTTCAATGAGGCAAATCGTTTACTAAAAAAGAACGGAATATTAATCGTACAAGATCGTACGCCAGAAGATTGTTTACTTTCTGGAGACGAAAACCATATACGAGGTTATTTTTTTGAGCTTTACCCAAAATTGAAAAAGAAAGAAATATCAAGAAGATATGATACACAAGAAATGCACTCAGCTTTAGAATCAGCTGGCTTTCATATAGAAAACACAGTAAAACTTTGGGAAACAAGACGCATCTATACTGACTTAGAATCACTTCGGAGCGATTTATTACTTAGAACAGGTCGATCAATTCTTCATGAACTCACTGATGAAGAGCTAAATCAATTAGTAAAATTCATCGATAATAAGCTTCAGCATCAATCTACTATTATTGAAAAAGACTGTTGGACGGTTTGGTTTGCTAGAAAGAAATAATATTATGGAGACTACTTATATTTATAGAAACGCTTAGTCTAAATTCTAAGCGTTTTTACATTTCCCATTAAAGTGCAACCAATCGTGTAACCATTTAAAATATAAAATCAATTATCCACTCACTTCATGATCTTTAGGCTCAACTTTTGGTAGTTTAATTGTTACTTTTGTTCCTTCATCAACGCTACTCTCGAAGGTGATTGTTCCATTCATTGCTTCTATGATTCGAACAGAAACTGTTGTTCCTACGCCAGTTCCCTTTTCTTTAGTTGAATAGAATAGAGTACCAATACGTGAAAGCTGTTCTTTCGTCATCCCTTTTCCATTATCTCTAATCGTAATGACCGTTTTATCTTTTTCTTCGTGTAGCTTCGTATGTACAAATCCCCCCGAGCTAGTTGCCTCAATTGCGTTTTTAATTAGGTTTATTAGTGCTTGTTTAAATTGATTTTTATCTGTATTTATAAATGTTTCGACTTCTGTATCGCCTTTTAATTTAACATTTTGCTTTAATGCTAAAGGAACTAATAAGGTGACTACATCTGAAACGCATTGCTTTAAATTGAACGTTTCTACTTTTTCAAATTGTGGTTTGGCAAAGTTTAAATAATCATTAATGATTCCTTCTGCTCTACCTAATTCACCCAATACTAACGGTAAATATTCCATAGACTGATTGTCTTTGCTTTCTTGCATTAATTGTAGGAAACCTTTAACAACTGTAAGTGGATTCCTAACTTCATGAGCAATAGAAGCTGCCATTTCACTTAACGTATTAAGTTTCTCAGCTCTTTGGATTTCTTTATGCAGTATTTTATTTTCAATTAGTGTTTCAATTAGTTTTGCTCCTAAAGTAATTGCGACTAACTCTATTACAATGAAGATAAGAACTAACCCAAATAGTCTGTAATCGCTTTTAAAACTAATCTTATTTACGAATAAAAAAGTAAATAAGATTCCTAGTTGAACTAAAGCAGGCCATAAACTAATAAGAGCTGTTGCAAGTATTCTCTGTTTAGGCTTAAATGTCCAAAACCATTTAAATAAAATTAAAGACCCTAGTGAGGATAAGGTAATACTGATCATACCAAATATGATAGCGTCACCACCTAAAATTATTCTAGCTAATAAGATTGCTAAAAAAGTCACGATTCCCCAGCGATAACCGCAATAAAGAAACGCAATCGTTAGTGGTATATATCTTAAATCCCAAAATAACCCATATGCTGGATATGGAAAGGCCATGCAAAAAAAACCTGCTACAGCCTGAAACATGCCAAAAAGATAAATTTTATCTTTATAGCCATGCCTTTCATAAATAATACTGTATATTAATATTGGACTTAATATGATTAAAACATGTAGCAAAAGTTTTTCGATTAACACGTTTTTATCCTCACTAGATTCGAAATTTTCGAAATATATTTAACATAAATATAATACGACAAAACTTCCAAAAATCCTTTATTTTACCCTATTAACTCACACAATTTTTCAAATTCTGTCGATTAATATTTTTATGCTATTTTTCAATTTATAGAAAGTGAAATAGGTGCGTTTATAAGTTTAAACATTTATACTAGTAGTACCTTACCACTATCGTATGAAAGGGATAAATATGAATAAAAGAATCGTATTAAATATTATTTTGGTTATGATTTTCTTTTTCCTAATTAATTTTTACATAGGTCTTAATGGATGGATTTATATTAATGCTTTGCTAAGTAAATGGGCAAATCCAACAATAAAAATAATCTATTGGATCGTATTTCTGTTAATAACTTTTGCGTACATTCTTTCAAGAGTTTTAAAGAGTAAGCTTCCTACTTCATTCTTTAAACCAATCCATAAAATTGGAGCATACTGGTTAGCCATCTTTTATTATTTAATTTTCTTTGTCGTCGTTGCTGATTTAATTGGACTGATTTTAAGAGAATTTACATCTTTCAAAACAAGAAGCATTACTGTGATACTTGGAACAATTGTCATATTATGTGTCGCAAACCTCATTATAAAAGGTAGAAAAAGTGCACTAGAAACACAGATTGTTCATTATGACATCAATGTTGATAAACCAAATGAAAAGTATAAAGAACTAGCAATTGTACTAGTTTCGGATTTACATTTAAGCACATTAGTCACGAATAAAAGATTAGAGTTTCTTGTTGAAAAGATTAATAGGCTTGCTCCTGATTTAGTCTTAATTGCTGGAGATATTATTGATGAAGATATTACTCCATTTGTTGAGGAAAATATGATTCAAACGTTGAAAAAGTTAAAGCCAAAGATTGGTATATATGCAGTCCCTGGTAATCATGATTATTACGGTGGACATTTAGATTTACTTGCCCGGCATTTAAAGGATGCTGGTATCCATATTTTATTAGATGAGAAAGAACTAGTTGATCACAATTTCTATATCGTTGGTCGTAAAGACCTTGCAAGTAAAAAGCGCTTAGATTTACATGAACTACTTGAAGGAATCGATCATACAAAACCAATTATCTTACTTGATCATCAGCCCTATCATTTAGAAATTCCAACTCAATTAGGCGTAGATTTACAAGTGTCCGGACATACACATCGCGGCCAGTTTATGCCAAATCACTTAATTACCCGTCGACTTTATGAAGTTGATTGGGGCTATTTACAAAAAGAACGTTCACACTTTGTCGTTTCATCAGGATTTGGAACTTGGGGACCTCCAATTAGAACAGGTAACCCTTCTGAGATTGTAACGATCACTGTTTCATTTTCTGATTAATTCAGACTGCCCGCCAAACGCTCGCTTTCTTCGTTGCTTCGACTGCCCGCTCGGGTGCTCATTATCGTCTAGGGTAACTTTCGCTCCTAACCAGGCTTCGCGCCTTAAAAGACAAGCGCTTGCAATCAGTCTGAAACTCAAGGACTTTGTCTACATTTTGAAGAGACCAAAAAAATATACTTTTTGGTCTCTTTTATATTAATTTTGTCATAATTTATCTATAAATAGTTTTCTGAAAAGTGTAAAATATTATTGAAAGTTTCTTTTCAGAACGGAGATTGAAGCATGAAAAATACAGAGTACTACAACAAAAGGAGCCGTCGAATTTATATTTTTTTTATGGCTTCACTCACTTCCTTATTGCTAGTAGGAATTACACTCTCTCCTTTAACTTTTAAGGATCATCCAATTGAACTTATTACTCAAGTAATCTTAATGTTCATTGTTATTTTTGCTTTATTCAATTTTGTTAAAAAAGATAACACATTTTCAAAAGTATTATTTACGACCATTTCTTCGCTATATGTGTATATTAAATTTTGGACATACCCTGACACATCAACAATGTATAGTTTTGTAGCAATCATCCCAATATTTACGATCTTTTTATATAATCGCATAGCATTTTATATCGGCTGGGCATTAAATATACTAATTGGACCTACTTTTGTATTACTAATCTCGTTCACTAATCTAAAAGAAAAATATTCTTATATAGCATTAGACCCTGTCGGCAATATATTAGAATTCCTATCGATTCAATTAATACTCTTATTTGTATTTTTACAAACTGAGACGAAGGTTATAGCTTTAGAAGCCAATCACAAGGAAATACAACACGCGAAACAATTAAATTCGATTGGTCAACTAGCTGCAACGATCGCACATGAAATTCGTAATCCAATTACTGTCGTAAAAGGTTTTGCACAACTTTTTCAAAAATCAAAAACAATGAACCCAGACGAAAAATACTATGTCGATGCAATGCTAAAAGAATTAGAATACGCTCAAATCATTATTAATGACTATTTATCACTAGCAAAGCCCCAAACTGAAACGCTACAAGTCGTAGAGGTAAATAAAGAAATAATGAATGTAACTGATTTGCTTGCCTCGATGGCAAATAGTCAAAGCATCGGTTTCCATTTAAACTTAAATCAAATACTTTATACAAAAATAAATCCGATTGAATTTAAACAAGTTCTCGTTAACTTGATGAAAAACGCAATCGAATCAATGCACGATGCAGGATTTATAACAATCAATCTATTACAAGAAAATGAATATGCACTTATTGAAATCATAGACACAGGAATTGGAATGTCCCAAGAAACAATTGAAAAGCTAGGCACTCCTTTCTACTCACTAAAAGAAAGAGGCACAGGGATTGGATTAACCGTCTGCTTTAATATAATTGAAAAATTTAAAGGCAAGATTAAAGTAAGTAGTAAGGAAAACGAAGGATCCATATTCCGGATTTATTTACCGATTTGGCAATGTGAAAATGAGTAAAGAAAAACCTTAAACTACTATTTTCCACAATAAAAAAACTCACAAAAGTGTGAGTTTTTTTGTTGTAAATTAAAAATCTTTTGCAGTTTCCTTAGCTTTTTGAATTGCTTGTTCTTTAATTTCTTGTGCTCGGTCTGGGAATTGATTTTGACCTTCTACAAAAATTCCATTAAAATCTTGAACACCTAAGAAGCCCATTATCACGCCAATATAGCGATGTCCCATTTCAAGGCCTGCAGCTGGACCTTCTGAATAAACCCCACCACGTGCCTGGATATGCAATGCTTTTTTACCACCTAATAATCCTTGAGGACCATTAGAAGTATATTTGAAAGTTTTACCAGCAACGCAAATCGCATCAATATAGTTTTTCATAATTGGAGGGAATAAAAAGTTCCATAATGGTGTTACAAATACATATTTATCTGCTTCAGCAAATTGAGTTACAATCTCATTTAATCTTCCTACTTTTGATTGCTCGCCTGAAGAAAGTGTATCAAAAGACCCTCCAGATTGAAGTTTCCCCCAACCTGCAAATACTTCAGCATCAATATGAGGTATCGTTTCATTATAAAGGTCAATATGTACTACTTGGTCATTAGGATGTGCAGCTTTATAACTCTCGATAAATGCATCACCAACTGCCATACTGTATGAAGTAGACTTATCGTGAGGATGTGCTGTGATATACAATAGTGTCGTCAAACGAATTTCCACCTTTCATTCTTTACCTTATTAAAAGCACGATATTATCATCTGTCATTTCCGATTAAACAATACAAATATTTATAAAAAAAACCCTTACTCCAATGGTAAAGGTTTTTGTGTATAGACATAGTCCAAAAAGTTAATTTTAAGACTGAATTATTATTTCGCTTTAAAAATCCCAAATGGTTTCCCTACAGGTAAGAATTCTCTTCCAAAGTGACTATTTAATACAGCTGCAGCCGATCCATAAAATGACATAATTGCTATTCCTAATTCACTATATGCTGCAAAAGTATGTGTAGCTTCTTCCATAAAGCCTAATGTGCTTAATGATAATCCAATAAATAAACAATCAATTAAAACAAAAATAGTAAATAATACCTTATGAGTTTCCACTGCACCGATTGTCATAAAAATTGAAAAGATTAAATATCCTACAAAAGCAAAACCAAGTTGTTTAACATCAGCAGCTTTCATTAATGCTTCTCCAAAAACACCTAATTGGATTAACCAAGTAGTACCAACAGCTAACCAAAAGAAAGCATATGCCCCAAATGCTGTTGCTCCAAAAACATTATTATGTTTAAAATCCTGGATACTCGCAAATAATTGTGCAATAGCACCTAAAAATATCGCCCAAGGTAATATTAATGAAACACCATCAGTAATCCCTAATTTTTGTGTTGAGGCAACAAGCGTTACCATCGCTAAACCGAATAAACCAATTGCAGATGGATCTGCAGTAGTAATTTTAATTTGTTGTACGTCTTTCATTGATGTAAATCCTCCTAAAATTTTAAACAGACTAAACTATACTACTATAAAATTTTGGGGATTAATATAGCTTTTTTTTACTTTTAAATAAGAAAGCACTTTCTTTTAAAAAGAAAGCGCTTTTTACCAAAAATTACTTTTTATGTCGTTTTGCATAACCGCATCTTTTGCATAATTCTTCCACTGCACATCGTCTTGAGAAACCATCATAAATTGCTCTTGCACGCTCAGAATTTAAAATATCTTCTAATGATGTCTCATAAATATTCCCTAACGGAATCTTCCCTTCGCTATCTAAACAACATGGTACTACTGTTCCATCAACTAATACACCGATCTGATCCCTTAAACCATAGCAGAATACATTTTCATCGATGATATCATTACCCATGTCTGGCCACTGAAACTTTTCTGCCATATTTAAATAAATTTTATCGCGCAGTTTAATATTATGTGTTTCCTGAAGTCTTTCACTTAAAGAAAAATCTAAGTTCAGTTTTTCCTCAAGTAAATTTAAAATATCAATATTCAGTGAGTTACTTGCTCTTAACTCTTCACTATCCATATTCCAAAGCCTAATTGCACAAATCATATCACTTTTTTCATTCGCTTCATTAATGAAGTTCATAATATTTTCAACGTAATCGTGCAAATCCTTCGTTAAATCATTCGCCTCAAAACTATGAAGTGAAAAATTGATTTGTCTTAAACCTTTGGATTCAATTAATAAATCCTTTACTTTATTAATTAACGTACCATTCGTTGTTATGTTAACCTTCAAACCATTCTCATGACTAATATCCAAAAATCTACCGAGCTTTGTATTTAAAAATGGCTCACCCATCAAATGAAAATAAATATGATCCGTATAAGGTTTAACCGAATTGATAACATGAGTAAATGCTTTCTCGTCCAAAAACTTCAACGGTCTCTCCAAGGTTGGGCTCGGACAAAAATTACACTTCAAATTACATATATTTGTAATTTCTATATAAACTTTCTTAAATTTTCTCATTCTACTCTCCTACTTTACATTATCTATATCCATATTTTTCGCTCTAAAAAAACTATAATACTATCATACAATAATTTTTAAGATATTAATATTTCCACACTCTGTTCAATTTTTACCAACCGAACAGAATTGTAATCATTCTAAAACTTCATGAAATTGTTTAAATTTTATAATTATAACTTCAATTTACTCATAATTATTTTATTATAATAAAACTAGGCAATTGAATAGCATAGGGGAATTGGTTTTATCTTCTTTTCTACGCATTTTTGTAGAAAGGTGGTGATGCCAATGCAAACACTTGAAATACTTACTCTAATCTTCATAGCAATGACTTTTGTCGTTGCATTGATTCAATTAGTAGTTAGTATTATTAACGCAACAAAAAAGAAATAGCCCCTATGCTTTGGCCTGGCATGGGCTACTTCTTATGATATAACTAGATAAAACCATCTCAGCTTATTCAATTACCTAGAACGAGTGTTAAAGCACTCGTTCTTTTTAATATATGTTTATTATATCATACGATTCTTTAGATATACTTTGAGCGCATGAATTTTTTGTTAAATATAAAGAAATTATCATCGCAATGACCTTTGTCGTTGCATTGATCCAATTGGTAGTTAGTATGATCAACGCAACAAAAAAGAAATAGCCCCTATGCTTCGCTCGGCATGGGCTACTTCTTAGAAAAACTTTAATAGATAAAACCATCTCGGCTTATTTAGTTGCCTAGAACGAGTATTACTGCACTCGTTCTTTTCTAATATATGTTTATTAAATCATACGATTTTTTAGATATACTTTGAGCACATGAATTTTTTGTTAATATAAATAAATTATCATCGCAATGACCTTTGTCGTTGCATTGATCCAATTGGTGGTTAGTATTATCAACGCAACAAAAAAGAAATAGCCCCTATGCTTTGACGTGGCATGGGTTACTTCTTTGAATTTCACAGATAAAACCATCTCGGCTTATTTAGTTACCTAGAACGAGTGTTGGCGCACTCGTTCTTAATGATAATTTATCATATTTTTTAATCGTAAATTTATATAGTATATGTTATTTTTGTGAATTGATAATATTTAACAATCCCAATCAGTTTTATCAGCATTCAATCGACAATTTTCCATATTTCCCGAGAAATTCCCTACCCAAATTTTGACAAAATCAAAGTTTTTATAAATAAAATTTGTTGACAGTTGTTTGTAATCTGTAATATTATTTGTTCATCGCAAAACAAACTAGTTTGATTTTATAAAAACTGCAGTATTGAACATATTTGAAAATTTAATTTTAAAAGCATTGATGAGAAATAGTAAAAGTATTAAGTTCTTAAACAGAGAGTTCCCGGTTGGTGCGAGGGGCATAAGACGATATTTTGAACACATCTCTGAGCTGAGCACCGAACCCTTTTTGGTAGTAGACTGTTTCCGGATTCCCTGCACCCGTTATCGTGCTAGAGTATAGCTTAATTGCTGCACTTGAAGAGGTTGGTATCGTGAGGTATCAATAAAATAGAGGTGGAACCACGTGAGTAATACTCCCGTCCTCTAGCTATTTCATATAGCTAGAGGACGGGAGTTTTTTGTTTTTCCAAAAATATTTTAAGGGAGAGAGTAAAATGAATAAAAAATTAATGTCAGCAATTATCATTTGTATGATTTCAATATTAGTTGTAACTGGTTGTGGAAAAGAAAAACGAAATGCAAACGAAGTAGTCGTTGGATTAGATGATACTTTTGTACCAATGGGTTTTAAAGATGATAAAGGTAAGGTTGTAGGTTTTGATATTGATTTAGCAAAAGAAGTATTTAAACGTGAAGATATGAAAGTAACTTTCCAACCAATTGATTGGTCAATGAAAGAGACTGAATTAAAATCAGGAAATATTGATGCAATTTGGAACGGCTATTCAATTACAGACGAGCGTAAGAAAAAAGTAAATTTTTCAGATGCATATTTAAAAAATAGACAAGTTATTATCACTCTAGCAAATTCAAAAATAAAAACAAAATCAGATCTAAAAGGTAAAAATGTTGGGATTCAAGAAGGATCAAGTTCTTTAGATGCAGTTAATAAAGATAAAAACTTAGTAAAATCATTTAACGGTAGTAAACCTGTATTATATGAAAATAACAACCAAGCTTTAATGGACTTAGAATCAAAACGTGTAGATGTGGTTGTAGCGGATGAAACATTGGCTAGATATTACATGAACAAAAGAGGCCAAAACAAATACAAAATTTTAGAAGACAACTTTGGTGAAGAAGAGTATGGAATTGGCGTTAGAAAAGATGATTCTGTTTTACTTAAAAAAATTAACAAAGAAATTGGTGCTATGAAAAAAGATGGCACCTACGACAAAATTTATAAAAAATGGTTCGGTACATTGAAATAAAAAGGAGCTTACGATCATGGAACAAATTACATCTCTATTACCTTCCATGCTTGATGGATTAAAAGTAACGCTAGAGGTTTTCTTAATTACTCTAGCGTTAGCAATTCCACTTGGAATCATCATTGCACTTGGAAGACTTTCGAATATTACAGCAATCAAATCAATTATTAGTTCTTATATTTTATTAATGCGTGGTACACCTCTACTTTTACAATTAATCTTTATCTTTTTTGGTTTACCATTAGTCGGAATTGTCTTTGACCGTTTTACAACAGTTATTATCGCATTTGTACTTAATTATGCAGCTTATTTTGGAGAAATATTCAGAGCGGGTATTCAATCAGTTGATAAAGGTCAATATGAAGCAGCAGAGGTTTTAGGCTTGAGTCGCAGTCAAACTTTTAAAAGAATTATTCTGCCTCAAATGACTAAAAAAGTATTACCTCCTGTTTCAAACGAAGTAATTACGCTAGTAAAAGATTCAGCTCTTGTATATGTAGTTGGACTTGATGATATGCTTCGAGTAGCTAAAATCGCATCTAATACAAGCGCATCACTACTGCCTCTTGTTTTCGTTGGTATTATTTATCTACTACTAACAGCAATATTAACGAATTTATTTAAACGATTAGAAGATCGATATTCATATTATAAATAAGGAGAGACTAAAAATGTTAAAAGTAAATAACTTAACAAAACAGTTTAATAAACAAACCGTATTAAATGAAGTCTCTTTTGAAGTTAATAAAGGAGAAATCGTTACTCTACTAGGACAATCAGGGGCCGGTAAAACGACAATACTTCGTTGTATTAATGGTTTAGAAAGCTTCGATGGCGGATCAATTGAAATAGATGGCCAAATGATAAGATCTAAAAAAGATCTTTTAAAAGTAAGAAAAAACGTTGGACTCGTTTTTCAAAACTATAATTTATTCCCACATAAAACAGTAATTGAAAATATTATTGAAGCCCCTACTCTTGTACTAGGTATGAATAAAGAAGAAGCTACAAAAAGAGCAATAGATTTATTAAAACAAGTTGGTCTTAGTGATAAAGCAAATTCATTACCAAACGAGTTATCTGGTGGCCAGCAGCAACGTGTAGCAATCGCTAGAGCATGTGCACTACAGCCAAAAATTCTTTGCTTTGATGAACCTACTTCAGCACTGGATCCTGAACTAACGAACGGAATTGCTGAGATTATGAAAAAATTAGCAAATGACGGAATGAGCATTCTAGTCATTACTCACGACATGGAATTCGCAAGTAATGTCTCGACTCGTACGCTACTTGTAAAAGAAGGAAAAGTTTTAGAAAGAGCATGAATGTAACGGAAACTAAGTTATATTTTATAATATTTGGTTGTGCCCATATAATTGT